>JBLNEK010000272.1:0-55000 GCA_050262635.1 Candidatus Sericytochromatia bacterium | reverse complement strand
CGACATCAACTACGAGTGAGGGCGGCCGCCGCGACAGGCATTTCATCTAGCGTGCGGGAGGTGGACCACTCGCCTAGCTGTCTCGCACCCACCTTCCGCCCTTACGCACAAAGGTTCCTTGGACGTCACCGACGTTGTTCATCTGGTCGTTGTACGCGGGTACCGGCTACGTTGTAGAAGCACGTAGCCGACGAGCATGCGGGGCTGGCCGGCGCTGGCTGCGAGGTAGTCGCGACCCACCTGCCTCCGATCGATTGGCACTCGCCTTGGAGCTGGCCGAGAGCGGGTCGTGCTTCGGCGACGCCTGCGCTGGCCCCGATGCGGGGCATCACCGCGCGGAAATTGAGCTGTCTATTCGACCGGCACGGTCACTCAGCGAAGAATCGTCGACATCATGACAGCATAAGAATCGGTGATATGATTGCATGATGCGAACCACGGTGACGCTTGACCCGGACGTCGTTGCCGCGCTGCAACGCGCCGCGCGTGAGCGGGGGACGTCTTTCAAGGCAGTCCTGAACGATGCCGTGCGCCGGGGATTGAGTGGCGAACCTACCCGCCGTCGTTACCGCATCCCGACTCGCGATATGGGTCTGCGCCCGGGGTTCGACCTCGATAAGGCTTTGGCGCTGGTCGCTGCCGACGAAGACGCCGAGACCTTACGCAAGCTCGCGCTACGCAAGTGAAACTGCTGGATCTGAACGTCCTCATATACGCAATCGATGAGTCCTCGCCTCGCCACAAAGAGGCCAGGGACTGGCTGAATACCGCTCTATCCGGTTCGGAGACAATCGCTTTCGCGTGGCAGGTACTCATCGGGTTTGTCAGGCTGTCGACCCGCGCAGCCGCATTCGAACGGACCCTGACTGTTGACGAGGCTTTCGACCTTGTAAACGGATGGTTGGAGCAGCCATGCGTTACCGTCGTACATCCGACAGAACGCCATCACGTTCTGCTCCGCGGAATACTCGCCCCGCTGGGTACCGGCGGAAATTTGACGAGTGACGCCCATCTCGCTGCTCTGTCAATTGAACACGGGGCCGAATTAGTTTCCACCGATGTCGACTTCAGCCGATTTGCGGGCGTGCGGTTGATCGATCCACTTCAGGCCTAGCCGTGGTGCGGGCGCCGCAGTCCCGCATAGACGGCGACAGCCGAGACCGTCATGGTTTGATGACGCGGCGCGGCGAACAATCCCGCCGAAGACGTGGCCCGCGGGATATCAAATAGCCAGTTGCCCCATCGCTATTCGTCACAGTGACGCATCGTGGGCGATGCGGGGAAGAGTGGCGAAAGGCAGACGTAGCCGCATGCAGGTTCGAATCGCCGGTCGGGATGTCACCGACACCCAACCAGATCTTCGATCGACCTGGTGCGGCGAGGCGGTGGGCGATCTCCGGACAATCCGGAGATGCGCGACTCGGTGAGCTTCTGGGTCGTCGACGATCGCGGTGCGGTCGGCCTGCCGCGTGTGGGCATCGAGGCGGTCGCCGCGAACTGGGAAGCGCACGACATCCAGGTCAATGTCGCCTTCGCGGACGGGCGGATCTATCGGCTGCGTGAGAACGGACAGTCGTGGCCTTCTGAAGGTCCCGACGGGCGCTCGACGGTGCTCGGCGCCGGCGGACTCGGGTTCCGGTGCATCGAGCCCTTCGACATGTGGACGATGACCTTCGACGGAAAGGCAGTGCAGACATCGTCATCGGACCTCATCGACGGCAAGAAGGACGGGCCCCTGGTTGACGTGAGTTTTTCCGTGGAGGCCACGATGGCGGTGCCGCCGTGGGTGCAGGGGAGCGCTTTCCGCGGAGTCCGGGTCAGCGCTGAAGACCTCCGTCGAGGGCGACTACATGGGGGGCTCTCGCTATGAGCAGTTGTTCCGGGCCAGGGGTTCGGTGAAAGTCGGTGACGACGAACGCAGTTTCACTGGTACCGGCTTACGCATCAGGCGGCAGGGCGTGCGCAGGCTGGCGGGATTCTGGGGCCACGCGTGGCAGTAGGCATTGTTTCCGAGCGGCCGGGCGTTCGGCTACATCGCATATCCGCCGCGTCCCGACGGCCAGCCAACGTTCAACGAAGGTTATCTGTTCGAGGGCGGCGACGGTGCGCTGATACCGGCGCGGGTGATCGAGGCGCCGTGGCTGACGAGGCTGCAGCCTCTCGGTGAAGACGTGGCCGTGGTACTCGAAACAGATCGCGGCACAGTGCGGATCGCGGGGGAGACAGTGCTATCCACGCATGACATCTATCACGACGACAAGATGTTCTCGTCGCAGGCGCTCAAGAAGGAGATGCCGACATTCCCGGCTCTGCAGCAGGCGGCGGTGCGCTACCGGTGGGACGGCGAGGAGACGTTCGGCATGCTGGAACGCTCCATCCCACTGGACAAGATTTTCCGCGATTGACGCGTGCGTGGATGGCGACAAATCTGGCCATGTCGCGCGGGCCTGGGTCACTGACGCGACTACCTGATTTTGCGGCGTACAGCGCGCGAGATGACGTCAGGCGGCTAGCATCTGCTCAGCTGTGAGCGGCACCAGCGTCGTTCGGCGCCTTGCAGATCTGTCCGGAAAGGAAGGGACATGCCAAGAACCACGCCGCCTCCCGCGCCCATACCGAACGTGACGACGATCGACGAGGTGGTCGAGGCGCTCGACTCGATCATCAGATGGTCCATTGAGGCGTCCAGCCGCTTGGGCTACTTCGCGGCTTTGTATAAGCGGGTCACCATCGCCGTGAAAGTCGCGCTCGAGCAGGGAGGTTTTGAGGACGGTCCTCGGATGGAACGCTTCGACGTCGCATTCGCAGGGCGCTATTTCGCGGCGATGAACGGCTTCTTTCATCCGCGCCAGTACCGCAAGCCGACACATTCCTGGCAGGTGACGTTCGACGCGGCGCAACGCACAGAGCCAATCATCGTGCAGCACATGCTGGGCGGGATCAACGCGCATATTGGCCTTGACCTCGGCATCGTCGCGCAGACCATCGCAGCGGGTGTTCAATTGCCCACCCTCCAAGAGGATTTCAACCGGCTCAACGCTGTGTTGGCCAGCCAGATCAGCGGCGTGGTTGAAGACATCAACGAGCTCTCACCAGTGTTGGCCGATCTGTACGCGGCGCTGCAGGAGCAGCAGATCGCGCTGATCAACGAGGCAGTCAGGTCGTTTCGCGACAGCGCCTGGCGATTCGCGACGCTGCTGGCCGCCTCACCCGACGTCGTCGATCCAGGCGTGATCCTGGCCCGCGATCTGCACGTCGCGCAGCAGGGCGCGCTGATCTACAGTCCGCCCGTCCCGATCGCGGTGTTCGTCAGCGCGATCGCCGCGCGCGAAAGCCGCGACGTCATCGGGAATCTGAGAGTGCTCGACCACATCGCATCGAAACCTGCGCCGATCAGCATGGTCCTATGACGCTAGCGCAGAGGAATCGCCATACGGTGTCATCGCAGCGGACGTGCCGGCTTGAGCTGAATGGAGTGGTGATGCCAGACACGGATGTCATCGAGGTAAAAGTCAATATCGCGGGCGACGTCGCCCACGCGCTGACTTTGCTCGGACTTGTCGACGGCAAACATCGAGAGATCTGGTTCCTCGACGACCTGACCGACGGAGCGCGTCCGCCGCTGCCGCTGTTGAGCGCTGGAGTCATATTTCGGCTTCGACGGCGTGATAACGGCAAGGGGGATTCCACGGTGAAGCTGCGGCCGTGCCGGCGGTCACAGCTCGTCCCACCATGGGATGTTGTCCCCGCAGGCGCCGGGGATTACCGGATCGAGGGCGACTGGTGCGGGCGTCGCCATGTGGTCGCTGCATCGGCCGTCGCCGATCTGGAGCGTGACACCATTGCTCGCGCATTGGCGAACACGGCTCACATCGCCGATGCGTTTACTGCCGCCCAGCGCGACTTTCTGGGCGCATGCGCCGACATCACAGTTGCGCTCGGAGGGCTTAACGCCATTGGACCGATCGCGTCGACGCAGTGGAAAGATTTCTCGCTCGGCGGTGTGCCCGATGTCGTGGCGGAACGCTGGACCGTCCGGGGCCTCGACTACCTCGAACTCTCGATCCGGGTGACAAGCGGAACGCGTGACGCCGTCGAACAACAGCGCGCATTCGAGGATGAGGTCTTGGTTCGCGGGCTGACGTTCGACGACAGCGAGGAGCCCAAGACAACGCGCGTCCTCAAACGCTTGGCGGGCCTAGACTGAATCAGTGATCGAGGCCGGCGGCGCACAGAACGGCCCACAGGACCTCGGCGTGGCGGATGTCGCTGTGCGCCCCGCTGAATTTCGACTGGTTGGCCTTGATGACGGCGTTGGCGTCGAGGGCATAAAACCGCCCCGGCGCGAAATCGTAGGACTGCCCCTGCGCCACCATCGGTGTGATGGCCGCGGCCGGGTTCTGTTGATAGCCGTCGTGGCCCATCGCACCCCAGCGGTAGACGAGATCGGAGGCTGCCTTACTGTCTTGGCGCGCAAGCATGCTCGCTGCCGGATACCACCAACCCACAGCGCGGTCGGCGTCGGTGAATGTAGCGAGGAGCGGCCCGTCGACGCGGTCACTTAAGCCGGCCAAGGCACCGTTGCGCCCGCCGTCGATGGGCAAAGGCGAGGCGAATGCGAAATGCGAGAAGGCGCCCTGGAGCAGCGTCAGCGACTTAACGGGGCTTGAAGCGCCGGTCTGGCCGTCCGGTAGACCAGCTAGTGCGTATGCCACAAGGCGGGCGCCGAAGCTGTGGCCCATCAAATGGACCCGTGGAGTGCCGCCAGGTCCGCCCAGGCCGCCGAGCAACGGGCCAAGCCCGTTCTGGCCCACCACGCCGGCGCGGTTCTTCATTTCGTAGTAGCTCATGGTGCGCAGCAGCTCCCGTGCTCCTGACCACAGCCCGGCGAACGGATTACCCCGGTCCCTTGCTGCGGGGGCCGGTGCGGATGCCATCGCTGCTGCGTGGCCCAAAACGGTGATTGTGTCGGCTCGCAGGAGCGCCGATTCGCCGGCGTCTTCGCTGCCCAACGGATCGGTCGTGACGAGTTCGGCTACCAGCGAGTGGAATTCGGTGAGTTTGTCGAGCCGCTGTGGCTGCTTGTCGAGAAGCTCTCCCAGGGTGGTCAGCTGCTTGGTCTTGTCAGGAAACGCGGGCGCCAGCGCTGCGGCTAGCTGCGCGCCCGTGGACGGCGCCGACTTCGTACTCGGGTCGTCTTCGGGGAACAGCAGGGACGGCCACAAGATTCCCACCGCGGCGCAGGCGGCCCGGTGCGCGCCCAGTTGCTCGGCCAGCAGTTTGAACATCGCGTTGTATAGATCGCGGGCAGACTCGATGCCGTTGTTCCAGCCGTGGGACATCACGAACAGATCGGAGATGCCGCCGCCTGCGACGGCAGCACGCAGACCGCCGTCAGCGGTGAGGCTGCCGGCCTCGTCGAACTGGACTTCGAAGTATGTCAGCCCGTTAATCGTCGGCATGTCGATTCGACACTCCCTGCGCTTACGAAGCAGTTGTAGCGGCATCTTTTCACCGGTCGAGTGAGCGCAATAGCGTAATCGACTACTCAGATGACTGACGGTGCCGGCCGCAACGCTCGATGGCGTGCGCACGGCGTGGCTGATTATGCGACGATTTGGCGGTGCGCACGCGGCGCATCGAGATAGTCGCCCAAGACCCATGCGTCGTCACCCCGGGTGGCGATGTGGTGACCGCCGTGGTCACGTTGCCCTGGGAAGATCTTGAAGACGGGCCCATGGGCTGCTCGGTGTACGTGATGGACTACGACTCGTCCACCGGCAAGATGTACCGCCCGGCATCGGCGCGGGGCAGCGCAGACATCCGTGCCCCGGCCACGCGGGCAGCGATCTTGAGCGACCCGCGATTTCAGGCGTGGAACGTCTACGCGATAGTGATGCGGACGCTGCTGCGTTTCGAATTCGCGCTGGGCCGCCGCGTCGGCTGGGGAATTCGCGGACATCAACTCAAGGTGATGCCTCACGCGTTCGAGGATGCCAACGCCTTCTACTCACCGGAGGCCGAGGGGCTGCTGTTCGGCTACCTGCGCGGCGACGAACCGATGTTCCTGTGTATGTCGCATGACGTTGTCGCCCATGAGACAGCCCATGCTCTGCTCGACGGGTTGCGTGAGAATTTCATGTCTCCCTCGTCGCCCGATCAGGCCGCCCTGCATGAGGCCTTCGCCGACATCGTCGCGCTGCTTTCGGTCTTCTCGTTGCCGGAAGTAGTGAGGCATCTGGTCCGCCCCATAGCTGACGAGGAATCAGAGACACCAGTTGGACTGGTCAAGCGCTCCACACTGACGTGGGAGCGCCTGCGCGACACCGCGTTGTTCAAGCTCGCCGACAACATGCGTGGCGGCACCGGCATTCGGGCCGATGCGTTGCGACGTTCGGTCGAAATCGCACCCGACACCCAAATCCTGGACAGGCCTGAGTACCTGGAGGAGCACCGTCGCGGCGAGGTGCTCGTCGCTGCGGTTATGCGTGCATTTCTCTCCGCGTGGGTGGACCGCATAGAACGACTGGGAGAGGGTCCGAACTCGTTGATCGATGTCGGTGTCGCCGCCGAAACCGGCTCCGAAATTGCCGATCTGATGTTGACGATGTGCATTCGCGCTATCGATTACACGCCCCCTATCCACATTCTGTTCGGCGATTTCCTCAGTGCGCTGCTCACCGCCGATTACCAGGTCCGTGCTGACGACAGCCGCTACCGGCTACGGGACACCCTTGTGACTGTTATGGGGCAGTACGGAATCAAGCCGGCATCGGCGAGCAGTACCGGATGCTGGTGCACACCTGACCGCAAACTCGCGCGGGAAGGAACCCATTTCAGCGGACTGCAGAGCGACACCACAGAGATGTTCCGCCATGTGTGGAACAACCGTGGCGTATTGCGCCTCAACCCAAATGCTTACACGCGGATCAGGAGTGTCAGGCCATGTCTGCGCGTCTCGCCGGAAGACGGCTTCCAGATCCGGGAAACCGTCGTCGAATGCGGGCAGTACCTGAAGCTGACCGTGCCGGAGCTTAACTCGTACGGCCTTGACGCACCGAAAGGCATGCCACGCGACATGCAGATCGAATTGGAAGGCGGATCGACGCTGATCCTCGACGAGTACGGAGAGTTGAAGTTCGAAGTATCCAACCGGCTGCCCAGCCCACCATGCCCAGGCGAAAACCGTTGGCATAGGGACCGTTTCACGGCTAGGTGGCAGCGTCGGATCGACTACCTCTGGAAGAGCGGATATCTCACCTCAGGTGTGAACCGCTCGTCACTGTTAGCTTCGCTGCACCGGCAGCGCGCTCAAGTCGGCCCAGTCTCACCGCGAATGCAGTTCCGCTTCCAGCAACGCTACAACGCACAGACGTGGAGATGACATGCCGGCGGTGATAGCAGCACGGCTGCGCGCATACAACGTCGGCTTCGGTGACTGCCTGCTCTTGATGCTGGACTACGACGACGGTTCCTTGCGAAGTGTCCTGATCGACTTCGGGTCCACGCAAAAACCACCTGGTGCGCCGGCAGACCATATGGACAGGATCGCCGCCGACATCGCCAAGCAGACGCGCGGCCACCTCGAGATCGTCGTGGCGACACACCGCCACTCCGACCACATCAGCGGGTTCGCTGGGCGGTCTGGACGAATCGTCGCCGGCCTGCATCCACGCCTGGTGGTGCAGCCATGGACTGAACACCCCGATCTGGCCACCGACGCCACCGCGCCCGCGGTCGCCCACCACCTGCCCGGCCACCTGCATTTCGTGCGCACCCTGGCCGGTATGCAGGCCTTCGCAGGGGGCCTGGGGCTGGACAGATTGGTGCGCCAGAACCGCTTGCCTCCCGATATCGGTTCGCGGTTGGGTTTCCTTGGCGAGACGAACATCAAGAACGCGTCGGCCGTCAAGGCGCTGATGACGCTGGGAGAGCGACGCAGATATGTCAGCTTCGGTGATGACCTCGAGATCACCGAACTGCTCCCCGGCGTTCACATCGATGTGTTGGGGCCGCCCACGCTCGAGCAAGCGCCCGAGGTCGCCAATCAAGCGCAGATCCACGAGGAGTTCTGGAGCCTGGCCGCCGGTTTGGCGACTGCCGACGAACCCATTGACCGTTCTCCCCGCCACCGCGTCAACCGACCGAAACCGCTGTTCCCGCACGACGTTTTGCGCGGCATTCCGTACGGCGCCAGGTGGCTCGCACCCAAGATCGATCGTTTGCATGCCGAAGAGCTGATGTCCCTGCTGCGCATCATGGACGACGTGTTGAACAACACCAGCGTGATCCTGCTGATCCGCATCGGCGACACCGGTTTGTTGTTCCCGGGCGACGCGCAGATCGAGAACTGGAGCTATGCGTTGTTCGACGCGCCGAATCGCAAGACCATCCAACGCCGCCTGTCCAAAGCCAAGCTGTACAAGGTCGGCCACCACGGAAGCCTGAACGCTACTCCGAAAACGTTGTGGCACAACTTCGCCAACAAGCGGCCGGCGCCGCACCCAGGGTCCGGCACGGCGGACTTGATCACCGTGCTGTCCACACTGACCGGAAAGCACGGTGACCCCGAGCGCCACACGGAAGTGCCACGCCAGACGCTGCTCAGCGAACTGAGGTCGCACTCGACGCTGAAGAACACCGAAGACGGCATCGGGACACCTTGGGTCGACCGGGATCCATGGGTCGATGTTGCGATCCCGATGGCCGCGTCTGTGCACTCCTCCGCTGAACGGTGGGCGACGGCTACCGTCACCAGTACATGAGCGTGACCGTGCCGCGAGATCCCTTGTAAATCACGCGCATCCGCACGTGATAGGTCCGGCCGGGGCGAAGCCGATGGCTGATGCTCGCCGTGCGGTCGCTCCCGCTGTCGTCGTCTCCCGCGAGGAAACGCGGCTGCCCGTCAACCTCTTCGAAAAGTGTGAGCAGGGTATCGGTGGCTCCGAACGTGCCGATCGTGTACTTGCGGGTCTCGTCGACGCGGATCACGTAGTCGATCTGCTCGCCGGCCGCCAGGTCGACAGTCACCGCCTCGCTCTCACGCAGCCGCGGCTCAGACCGCCCTCGCGTGCGCGACCCCGTTGCCGGATACCAAGTTTGCGCCCAGGTCTTGTCCAACGGAGACAGGGTGCCCGGCGGGAAGATTCCGTTGCGGTAGTCGGCCGGTTCATTGATCAGCCCTGCGGGAAATTGGTACTCCATCACAGAGTCGGGATCCCAGTTCGACCCGGTGACCTCGGCGGGGTCGATCTTGCGCAGCACATTGTGGAACGTCGTCTCCCGGGGCCAGTTGTTCGGCGGACCGCCGAGGTACTTGTAGACGGCCTCTTCGTTCCAGACAATTCCGGCGAACGGGTTCTGGTGCTCGTGCGGCATCCCGAGCGTGTGGCCGATCTCATGGATGGCGGTGGTCAACCCGTAGTCGTCACGATCGAGTGGCCAGCCAAAGTTCATCGTCCGCTCGTTGAGCGGTTTGTCCAGAATCTGGCGCCCGACATACGACCATGATCCTTCACGCGCGTAGCCGATGCGGATCTCCGTCTCGCCCAAGCTGTCGACCTCGGCGAATCGTATGCCAATCGGCAAGTCCTGCCAGAGCTTGAATGCCTTGCGAATCACCGCGGCCTGTTCGGGCGGCACCTTCCAGCGGCCCGACTTGAAAAAGGCATAGTGCAGGACGGTGTTGTTCATCCACTTGGTGGCCAACGCGATTATCGCCCGCTGCCGCTCGGGGTTGGCCATGACCTCAGGGGGTAGCTGAAGCACCGGGGCCGGGGGTGCGTTGCAGTACCGCAGGGGCTTTAACGCCGCGCGCTCGCGGACCCGCGGGCCGGTCGTCTTCTTCGCCGCCTTCTTGGCCGGCGCACTGGCTTTCTTCGCTGTTGCCTTTCTACCCGTCGCCTTCGCAGCCATTCGCTACCCCTCCTCCTCGAATTTTCACGGACAACTTGGCGCGTGCAAACTTTTGTTCTACGCCTGCCGATGCTTCATGTGCACGCTTTCACCATTATTCGATGAAGGCGCTTTGCGTTGGCGACCTGCGCGCCGCGTCTGCCGCGTTGACATTTCACGATCGTGCACCGCGCACCTGGCCCGCACACGAGTAGAGCACTACCCGAATCGCCCAATCGCTGCAGCTGACGAAATCGCCGGGCCGCGACCTCCCCTCCGGCACCGCGGCGGCTGCAATCGGCGGCGCGGCCGTGCAAAGCGAGTAGTCGACTACTCGGGCGGCACGTTCATCGTGTGGATACCGTCACCCCATAACCGCGGACACCCGCCTGAGGAGGAACGTCTTGGCAACGTGGCCATATTCATGGGAGGCAACGAAACGTGAGGGTCAGAGCTCTGGTCACCCGAACCAAGGTGGGTACCGCAACCAAATCACCGATGAAAAGGATCAGTCCGCCAGCCGAAGTGTGCGGGCTGTTTCTCGCGAACGCGCAACTACGTGACCCAGCGCGCAATAAAGTTGCCATTGCGTTAGAGCGCAAGAAAGCAAACGCACGCCAGTGTCCCGCCGGCGAGAGGGGCCCGCTGATTCCGCAATGCTCGCCCCAGGCACGCCAGGCAATTATCGCAGTCTGCCTCTAGGCGGCGAGCACCCAAGTCAAGCTCAATTGTTCATCGGACCGAGAAATGCTACAAGCCAGCAGCGCCGAAACAGACTCCGCCACAAGGTATTTCCACTTGACCCTGGTCGAAGAGTTCGCGCTGCTGATGAGCGGCCAGCGGCTGATGGTGCCGCACATGGCGGAGCGAGTGCTGACATATCTGGCACTGGCGAACCGGCCGGTGGCCCGGGTCCGGCTGGCCGGCGAGCTGTGGCCGGACTGCACCGATCACGGAGCGTCGAAGAGTCTCCGCACCGCGCTGTGGCGGCTGCGCCAGGTAGACCGCAACCTGGTCGAGATCAGCGGTGAGCGGCTCCGTTTGGACCCGAAAGTCGAAGTCGACATCGCGCAACTCACCGAGCTTGCCCAGGAGCTGGTCCTGGCGCCCGGAACCGAATCACTGCGTCACGTGCAACTACTGATCGATCACGCCGAACTCCTGCCGGACTGGGACGAAGAATGGGTTGCGGCCAACCGCGAGCGATATCGGCTGGCACGTTTGGCGGCGTTGGAAAGCGCGGCGGCCGCGTTGCTCGAGCGTGACCAACCAAGGCCTGCTCTGATCGCCGCGATGGCGGTGGTGCAGGCAGAGCCGTTACGCGAAAGCGCGCGGCGCATCGTGATGCGCGTGCACCTCGCCCAGGGAAACACCGTCGACGCGATCCACGAGCATCAGCGTTATCGGCGCTTGTTGCAGGCCGAGTTCGGCGTCGAGCCCTCGCCGGAGATGGACTCGCTGATCGCCGCGTGCTACCAGCCGCATGTGACGCTGCGGTGACGATGCCGTGGCCCTGCAATGGCGGCGGCCACGCACACTCGATTCCGTGACCACCGACAGCGAGCGTCACCGGGTGGCGGTGATCCGCGTAGAAGTACGCGAACCGCCCGACGAGGCACTGCTCATCGAAGTGCTCGAGGTCGGCCGGCTGCCCCGTAGCGATCGGCTGCTCGGAGCGGCCACCACGACGACAGGGGTCTGCCACATCATCGAACGCTGGCTGCGCGAAGTTGCCTCTCACCGCGCTCCTCCCGGGATTGGAGCCGAATCATGAGTTTCACGCTGTATCCGAGCCCGCCGATACAGGCCTTGCCCGTAGACCCGGGCACAACGGTGTTCACGGCGTTTGACGCCCGCTCGGCGCAGGTGGCCGAGTTCGATCCGCCGTACGCGCAGATGATGTTCGTCCGCGTCGCGATGCTGGGCGGATCGGCGGTTCCCGGGCTGCTGGTGGCCACCGGGACCGGCACGCCGGTGGAGGTGACGCCGGATACCCAAGGCGTGTTCGGCGCGTCTGGGGGCGCAGGATATGTCGGAGACGTGTGGTTGAAACAGCTGGCGACCAATGTCTTTGAGATCTTCGTCGGTCTGGTGTCGGATAACGCCACGGCGGGCTGGCGGCTGGGCATTCGCAACGCGGATGCGACCGGTCGAGACTTCACCTTCCTGGTGGCCGACCGGCAAGCCGAAACCGCCCAGCCCTGGGTCGATCCCGGCCCGCCGGATTACGAAGTGACGAACGAGGTTGTCCTGCCCACGAGCCCGCAGGGCATCGCGATTGACCCGGACACGCGGCGGGTGTACGCCACGCTTGCCCCCGACGGCGCCTTCCCGAATCCCGCTCGTATTGCGGTCATTGACCCGGATGCGCTGCCAGAGTTCCACACGTTCCCGGTCGGGCCCAGCCCAACGGCGGTTGCCGTCGATCCCACATCGCATGACATTTACGTCTGTGACCGCGACACCAACACGGTGTCGAGGTTCGATCCTGCCACAGGGACGCAGAAAGGATCGGCCGTTCTGGGCGCGATGCACTGGCCGCTGTGGCTGGCCGTCGATGCCGCAGCGAAGCGAGTCTATGCCGGGGGCATGCACCCTACGGTGTCGGTAATCGACGCGTCCACGATGAGCGTCCTGCCGCCGATCGATGCCAGGGCTTTCTGGGGATTAGCCTACGACCCGAGCGCGCATCTGCTCTTTGCCGGCGGCGTGACTTCCGACAACCTGGGCACCATCTCGGTAATCGACACCACGACCAACGCGGTGGATGTCGTTGTCGTGGACCAGACCAACCGTGACCTCCTCGGCAACATGGCTCTGCACGCGGCAGCCAAGAGTCTCTACGTCGCCGACACCCGTGGCGGGGCGGTGCTGCGAATGGACACCCAGACGCGCACCGTGGCCGATTCGGTCCGCGTCGGCACGGAGCCGTTCGGAATGGCCCTCGACCCGGTCGCCCACCGGCTCTATGTCACAAATGGGGGCGATAACACGGTGTCCGTGATCGACATCCGGTCGCGTCGCATTCGCGACACCGTCAAGGTCGGCAGCCAGCCGCTCGGTGCCGTTGTCGACCCTATCGCCCACACGGTGTATGTCATCAACTATGGGAGCAAGTCCATTTCGGTGATCGGGCCGGCTGCCGGGCGCCACTCGGACGTGGCCGTGACGCTTGAAAGACGCTCAAGTGACGGGAAACCCGGATGCTGATCACACCCAACAACCGAGGTCAGGAGCCACCGTGTCCGTCCGCCTGAGAAACCTGCGCACGTCCGCTCCGTTGCATGTGCCGCTGACCAGCGGTGAATCGCTGCGCGTCTCGCCGCGGGAGTCCTCACCGGACGTCGATGAATCCGAAGTGTTGAACAACCCCAAGGTCACCCGCCTCGTCGAGCAGGGCGAGCTCGAGATCGTGCGTCCCAGCGGCGGCACTCGCAGAACCGCGGGCCGAGGCGGCGAACGCAAGACGAAATGATTCACACCTCGCCAGGCAACCGGCACCACAAAGGAGAGCGACATGGCAACCGTCACATACCCGGGCGTGTACGTCGAAGAAATTTCCAGCGGTGCGCGACCGCTCGATATCGTCGGCACGTCGACCGCGGCATTCGTCGGCCTGGCCGAACGGGGGCCGCAGGGCGCGACGCGAGTCACCAGCTGGAGTCAATTCCAGCGCCTGTACGGGGATTTCATCGATGACGGGCGACTGGCCCACAGCGTGCTGCAGTACTTCAGCAACGGTGGGTCGCAGTGCTACATCGTGCGGGTCATCCGCGAGGGGGCCGTCAAAGCCGCAGTGACAGTCAAGAACCGGGCAGCCGCCGGCGACGATGGGGTCACGTTCTCGGCCAAGAATGAAGGGGACTGGGGCAACCGGATCTATCTGAGCATCGACAACGGGACGCACGACCCCGGCAACGAATTCAAGGTCAGCGTGCGGCGCCAAGACGACTCCGCGGTCATTCCGGACAGGTTCGCCGACAAGCCGGCTCTGGAGGTGTTCGACGACCTCAGCGTCGACCCCGCCGCTCCGCGTTTCTACCAAACTATCCTTTCCAGCGGCTCGGTGTATGTCGACGCGGCACCCACTTCCGGCAACACCGCGGTGGGCCACGGAGTTCACCGCGGTGGCGGCGCACCGGCGCTGCCGCTGCTCGAGAACCGCGCCGTCCGGGTCAACGTCGACGGCGATGGATTCCAGACCGTCACTCTGCCCGACGCCGTCAAGAGCGAGACGGATCCCGCCAAGGTTGCCGACGCACTGCAGGCCGCGGTGCGCGGTCTGACCAAGAACAAGGCGTCCACACCCGACACGGCGTTCACGGCATTCACCGCCGCAATCGAGCGAGACGGCAACGGCGCGGAGGCCCGGCTGGTGCTGCAGTCGGGTACCGAACGGGCGCAGTCGTCGGTGCGGCTGGAACCGGCGCCGCAGAAGGACGCGAGCACCAAGCTGCGCCTCGGCTCCGGTAACGGCGGTGTCTCTGAAGACGGCGCGGCGGTGCGCCGGCCTGCGGCGCTGCCCGTCGTGGAGATCGGTGACGCGGTCGTCGGCAGAGCCGTGCTCCGGGCCACCAAGGGCGGCGACGGCTCCGGCAACATCGGGCCGGCCACCTTCGCCAATGCGTTCAGCCAACTGGACACGATCACCGACGCCAGCCTGCTCGCCGTGCCGGGGGAGGGCAGCCCGGCCATGGTGGACCTGGGCATGGCGTACTGCGGTAACCGTCCGTTGCGCGACATGTTCTACATCGGTGAGATGGCCGACCACGACGTGACCGCAGAGGACGCGGCGGCATTCCGCACCAAGTTGACTGCACTCAACTCGTATGGGGCAGTGTATTTTCCGTGGGTCAAGGCGCTCGATCCGTCCGGGCGATCCAGCGAGCCCATGCTGCTTCCGCCATCCGGTTACATCGCCGGACTCTACGGGCGCATCGATGCCGCCCGTGGGGTGTGGAAGGCGCCGGCCGGTACCGGGGCCAGCCTCAACGGCGTCGTCGGGCTTGCCGCTGAACTCACCGACGTCGAACACGGCAACCTCAATCCGCTGGGCGTGAACGTACTGCGGCGCCTGCCGGCCGGTGTGGTGTCGTTCGGTGCACGCACCCTGTCCTCGGACCCCGAGTGGCGTTACATCCCGGTCCGGCGCACCGCAATCATGCTGCGGGTCAGCATCTACTACGGCATCCAATGGGCGGTGTTCGAACCCAACGACGAATCGCTGTGGTCGCAGCTGCGTCTGAACATCGGGTCATTCATGACCACCCTGTTCCGGCAGGGCGCCTTCCAGGGGTCCACCACCGCCCAGGCGTTCTTCGTCAAGTGCGACGGCGAAACCACGACCCAGGCCGACATCGACAGGGGCGTCGTCAACGTCCAGGTCGGCTTCGCCCCGCTGAAACCGGCTGAGTTCGTCGTCGTCACCATCAGCCAGAAAGCCGGCCAAGCCTCGACGTAATCCTCTGGTAGTCAACGACATAGCAGGAGTCACATCATGGCGCGATTCACCGTCAACAGCACCCGGTTCGATCCGTACCTCGGATACCGGTTCAGGATCATCATCGACGGCCAAACGGTCGCCGCAGTCAACAAATGCAGCCCGCTCAAACGGACCACCGAGGTCACCGCATGGTATGAGGGCGGAGACTCCAGCGGACCACACCAGATCCCGGGCCGCACAAAGTACGAACCGATCACGTTGGAGGCTGGGGTCACCCACGACACGACGTTCGAGGAATGGGCTAACAAAGTCAACAACTTTCAAGGTGACGCCGCGATGTCGCTTGCCCACTTCCGTAAGGAAGTCAGCCTCGTGATCTGCAATCACCAAGGCGCACCGGTACTGGGCTACAACATCTTCCGGTGCTGGGTGTCGGAATACCAGGCGCTGCCCCAGCTGGATGCCGGCGCCAACGCAGTGATGATCACCACCGTCAAGCTGGAAAACGAAGGATGGGTGCGCGACACGTCGATCCTGGAACCCAAGGAAACCTAAGGCGTCCCAATGCAACTCGTCGGCACACTACCCGGAGGCTATTGGGACGCGTCGGGCACGCTGCACCGGCGTTATGAGCTGACCCTGCTCAGCGGCAGGGAGGAAGAACTGCTCACCGCCACCGGTGCCGGCAGTGCCGAAGCGGTGACCGCGGTGTTGGCGTCCTGCCTGCGCCGACTTGGCACTATCAGCCCCGTCGGAGAAGACGTCACCAGCGAACTGCTCGTCGGGGACCGCCGCTATCTGATGCTGCACCTGCGTCAGGCGGCCTTCGGGGACCGGGTTCGCGCGGAACTGGTGTGCCCGTGGCCGGATTGCGGCCGACGGGTGAGCCTCGAACTGTCGCTTTCCGACGTGCCGGTGTCGTCACTGGACGACGTGCCGCCCCCCTACACCGTGACACTTTCCGTCGAGGCGGCTCCGGGTGTCAGCGAGGTCGACAGGCTGATCGCATTCCGGCTGCCGACCGGAGCCGATCAGCGCGAACTGAGCCCGCTTCTCGCGCACAACGAAGGCCTCGCCCTGTCGGAGCTGTTGCGCCGTTGCGTGCGACGCATCGGCACCCAGTCGCCCCCGAGTCCGCAGGCACTGGAGGCCCTCACACCGTTGGCGCGCGCCGAAATCGAAGCGGCAATGGCGGAATTGGCGCCACACGTCGAGGACGTGATCGAAACCGACTGCGCGGAATGTGGACGCACGATCATGGTGCCGTTCGATTTGCAGCGGCTGTTCTTCGGCGATCTGCGGACCGACCGCGACCTTCTCTACCGCGAAGTCCACTACCTGGCGTTCCACTACCACTGGAGCGAGCGGGAGATCATGGCGATGAGCCGTGACCAGCGTCGCGCCTACATCGACGTGCTTGCCGGTGAGATCGACAGGCTCAACCATGACGGGTGACGGCTACCTGCGTGCGGTGCTAGTCGACGGCGCCCAACTGTTCGTGTACCGGTTCGGTGTCGCGCGGCTGCTCGGCCACGTCGACGACGGCCTACGTCTGCGGTTCGTCGCACGGGTCACCACGCCGTCCTTCCCGTCGCTGTGGGTGCGTACCGGCCGTGGGCAACCGCGGGCCGCCGTTGCCTACCGCGAGAGCGGAAGCGTGGCGTCGGCTGCCACGCTCGAAAGCGCTGTCTGCGAGCGTGATATGCCAGTCCCGGACAACGCGCAGAATGTGTACACCGCGCCACCGATACCATCCCCGACGCGCCGCACCGAGCCACTGGGCCGATCCGCCCGACTCGCAACTCACACCGGGCAACCGGCGAAAGTGGCGCCCGACACCGCGCCGTCGACGCCGACTACTCCCGAGATGATCGTCGTGCCGTCCCTTGCGAAGTCAGCCCTCCATGCCGACCTTCCCGGCAGCGCTGCGCAAACGCGTGCCGCCGATGAGGCGGCCGTCGTGCCGAGTGCCGCACGGCCGACCATCCCGCAGCACACCGCCGCACCACCGCCGGTCCGCAGGCCGGCGCCGCGACCCGACCCTCCATCTCCTGAGCCGAGTAATCTGCCGATGCTTGAATTCGTCGACACCCCCGTAGCGACGCTCGCAAAGGTTCCGCCACCGGTCCCCTCGGTACATCCTGCGGTCGCGCGTGCCGCCGACGAACCCGGCTGCGCCGACTCACCGATACGCGCACGGGGACGTCAGCCCGCCGCACCCCGATCCCGATTCGTCATCGGCGTTGACAACGAGTTCGAGTCCGATGCCTGCCAACCCGCGACCGACTCAGTTGCTTTCCGGCTGGCCGACATTGCGCCCAACCACCTCGACACTTCGCAGTGGCACCCCCCGGTCGAGGAACCTGGCGACATGGAACCCGCGCCGCCCGCAGCGCGGCCGCCGACCCAGGCCACCGACCCAATCGTCATCACCGATGATGCTGAACCCTTTGCCGTGCAGGCCTTCTGGGCACGTCGACATGCGGGGCGCCTTCGTCCGAGGCTGCTGCGATGAGCGCATCGACAGCGATCGGATCGGTAAGCGCCTCGCTGCAGAGATTGTTGCGAGACAAGATGCGGCTGGACCCGCCGGTCAACGTGACTCTGCTGGCCCCCGACGAAGCGGGTGCGGACCGGCGCGTCAATCTCTTCTTGTATCGAATCGAGGAGAGCCCATTTCTCAAGAACCAGGACGCCATGGTCAGTATCGCCGACCCGACGCGCCTGCAGGCTCCGCCACTGTCACTGGACCTGTTCTACCTGATGACCGTTTACGCGCCGAACGACCCGGACACCGGCAACGCCGAAGCCCACCATATCCTTGGCGAGGCGATGCGCGTGCTGCACGACAACACGCCTATCCCCAGAACGCTGCTGAGTGACGATCTGCGCGACGCGCGTGAACGTCTGCAGATTGCGCCCCACAAGCCCGACACCGAAGAGCTCAACCACATCTGGACGACGTTCTCCAAACCGTTTCGGCCAACGGTGCTCTACCAAGTCTCAAGCGTGCAGCTCGACGCCGCTGCCGGCCCGCAATCCACTGTGCCCCAACGCGTCCGCACCGTCGGCGTCCCCGACGTCACGCATCCAGTGAAACCGCCCACCATCGACAGCATTAACCCGGCCGCGGGTCGGGCCGGCTCGCGAGTCACATTCGCCGGACACAATCTGGCCGGGCGCGGAGTCACAGTGATCGTCGGCACCGCGGTCGTTCGCGACGACACACCCGCCGAGGGGGACACCGTCACGGTCACCGTCCCGCCAGACCTAGCGGCCGCGTTCTACGAGATCCGCGTCGACGTTGGATCCGCGTGCCGGCGGACCTTCCTGTTCGAGGTGACACCGTGACCGCGGCCACCGTAACCCGGTGCTACCACGACAACTACGAGCTGCTCTGCGCCCAACTGGATTGGCTGGACCGGCGGATCCGGGCACGATCGTCCACCCTCGCGAGTGCCGCCTTCGCCCACTCCGATGAGGTGATCGGCGATGTCGACGACGATGCGCCGAGCTGGGCGCCGCACGATGCGGAGTTGTCGCTCCCGCAGCTGGCCCGGATGTTTTCGCTCACACCGATGGAATGCCAAGCCCTGATCGTGTGCCTGGCGCCGGACCTGCGTGCGCACTACAAGAATCTCTATGCGCAGCTGCATGACGACGCCACCCGCCGCGCCGCCAGCATCGGGCTGGTACTGGAATTGCTGTGCGATCTTGAAGCCGACCGGTGGGCGGCAACCCAGATGCTCTGCGACGCAAGCCCGCTGGTGCGATGGCAGCTGCTGAAACGGCTGCCGGATCATGCTGGCGGTACGGACGCCGGGCTTGACCAGCCGCTGCGGATCGATCCCAGAATCACGCAATTCCTGCTCGGCGACTCGACCTGCGACCCCCGCCTGCATACCGTTGCACGGCTCATTGCTGCCGAAGTCGAGCCGCCCATCCTCGACGCTGACGTTGAGTCCGTCGCAAATCTCCTGCACGATTGGGCATTCGCGGATCCGGGCCACGAGTTGGGCGCCGCCCCGGTCGTTTACCTGCGCGGCCCAGCCGGTATCGATGCCACCGAGATGGCGAGGTATTTGTGCGGGGCTGCCGGCTTGCCGGTGCTGGCCGCCGACACCGCCGCACTGCTGGCGGCTGGGCTTGATCAGACGACGATGCTGACACGCGTGCTGTGTCGTGAAGCCGTGTTGAGCGACTGCGCGGTCTTTCTCGACGGCGCGGACGCGTTACTGGCCGACCCCGCGAGACCAACGTTCAACGCCCTGCGTGCGGCGATAGCCGACGCGGGGCGACCGTTGATCCTGGCCGGCGAGGAATTCTGGCGTGCCCCTGGCGCGTTCGGCGAATCAGTGTTCGTCGCACTCACCGTGGGACATCCCGACATCTCGGCGCGGCGCATGCTATGGCGTGGTGTGCTGTCCGGCTGCAACCCCGACGAGAGCTGGTCGGATACCCTGGCGTCTCGGTTCGTGCTGACCGCGCGTCAGATCCGCAACGCGGCAGCGCTCGCACGCCGGACGCCTCGCCGCGGCGACGATGACCGCGACCGTGGCGTCGATCTCGATGACCTGGTCGCCGCATGCCGGGCCGAATCCGACCAGGACCTCGGCGAGCTGGCCGTCAAGGTCGACCCGCGCCGCGGATGGGCGGATCTCGTGCTGCCCGTGGACAATACCGCGCAGCTGCAGGAGCTGTGCGACCAGATCCGGCATCGCCACGTCGTCTACGGACAGTGGGGCTACGGTGACCGGCTCGGTCGCGGCGGCGTCACGGCCCTGTTCTGCGGCCAACCCGGAACCGGAAAAACCGTTGCCGCACAGGTCATTGCCGGTGAGGTGGGCCTGTCCCTGTATAAGGTCGACCTGTCCGGGGTGGTCAGCAAGTACATCGGCGAGACTGAGAAGAACCTTGCCAAGATCTTCGCCAAGGCCCGCGCGGGCAATGCAGTGCTGTTCTTCGACGAGGCCGATGCGCTATTCGGTAAGCGCACTGAGGTTTCCGATGCGCACGACCGCTACGCGAACATCGAAACCAGCTATCTGCTGCAGAAGCTGGAAGAGCACGACGGGGTCGTCATTCTGGCGAGCAACCTTCGCGCCAACCTCGACGATGCGTTCACCCGGCGGATCCGCTGTGTCGTGGAGTTCCCGTTTCCTGACGAATCGCTGCGCCGGCGAATCTGGGAATCGCACTTTCCCTTCCAGGCGCCACTGTCCGCTGACGTCGATCTGGACTACCTGGCCCATGAGTTTCCGGTTGCGGGCGGCAACATCAGCAACATCGCGCTCGGCGCCGCCTTCTTGGCTGCCGCGGACGGCGGCACGATCACCAGCCGGCACGTGCTGGCCGCGACCAAACGCGAATACGACAAGCTCGGGAAGCTCTGGCGATGAGTGGCGTGGAGAACAAACCGAAGATCCTGCGCGGCGCGTTCGTCGAGTTCGGCCTCAGCCTGCCTCCGCTGGTCGTCGTGTTTCAGTTCAATCCCATGCAGCTCACCCGCAACCGGGAGCTCTCCTTTGACTTCCCGAATCCGTTGCCGCCGCGGCGCGGCCGTGACGGGGCGGCTTCCGCGGCTGAGGCCCACCGAAAGTCGCTGCGCCAGTATCACAACCGGTTCACCGATCTGCTCAAGCTGCAGAAGGGTCAGCTGGTCACAGTGCAGGAGCAGACCATCGCCTTCGAAATGCGGCTGGACGCAACGGCCGGCCTCGACGAGGACAATGCGATCACCAAGCAGTTCGGCATCGCACCGGCGTTGGCGACGCTGGAGCTGATGGCCTACCCCAAGAAGGAAGGCGTCCTGGCCGGAGCGCTGGCCGGCATGCTGGGCACCAAACCCGGCCACAGCTTCACCCGGGGCAACAATCCGCCGTTGGTGCTGTTCATCTTTGGCCGCAAGCGTGTGCTCCCGGTCAATATCAACAGCCTGCACATCACCGAAACCGACTTCAGCACCGACCTTAACCCGATCCGCGCCACCGCGGCGATCAACCTGACCGTCGTCGAGGGCAAGAACGCGCCCTATCAATACTCCCAGGCGATGACCGAGATGATGTCCCTGCTGAATCTCGCCAACATCAGTGACGTCGCCGACATCGTGATCCCGGGGTAAGACACCATGACCGACAAGAACTCCCGCTACCGCACCGACCCGGCCGTCGCCGGCCCGGATGCGCACGGCCGCATCACCCTGGCCCACGAGATGCGGCCGTTGCCTGTGGCCACCGGCACGTTCCGCCACGTGCTGGCCGCCGGCGACCGCGTCGATCAGCTCGCCGACAGGTATTACGGCAACCCGATGGCGTGGTGGCAGATCTGCGATGCCAACCCCGAATTTCTCTCCCCGTGGGAGCTATTCGGGCAAGAACCGATCGTCACCTTCGCGTTCACCATCATGCAGAGTGCGGATCAACGCTGGGAAGAGCTGTGGCGCAGGCTGTTTGACGCGTTATCGGATCTGCCGGGCGTCGAGCGCATCACGGTCGTCGACAGCGGCGAAGGCCGTCCGTCCCGACACCGCATCGCGGTCAGTTACAACCGGCTCACCACGTCCGGGTCGCTCCACAAGATCATCGCCGCCGCGGGCCTCACCCTCGAAGAGGCATCCCCCCTCTCGCGGCTGGGCAAGGAGATCGTGATTCCACCGGTGGAGGGCGGGTGAGCGCGATGGAGAACGAAACCATCAAGCTCGAGATCGGCGGCGCCGAGACCGGCGACCTCTACGACGACATCGTGTCGCTGGAAGTCGAGCTCGATGACGAGCTGGCGGGGATGGCCCGGCTGATGTTGGCGATGCCTCAAGACGACGACGGCACCTGGAAGTACGTCGACGACCCGAGATTCATTGTCGGCCAGAGCCTGGTCCTCACCGTGACGGTCGGCGGCGAGACCGACAAACTTTTCACCGGCAGTGTCACCCACCTCAAGCCCGATTTCGGCGGGGATCTCGATGAGTGCCGGCTGGAAATCTGGGCGATGGATCGCAGCGTTTCAATGGACCGCGACGACGTCATCGCCGCATGGCCGAATTACAAGGACAGCGACATCGCCGCGCAAGTGTTCCAGACTCACGGTCTGACACCGAAAGTCGACGACACCGACGTCGTGCACGACGAAGAGGTATCGACGATCATCCAACGCGAGACCGACATCCGGTTCCTCAAGCGGCTGGCCGCCCGCAACGGATACGAATGCTATGTCGAAGGCAAGACCGGCCACTTCCGTAAGCCTGACCTCACCGCTCCACCGCAACCCGTGCTCGCCGTGCAGTTCGGCGATGACACCAACGTCTTCAAGTTCGCGGTGACCGTCGACGGGCTCGCCCCGGCCGACATCGCGATGTCACAACTGGACCGCATCAGCAAGGAGGCGCACCGCGTCGTCGTCTCCTCGCCCGCGCAGCGGGCGTTGGGCAAGACCGCTGCGGGCCACTACGTGGGCGGCGGGCTCGCCGGGCTCATCGAGATCGGCCAAACCGTCACCACCGGCGCGCCCGAGATGACTCGGCTGTGTCAGGGCGTCTACGACAAGAGCGAATGGTTCGTCGTCGGTGAGGGCGAGGTCGCCGCGAACCAGTACGGCCACATTCTGCGGCCGCGGCGGACGGTGACCATCAAGGGTGTTGGCGAAACCTACAGCGGCCTCTGGTATGTCACCCATGTGACCCACGCATTCACGCCCAACGGTTACACCCAGCAGTTCCGCGTCAAACGAAACGCGTTGATGCTCACCGGCACCGAGAACTTCGCCGGGCAAGGATTGTCGCTGCCGGGAGTGCCGCTATGACCCCGGCGAACGACGTCAACCTCGAGAACGTGGTGGCCGACCTGCTCGAGCGGGTGGAGCGGCGGTTCTATGGCAAGTACCGCGGTGTCGTGGTCGACAACAACGACCCAGCCGTTCTCGGGAGGCTCAAGGTGCACGTCCCCAGTGTGCTCGGCGAGAAAGTGGTCAGCGGCTGGGCGACCCCGTGCGTACCTTACGGCGGTGCCGCCGACCAGGGCCTGTTGTTCGTCCCTGACGTCGGTGCCGGCGTGTGGGTCGAGTTCGAGGAAGGCGATCTGGAGTTCCCGATCTGGACGGGCACCTACTGGAGCAAGGCGGCCGCCAGCAACGAAGTCCCGCAACCCAATGGGTCCGACGGCACACCGACCGGCGCGCCGCAGCAACCGCCCACCCGCAAGATCCTCAAGACCGCCAAGGGGCACACAGTCCAATTCGAGGACGCCGACGGATCCGAGTCGATCTTGCTCTACGACGCCGTCCACAAAAACCGCATCACCCTCGATGCTGCGGGTATCACGATCACCGACGGGAAAGGCGCTACGATCACGCTCGGTGCCGCAGGCATCGCCATCGGCGGCCAGGCGGCCGAAAAGCTGGTCAAGGGAACCAGTTTCAAAGCGGCAGTTGACATCTTCCTGCAGGCGCTGAATACCCACGTCCACCCGCACCCGCAGGGCCCGACCAGCCCGGTGGCCAAACCGTTCACGCTCGACGTCCCCTTGTCACGGCACACCCTGGAATGAAAGACCGCAGATGAGCACCGGATTCGTGTTCCCCTTCGCCGTCTCGGCCAGCGGAGCGATCGCGCCAGGCGGCGACGACGACGCCGAACTGCGCGGCAAGATCGTCCAAGTGCTGTTCACCGCGCCCGGAGAGCGGGTCAACCAACAGACCTTCGGCTGCGGCATCCACAATCTGGTGTTCGACGCCAACACATCCGTGCTGGCCTCGGCGGTGGAGTTCACCGCGGGGGAGGCGCTCACCCGATGGCTCGGCGAGCAGATCGTCGTCGAGCGAGTCGACGTCGACATCACCAGCGACGAAGCGGCGTTGAACGTCGCCGTTGTCTACACCAAACGCAGCGACACCGCGCGCCAGTCCGTTCGGATCACGTTCAAATGAGCGGGCATCATGGCTGAGATCGTGCGAGTCGGTGGCAGACCGATCATCGACTACACCGGGCGTGACTACCCCGGACTGCTCGAGGCGCTGTATGCGCAGGTGCCCGAAAGGCTCCCGGAGTGGGCCGATTTCCGCAACGAAGCCGACTTCGGCAATGTACTGCTGCAACTATTCGCTCATGTTGGCGACGTCTTGTCGTACTACCAGGACCGCATCGCCAACGAAAGCTTCCTGTCAACCGCACGCAGCCGCCGTAGCATCATCGACCACCTAGGGTTGATCGGCTACCAGCTGCGCACCGCCAGCCCGGCCGCCACCGCGCTCGACATCACAGTGCCGGGCAACACCACCGCCGTCGTCACCATCACCAAGGGTGATGCGTTCGCAACGAAGAGCCGCACGGACGGCCGCAGCGTGCGCTTCGAATACACCCGCGACCAGCCACTGCTCATTGACTTCAGCAAGATCGAGGCAGACAGCAGCGATCACAAGACCTACCGGGGCGTTCCGGTGGAGCAGGGACGGCTGTTTGCCGCGGAGAACCTCGCAGTCGCCGATGGGAAACCCGACCAGCGCTACCGCTTTCCCCGCCCTGGCCTGATCCTGCACCCCCCTGGCGCCGGTCCTCGATACAGCGCCGATGTCGCGCTCATCAGCACGCTCGGTGAGCACGTCGCCGCCTGGACGCGACGGGAAACCCTGGCGTTCAGTGGGCCCGGTGACCGCGACTTTCTCGTCGATATCGACGAAAACGACCAGGCCACAGTGCGATTCGGTGACGGCGTCAATGGTGCCAGGCCCGAAGCGGGCGCGGAGATCACTGTCACCTATCGCACCGGCGGTGGAGCCGATGGCAACGTCGACGCCGACACTGTCAAAACCATCGTCGAGGCGCCTGCGCTGAGCGGGATTCCCGCCACCATCACCAATCCGATGCCGGCCAACGGTGGCGCCGACCGGGAAAGCATCGAACACGCCGTCGCGCAGGCGCCTTCGGTGTTCCGCTCCCTTCAGCGGGCGGTCACCGGCGCCGACTACGAAGCGCTGGCACGAAATGTCAACGGGGTGGCCAAAGTACGTGCCGTCAGCAACGGCTGGAATCAAGTGACGCTGTTCATCGCGCCCGCAGGCGGCGGCAAGGTCAGTGACGAATTGGAGATCCGGCTCAAGGCCTACTTCGAAGACAAGCGCATGCTCAGCCAGGTCGTCGAGATCGACGACGTCGACTATGTCGAGATTCGGGTTACCGCGACCGTGGGTATCGAAAGTTACTACGTGCGCGAGGACGTCGTCGCGGCCGTACGGCGCGCGACTTCCGCCGTGTTGGCGTTCGACGACGTCGCATTCGGTCAGACCACCTACGTGGGCCGGTTCTACGAGGCCGCCCAATCGGTCACCGGCGTCACGTTCGCGACAATCACCGAATTCCAGCCGCACCGCCATGGTGAGCCCGAGCCCGCTCCGGCATTCGAACCGTCGGGGCGAATTGAGCTTGGTGACAACGAGATCCCGGTGTTCCCATCCGGTGCCGGTTACGGCGGCGGCATTGCGATCCATGTTGACGAGACCGGGAGATGAGCATGCGCCTGCCCAGCATCTCGGCCGTGGCACACGCTGACGGCAACCGCATCGAACTGACGTGGGTCAATCCCGACCCGGTGCCCGACGGTTACCAGCTGCAGATCGTGCGCCGCCAGCACAGCTACCCGACTAGTCCTACCGATGGAACGGTGATCACCCCGCCGCCGGGCGCAAGCGCTTACAGCGACCCGCGTCTACACGGCGAAACCACGTACTACTACACGTTCTTCCCGGCTTCCGACACAGAGCCGGCACAGCTGGACGCACGCAACCAAGTCGCTGCAATGGCGAGTGCACCCTACGACATCGGCGGTCTGATGTACGGCCTGCTTCCGGAGATCTACCGCCGATACGACACGGCAACAGTGCTCAGCGACACCGCGGCGCTGGAGCGGCTGCGCCCCGGCGACCACGACCGCGGCTTGCTGCGCCGATTCCTCGACGTCACCGGCGGGCAGCTCGACCAGCTCTATAGCCTGGCCCGCGCGGCGCTGCGGCTGCACGACATCGATCACCTCGACGGTGCGCTTCTGCCACTGCTGGCGCACTGGATCGGCTGGCGCACCGACCAGGCTGCCACCCTGGACACGCAACGGAGCGAAATCCGTTTTGCGCCATGGCTGTATCGTGGCACCGGAACCGCGCCGGTCGTGGCGGCGGCCACGCAGCGTCTCACCAGACGGGAATGCCGGGTCAAGGAATACGTCCACAACGTGGCGCGCACCAATGCCCCGGAACGGCTGAACCTCTGGACGTTGACCCGCACCCAGGGCGCGCATTGGGGCGCACCTGAACTGTTATCGGTGAACTTTGCCTACGACGGCCGCGCAGCCGCGGCCGCCCGCCCCGACGACTCGTCGACACTGCTGCTCTACCACACCTACCGGCGCCACGGCTGGGATATCTGGTGTAAACGGCTCACCCGCGACCGCTGGTCCGCTTCGGAGCCCGTGGTGGACCGCCGCGGTGTCGACAAACATCCCACCGCCGCCTTCGTCGGCGACGCGCTGTGGTTGTTCTGGCAGACCAGCGACTCGCCGGTGGGGGATCGCCGCTCGCGGATCGCGTTTCGTACCCGGCCCGTTGCGGCGGACACCGGTCCGGCTCCGGCGTGGTCGGAGATATCCGTGTTCGGCGACCCCGACACCGAGCGACGTGCACCCGCGGCGGTCGCCGACGACAGCGGCGGGCTTTGGCTGTTCTGGCAGGAACGCGTCGCCGGGCACTGGCGGCTGCGCTACAACCGCCACGACGGAACACGTTGGCAGCTCGAGGACCCCGGCGACTTGAGCGCGGACACCGAAGAGCCCGCACCGTGGGACGAAGACCTCGCGGTGCTGTTTCACCGTGAAGCTGGCATGCCGCGGCTGTGGCTGGTTTGGGCGCGGCGCCGACACAGCACCGACGGCGACTCATGGTCGCTTGTCTACCGCACCAAGAACGGCGTCGACCCGACCGTCGGCGATTGGTCGGCCGAATCCGCGCTGCTCGACCCCCCGACGAGAGCCCACGATCGCGAACCGGCCGTCGCGGCGACCGCTGACGGTATCGAGGTCTACTTCAGCTCCACCCGCCTCGGTGGATGGTCGATCCTGAGCACCCGGCTCAACCATGCCGCACACAGCTGGAGTGCCGCGGAACCCGTTGTCAGCGGGCCGTTTACGGACCGAGCCCCTACCGTGATCGGCACCGAAGACGCGACGGTGCTGGTGTACCGGTCCAACCGCAGCCTGAGCTACTCGAGCGGGCTAGGCGCAGGAGCCACGCTGGACACCCGCTACGGCGGCACCACCACCGTGACCGCATCGGCCGCGGCCAAGATCGCGCTGCGGGGCACCTACGAGGATTTCCAGACTTATACCTACGACACGCGCCGCAGGTACCGGCGAGGCAATACCGCTAGCGCTCGCGACACCATCGGCATCGACCTGCAGGTACCGCCCGCGGATGCCGATCCCGACGAGATTCAGGCCGACGCCGCCCGGCTGGCCGCGGTGCTGCCGGAGTACCTGCCGATCACCACACGCGCCCTCGTCCTGGACGCAACACGTACATGACCCCGAGGCAACGGAAGGAGCGCAGCACCCATGGGTGATTTCTCGCGTCCGCCGTCGAAGATGCTCGCGGACAGCCAGCAACAGGGATACCTGGGTCTGTACATCGAGCAGGGCGTGCCGGTGCTGGACCGCGACCTGAACCTGCTGTACGACCTGCTGGCCGCGCGGATCAGCTCCACGTTCGCGCGCCACATCGGCGACGGGGTACCCGCAGGCGCCGACGGCTTCGCGGTGAAAGCCCTTGATGCACCTGAGAACAAGCAGAATTTCGCGATCGCGGCCGGCCAGGACGGAAAACCCGGCACCTGTCTGGTGGCCGGCATGGAGGTGACCATCCGGGCCGCGACCACTTACACCGGGCAAACGCCGACACCCGATGCGCTTAGCACACCGGCCGCGCCGCAACCTAACCCACGGCCGGACACCGTCTATCTGGATGTGTCGGTCACTGAGATCGACTCGGCCGTCGACCACGAGCTCGCCAACCCGGACGACGTCGGCATGCAGACCTCGGTACGGCTCAAACTCGACTGGACCGTGCGGGTAGCCGAGGGTGCTGGCATGCCGCAACCCCAGACCGGCCACTCGTTCTATCCCCTCGCCGAACTGCGACGGCCTCACGGCACAGACACGATCGACAGCTCGATGATCACCGACCTGCGCCAGCAGCGGCTGACGGTGTCCGACCTCGAACAGCGCCTGAGCCTGCTGGAGGCGGTGTTGTTGCGACCGACCTTCGCCCAGCCGCCGGAGCCGCAGATCGTACCGCGCCGCGGCGGTATCAACAGCAAGGTCATGCTGTCGGGCAACAACTTCGGCAACGGATCGATGACCGTTCTGTTCGGCGACGGTAAGCCGGCCGAGATCGTCGACAAGCCGTCGGCGAACAAGCTGCAAGTGCTGGTGCCGCCCGGACTCACACCCGCGGGCACCGATATCGACGTTCGCATCACCGTGCGCAACCAAATCGGATCCACCACGAGCACAGAGACATTCAAGGTGCTGGCGACACCGGCGTTCGGTCGGCGGGGAACGCAGTTCACCCCCGCCCAAGTCGCTCCCGGCGACCGGCTGACCATCAACGGGTTCAATCTGACCGCCGCGAACCTGAAAGTGGTGTTCGCCTCGACGCCGAACGAGACACCGGCCGACAACGTGCTGGAACGCACCTCTACCAAGATTGTCGTCGAGGTACCAGGCGGTACCATTCCCGACAACGAGGTCGCCACCAACCTGCAGGTGATCCTGCGCTCCGGCGATCGAGAAGTGCGCAGCGACGACATGCTGCGTGTCGAACGTAAAGACGCTGCACCGATATTCGACGACCAGCAGTTCAGCCCGTTGTCGGCGAACGTCGGTCAGCAAGTCCGTCTGAGCGGGCGCAACTTCAACTTCTCCCCGCGGGTTTCCTTCAACTACAGCCGCGGCACCGTCGCGGCGACCAACCTGACCGCCGTCGCACCGAACAGCATCAGCGTGACGGTGCCCGCACCGCCCGATCCGGTCGACGCGCAGAACCCGGCGACCATCACCGTCGAAACCAAGGGCGGCTCCGTCACATCCGCCAGGCAACTGATCGTGCGGCCGGGATAGGAGGGCAGCGTGGGCTTCGCGCTCTATCCCGATCCGCCGCGGCGCGCTTTGGCGGTGCCGTTGGGGGCGACGGTGTTCACCCCGTTCGCCGCGCTTTCGGCGCGGGTCGCCGAATTCGATCCGCCGTATGTGCAGGCGATGTTCATCCGGGTGGCAATGTTGGGCGGCACGTCAGCGCCGAAGCTATTGGTTGGCGCCGGCAACGGCACACCGGTGGAAGTGTCGATCGACCCGCAAGGGGTGTTCGCGTCACCCGGCGACACGGATTATGTCGGCGACGTCTCACTGTCACCGTTGGGAGACAACGTCTTCGAGATTCTGGTGGGCCTGGTTACGGTCGACCCCACGCTGCTGTGGCGACTGGGCATTCGCAACACCGACGTCGCGCAGCGGTTCTTCACCTGGGTCGTGGCCGACAACAAAGCCGAGACGGCACATCCCTGGGTCGACCCCGGTGCTGCTGACTTCCAGCTGAGTGCCACCATCCCGCTTCCCGGCGTGCTCACCCACATCGCGCTGGATTCCGCCACCCAGACCGCCTATGTGTGCACGTTCACCGAGAACGGTATCGCGGTGATCGACGTGCCTGGTCGCGCTGTCGTCGCGACCGTCCCGGTCGGGCAGCATCCCGAGTACGTCGCCCTCGACCCGGAGGCCCACACCGCGTATGTGGCGAACTCGAAGGACTCGACGATCTCGGTGATCGACACGACCAGTCGGGCAGTCACTGCGACCATTCCCGACACTCCGCTGGTCACCACCCTGGCCGTCGACCCCGCTAAGGGGATGTTGTATGCCGGCTGCGGCGAATTGAACGCTGGGCAGATCGCGCTGATCTCCACTGACACGCACGCCGTGGTCGACAGGGTGCCTCTTGCGCACCGGCCGTTCGACCTCGCCGTCGACCCGACCGCTCACACGGTCTACGCCACCGATTTCGCGGCGAACGCGCTCCTGGCGATCGATCCCGAAACCCGAGTGGTCAGCGCGCTGACCCTATCCAGCAAGCGAGCCTTCGGCGTCGTCGTCGATCCGGTGAGCCACATGGTGTACGTCAGCTGCCGAGCCGACAACGCCGTCATCGTGATCGATCCCGGCACGCAGACCATGACCACGATCCCGGTGGGACAAAGCCCGGCACTTCTCGCGATCGACCCGGGTGCCTATACCCTCTTCGCGGCGAACCGCGGTGAGGACACGGTCAGCGAAATCGACACCAGGACAGGCGCGTTGAGAGCTGTGCGGGTGGGTCGCCCGCAGGGTGTCGCGGTCGACGCGACGAGGCACATCGCTGTCAGCGCTTCCGACTCCGCGGCCGCTTACGTAGCAGTCATAGAAAGGGGGCCCTCATGACGTTCACGTTGTATCCCGATCCACCCCTGCGCGGGCTGCCCGTGCCTGCGGGGGCGACGGTGTTCACCCCGTTCACGGCTCGATCGGCGCGGGTGCCCGAATTCGATCCGCCCTACGCGCAGGTGATGTTCGTGCGCGTGGCCATGTTCGGTGGCTCGTCGCCACCCAGGCTACTGGTCGGCGCGGGCAACGGTACCCCCGTGGAGGCGTCGGTCGACCCCCAAGGCGTGTTCCGTTCACCCGGCGACGCTGGCTATGTCGGTGATGTGTCACTGAAGGTATTGAATCCCAACGTGTTTGAAGTCATGCTCGGATTGGTGTCGGTGGACCCGGTGCGGGGGTGGCGGCTGGGGATCCACAACATCGACGCGGCGCAGCGGTTCTTCACCTGGGTGGTGGCTGACAGCGAAAGCGACACTGTGCAGCCGTGGGTCGACCCGATCCCGCGTGACTATCAGGTGACCACCACGATCCCCGTCGGCGCCATGCCGCGCCATGTCGCGTTCGATTCCGCCCACCAAAGCGTGTATGCCGCCAGCTATCTGAACGACACGGTGGTGGTCATCGACCTGGCCAGCAGGGTGGTGTCGGACAGCCCGATCCCCGTAGGCAAGCGCCCATTTACGACCGCTGTCAACAGTGGCTCCGACAAGGCCTATGTGGCCAACTCGGAGGAGTCAACCATCTCGGTCATCGACACCTCCGGCCGCGATGTCGTCAAGACGATCTCGGACGCCACGGAGGTGGTCGCGCTGGCGGTCGACCCCGCCAAGCGAATCCTCTACGCCGGCTGCGGCTTCGTCACCGGGAACGCGGTCGTCGGTGCGGTCCTGTTGTACGACAGCGACACTCACGACCCAGTCGGCACGATCCCGGTGGCACACCGGCCCTTCGGCCTGACAGTCGACCCGGCCACGCACCACGTGTACGCGACCGATCTGGAGTCGAGTGCGATCTCGGTGATCGATGCCGACAGCCACGCCGTCAGCCAAATCACGGTTGGCAAGCCGACTTACGACGTCGCCGTCGACCCCATCAGCCGTGCCGTATACCTGAGTTGCCCCCACGACAAGGCGGTGCTGGCGGTCGACCCGCGAACCGGCGCGGTCACCACTGTTGGGGTCGCCGACGTGCCGACCGGGCTGGCGTTCGACACCGAGGCCCACACGCTGTACTTCACACATGACGGCGAAGCCAAGACAAGCGTCATCGACCTACGGACCGGTGACACGAAGATCGTGGCGGTCGGATTCATGCCATCTGCGGTCACCGTCGACCCGCGCACGCACACCGCCGTCACCGCCGACCGCAAGTCGGGGACGGCCTCGGTAATCGAACGGCGGCCAGGATGACTTTCACGTTGTATCCCGATCCGCCGGTGCGGGCGCTGGCCGTGGCGGCGGGGGCGACCGTGTTCACGGCGTTCACGGCGCATTCGACGCGTATCGCTGAGTTCGATCCGCCCTACTCGGAGGTGATGTTCCTGCGGGTCGCGATGCTCGACGGGACGTCGGCACCCACGCTGCTGGTGGCGGCCGGAACCGGCACCCCGGTGGAAGTGACGGTCGACCCGCAGGGGTTGTTCAGCTCACCGGGCGACGTCGGATATGTGGGCGATGTGTCGCTGAATCTTGTGAGCCCCAACGTGTTCGAGGTCATGGTAGGACTGGTCTCGGTGAACTCCGCTTTGGAGTGGCGGCTCGGGATACGCAATACCGGTGCGGCGCAAGCATTCTTCACCTGGGTGGTGGGCGACAGTGTCGTCGACACGGCGCAGCCGTGGGTGGACCCGGGCCGAGCGGAATACCGCGTGACCGCCACGGTGACCCCCGTCGGTGTGCGCCCGGTCGGCGTGGCCATCGATCACACCCGTGCAACGGCGTTCGTCATCGGCGACACCGACAACTCGGTGTCGCTGGTGGACCTGCCCCGCCAAGCGGTCGTGGACACCGTCGTGATGGGACACCTCCCGCTCGACATCGCTGTCGATGTGGAGACCCATACCGCCTATGTGTCGCACGCCACGATCATTTCCGCGATCGACCACACCACCCGCGCCGTGACCGAAATCGACGTCGCGCCTTTCGCGCCGAGCGGGTTGGCCATCGATCATGCGAGACGGATCCTCTACGCCGCGGCCGTCGATACCAGCGGACCCGGTCCATGGAAGGGTGCAGTCCTGGTGATCGATATCGACACCTGCACCGTCAGCCGTACGATCGAGGCCGTCGTCGACCCCTACCTTCTCGCGGTCGACCCCACGACACACAAGTTGTACGCCAACGACTCCAACGGCATGGCGCTGTGGGTGATCGACCCTGACAGCGGCGACATCGTCTCGGTAACGGTGGACCGGCCGACCTTTGACGTTGTGGTCGATCCCACCACCCACCTGGCGTACTACGCTGCGACCGGCGAGAGCTCGCTGATCGTCTGGGATCTCCGCAGCCAGGCCCTACACACGATCTGGGTGGGCCCCGAACCGATCGCGGTGGCCATCGACCCCGATGTGTGCACCATATACGTGTCCAACCGGAGCGAAAAAACGGTGACGGCGGTGGACACCAGGACCTATGCCCTGCAAACGATCTCGGTTGGCGAGAGCCCGCACGGAGTCGCCGTCGACCCAGCAAACCACGTGATCGTTGTGGCAGAAACTGCCGTCAACTCCGCTTCGATCATCGAACGGCGCCCGCAACCTGGAAGCCCGCCGTGACCCGGGGCGGGGTGCTGGCCCGCCAACCGGTCACGGCGCCACCGAAGCGCACCGTCAAGTCGCTCCCAACCAAAACGCCGGCCGGCCAACAGAATGCCGACCCTGAGTGGACGCCGAGGGTCTTCCACGGGTCGCCGCAGGAGATGGTTTCGCTCCTCGTCAACGCCATCAGCACCAAGTACCCCGACGCCGGTGCAGAAGAGTGGCGATTCGTGGTTTCCACCGGCAGCCACCTCATCTTGTTCGTCGGGAAAAAGCGCAAGGGAACGTTCCAGCTCGATCCAAAGGCCAGACAACTACCCGCTGGAGTGTTCAGAAGCCATGACAGGCACCCCGAGCAGCTATGGGTTCATCGCGGCGACGAGAGAACGGAATGGGTTCCTCTGAGAAGCGAAGACGAGAAAAAGACCGTCGACTTTGTGATCCCGGCACAAATCGACGAGTACCTCAAGCTGCGAGGCCCGTCGGAGGGTGTCGTCTTCCTGCGCGCCGCGTCAACTGGCGGTGAAGCCGGTGCGGGCGGCGAGGGCGGCGGTGAGAAAACGACGGCCGAGGGAGAGGGCGGCGGGGAAGGCGGCGAGGCCGCACCGGTGATCCCCGATTGGGCGCAGCTGCAGTTCAAGGTGGTGCGCGACCGGGTGAGCTACGAGAGGCGCCACATCCGCGACATGGCCGGCAAGGGCGTCGGCGAGCAGGACCCAGCGGCGATCGAGCGCCTGCTGGCGCTGGCCGCGGTCCCGTCGAACGTAAAGCTGGGCACCGACGGCAAAGACCCGGTGCTGATGGTCGAGGTGCCCAAGAACCGTGGCGCGATCGCACTCACTCAGGGCCAGGGGCCAGGTCTGCTGTGGGAGCGGGTCCAGGCCGTGACCCGAGCGCTCAACGCCGGCCAAAAGCCGGCCCGAGACGCCAAACCACAAGACATCGTGGTGGGGTTGCCGAGCGAAGAGACGCCGGACCCCGACAAGGTCGCACCCAACAAGGAGGCATACCCCGCCGAGATCGTGAACCTGGGACCCGCGACCGGCATCGCGTACTCGGTGCACCGCTTCCAGATGAACATCGACTGGACCGTCGAGGGTCAATACGCCACCTTCGCCGCGTTCGGCCCCCGCGCCTACAACTGGGACATTTTCCGGCTGCGCACCGCGATCGGCGCATTGAGCAAGGCCGACGAGAAGAGCCGAAAGGTGGGGCGCGGCCAGGCCGCGGGCGCCGAGCTGAAGGGAGGCTTCGGCGAGATCGGCGAGGACGTCGAGGCATCGGTGCGCGAAGAGATCATCGACCCGACGACAGGAACCGCGATCGCGGTCGACGCCGCGGTACGCAGCATCGGCACGCTCGTGCGCAGTTTCGTGTCGCTCGCCTCCACACCGACCAACGAACGAGGCGTGAAGTGGGAGGAACCCGGAACGTATGTGGTGCGCTGCCTCAGTGCCCGACCACCGTTGAGCAAGGAGGACGCCCCGGAAAACCCGGTCGTTCGTGCGCCGAGTGTAGCGTTCTACCCGATCCGGGTCATGTCGGCCAAAGACCTGGCAACGCAACTGACGGCGCCCGCTGAAGTCAAGTCCGCGGAGGCCAAACTCGCCGAGCTCACCCAGAAACTGGCGAAAGCCACGGGAGACGACCGGGCTGCGATCGAGGAAGAGATCGCTGAGCAGCGCGCCGAGATCGAGCGGTTGCGAGCCGCCGACGAGACCGAGACCGGAGCGCATCTGGATGCGCTGGACGCCCAAACCGACGAACAGATCGCCATGACGCAGATGGTCGCCGACCTGCGCAACATCACCGACGACGCGCTGAAGTGGAAGGACCTGATCCCCGCGAACACCCCGGCGCTGCTGAAACCGCCGAAGATGACGGCCGACCTGCTCTTCGGCCAAGTCGTCGGCCTGCACGTGCAGCTGAGCCTCAGTGGGCGCCAGCCGGCGACCGTGCTCGAGGAGCTGCGGCGCGTCCGCGAGCAGACCCGAAAGCAGCGTGGCGCCGTGCTCGAGGTCGCCGGCGAGATGACCGGCCCGCGGTTCCGTCCGCACATGTCGTTCGTGCCGCGTTCGGGCGGAGCGGCGCTGCCGCTGTTGATGGTGCTCGGTGAGGCCGCCGGGGACAGTGCCGAAGGCCACCGCAAGTGGTTGCTGTTCGACCTGTCCACCCCCGGCCACCACGACAAGTACACGGGCACGAGCAGCGCCCTCGGAGCGGCCGGGCACGCCGAGGCGATTCGCGGCGCGATTATGGACTTCGTCCGCGACGTGCCGTATGGGCGCGGCACAGTCGGGGTGCGGCTGCCCGAGTCGCTGACGAAACGCGTTAAGCCAGAGTCGATCAACGTGGCACCGACGATCACGGCTACCCCCGGCCCGTCGAAGCGATGGGAATCGCGCCTGGAAAGCATCGCCTCAGCCGCGGCCACCGCGGCGCTGCTGGTCACCGGCCCCGTCGGCATCGCACTGGGCGTCGTGGGAGGTGTCGCCGGCGGCATCGTGGCCGCGTATCGCATCCATCGGCGCTACGAAGGCGGATATCTGGAGATGGACCTCGCCACCGCGATGGACATCACCGCGATCGTCGGCGCAGCGGTCGCACCGCTTGGGGCATGGGCGGGCTCGGTTCGCGCCGGCGCTGCCGCGGCTGGAACCGCCACCAAGTGGGTCGCGATCGCCGGACGGGTCGAGCGCGCCGTTCGCGTCTTCGGCTACCTGCAGCTCGGCAGCCAGATCTTCGTGATTCCGATCACGCTCGCGCAGGAACTGGCCGCCATCGACCAAGACAAGAGCCTGTCGCCGGGCGAACGCGCCGCCCGCCGCGCGATGGCGTTCCTCAACGCGACCCGGGCTGGGCTGGAATCCCTTGGTACCGCACACCAAATGCTCGCCGATCACGTGCAGGTGACCGACGCGCCGACGCCCGAGTTGCCTACCGCCAAGCCGACCGAGACCACCACGACCCGGCCAGCCGAGACCACCACCCAGCCACGCGAAGTGGAGACCACCCGCCCGGCCGAGACCGCGCCCCGGCCGGAAGAGATCACACCTCCCAAAGAGGCGCCAGCGCCCACCACCGAAACGCCGCGGCCCACGGAGACCACCACCCGCCCCGAACCCAAGCCCGGCGAGGAGACCGTCGAGCCGGGAGGCCGGACCGCCGCGGGCACGGGTGAGCGAGAACCTCCGCAGCGCACCGGATCCGGCGTCGACGCCAACCCGGCCGGACGAGCCCGGGCGGTCGAATTGATCGAGCAGCGACTGCGAAGCGGCAAGCGCCGCCAACCTGAAAAATCGTCGCAAAAGGTGACGCAGAAGGACTTCGACGCGCGCCCCGCCTCGGCCGACGAGGCGCTGGCGATCTACGACCGGGTGGTGGCGCAATCGGGTGGAAACGAGGTCGGACTGTTCTACAACCCCAACACCGGCGAATTCGCCGTGCGCGCCGGCACGGAATTCTCGGTGTCGCCGCCGGAGGGGGAGGGGTGGCAAGCGATCGTGCACCTGCACCCCACCCCCGAGAACGTCGTGATCCGCCGCATGCCCGCACCCGCTGATGTGATGGGCGCGGTACGCGCGGCCATGCGCACCGGCAGCCACACCGAGTTCGTCCAGTTCGTGCGGCCTGACGGCACCGTCGGCTATTCCCGCGTGGAGGTCACCATCAACCCGCCGCGCATCAAGGTGGAACTGCCCGGTGAACCGGCGACGCATGGTCACGCGGGCGAGTCGCCGCGGATGATCGACGTCACCACGCCTGAGGCCTATGCACGCGAATACGGCTCGGAGACAAGCCATCTCGACCCGAACAGCGGCCTTTACCGCTGGATCATCCGCGATCTCGACGCGTTCTACGCCGCGTTGCGCAGCGGGCGGGGGCACGGCGCGGGTGAGGGCCGTACCGCGGCCGGTACGGTCCTGTCGGAACCTGAAGCACCGGGTGCCACCCGACCGGGCGCACGCCAGCCCGGACCGGTTGCTCCCACCGAAACCGCTCCGCCTCCGGGTTTTCGCGAGGAGCTGTCAGGACGCAGACCCGACGTCGAGGCACGCTTCGCCGAGGCGGACGAGAAGTTCAAGAACCTGAAACGCAAACCCGAAGGGGCAGTGGCACCGAGCGTCGCGTTCGACACAGCGATGGCCACCCTGGAGCGCCGCGGAATGGGGCCCGAGGGTCGCGCGGCCGTCGAGCGACTTCTTCAGCCCGGCCGCGGCCAAAAGGAGCTGAGTGCGAGCCGGCTGAAGCGCGTCAGCGAGGCGATGCAGTTCGTGGCCGAGCTGGTCGAGCAGCGCCCTGACTTGCTCGAGCCGGAAGGACAGGTGCATTACCGCACACAGATTCGCGAACTTGCCGACATGATCAAAACCGCATATCAGCAGGGCCGCACCCTGGAGGGCACCAGGCTCTCGAGGCCGGATTCACCCGAACTGGCCGACGCGATGCGGCGCATGAACCAGGCGATCGATGAGCAGTCGCGGTCGCCGATCCGCGACCCGGTCGCCAAATTGCTGGAGCTGCTCACGCTGCGCGACCAGGTCTCGCAGGTCGCCGGGGAGATCCTGCGCTCGTACGGGCCCAAGTTCACCGCCACCCCCGAGACGGTGGGGCCGAGGCGGCGCGCGCGTGACTCGCTGGTGCGGGGGGTGCCAGAACGACCGATCAGCGTGGAGGCCTCGGGCGTAGTGGGGGAGCCGATCGCGCGTGACCTTCCCGGCCTCGGACTTGAGGAGTACATGCTGGCCCCGCGCAAGCTGGAAAAGCTGCCGACCCGCACAGAGGGCCTGGGCGAGCAACTTGCGCAGCTGCTTCGGGGGTGGCACCGTGCCCACCTGATCGGTCCGGGCTTTGGCACTGAGCTATTCACCGGATTGATGTTGGCGCCCGAAGACGTGAATCTGCGTGTCCAGAACGACGGCGTCGAGCACTTCATCCGCACGGCGGCTGCTCACGAGGACGTGGCGGAGGTCAACGTGTCGGCCCGCGCGGAGGGCCGCAGGCTGGAAGTCCCCCTGAAAAAGGGCACGGCGGACGTCGACGTGCTTAGCCGGGTGGAGTACAAGATCACGGTCGAGCTTAAGGCTGCGGTCGAAGGGCAAGGGGCGAGCCGGACGTATGACGTCGTAATCGAGATCGGGCCACCCCCCGAGGGCACCATCCGCGTGGATTCGACGATCCCGGCCGACGCACCGGGCGGCGACGTTCTCGCCACGTTCCCGCGCATCACGCCGGTGACGGCACCACCGTGATGATGGATCCGCAGATGAACTGCGAACGATCGAAACCAATACGACGATCCCCCGATGAGGTCCGCCGGCTACTGATCGGGTACGGGGTGGCGCTGGACGCGGCGGAGTCCTTGCCACCGATGGTGATCATCGCGAGTCGACCCCGACGCTGGGTCGTGTTCGATCCGTTACGACGGCTTCCCCGCCCGACGGTAGGTACTTCGAGCATGGTGAGCCAGCATGTGCGTCGATCGACGACGGCGCTGGCGCGGCGGTATGCGCGCCTCTCCACACGAGGGCTGACCGACGACGAGAAGCGGGCCGACGAGCTGGTAAAGACCTTCCACGCCTCGCTTCCGGAGGTGCGCTGGAAGCTCATCATCCCTGCCTTGTTGATCGCGGTGTTCGTCGTGACCCAGGTCATTCTCGGGGTCGTCACCGACGCAGTCGGCGGCGATGCCGCGGAACTCGGCGCGTCCGGCCAGAGCGACGAGGACGCGGTGCGCATGCTGACGGGGTCGTTGATCCAATCGTTGTCGGCGGTCCCGACCCCGGGCTCGTTCATTGATCTTTACGGCGAGGTCCGCCACGCACGTCCAGTCCAATGGCTCGCGCTCGCGGTGACGGTACTCGCGGCCGCCTACCTTGTCCTGCGGCCGCTTTCGGCCGCGTTTCGGATCAAGAGGATCATCTTCAACCTTGCTGACACCGGGAACGTCGACCTCGATCACACCACAACCACATGGCACGTTCCCCGCTCCGCGGGTCTGTACGAGCACGAACGGATGGTGTTCAAGGAACTGGATTCCCATGCCCCACGTGAGATCGACTTCGACTTATGGATCAGCGTCACCCCTGCCGCCGTTCTGGTGTGGTTCTTGTTGTCCGGCAACGTGCTCGAAGCAGAGTCAGCGGCCGCATTCGCGGGCCTGCTGATATTCGCCGCAGGCGCCGTCGGGGCCCGTATCGCGTGGCTGATTCAGACTGCCAAAGCCCGGCATCACACCGTCAGCCCGCTGCATCCTCCGGCGGGTTTCGTCACCACAACGGATAACGTGGTCGAGGCACGCTCGGTAGTGGAAACCTCCGCGCTGGGCCTCGCCTCGTTCTGGTTCCTGTGGCTGGTTCCCATCGTTTTGAGTAGCGGATTCTTTTTTCCGGTCGTCGTGCCTTCACCGGTCTGGGTCAGGCTGGTGAGGGAGCGGCGCGACATCGAGCGGGCAAGTCGCCGGCCGAAGCGGTTGCCTTCACCGCGGGTGTGGCCGGCAGTCGGATCGGCGCTGCTGCTATGGGTGGTGCCGCCCATCCCTATCGCGATCCACCTCACTCGCCTCGCGCGGCTGCAGCCGCCGTGTGTCGGCTCAGCTCGCCGGACTCGCGCTTGGCTGGTGCCCCTGTCTGCAGCAGCGACTGTGTTTGTTGTGTTGGACATGCTCAACTTCTGGACCGGCGGCCTGGCCGTCGTGGCGAGCGTGACATTCGCCGCCACCTTCGCCGCGATCCAGCATGAACATAACGCGCTCGCTGTCCAGGTCGGCGCCCCACGACAGTTCGATGAACCCGAAGTCGCGGCGGTTGCTGCTCTCCCGAGGGAGGCCTACACATCGTGGACGCGACGTGTTCTGGCTGCAATTTTCGACGCCATCCCGATCATGGTCTTGGGCGGCCTCGCAGTCGTCGTCGCGTTTTCACTGATGTGTACATCTGCGATCAGGGCCGGCGGGTGGTGCGGACAGGTCGTCAGCGACACGGGACGAGCGGCGATGTTGATCGCCCTGTCGCTGATGCTCGTGTACGTGATCTGGAACTGGGGCTTCCGGCAGGGCCGCACAGGTTCAAGCCTCGGCAAGACGGCCCTGAGGTTCGAGGTAGTCAGCGAAAAGACCGGACGGCCAGTAGGTTTCGGACAGTCCATGGTGCGACTGCTCGCCCACAGCATCGACCTGCTGCCCTTCCCGCCCTTCTGCGCCGGCTACCTGGCCCCGCTGTGGGACGCGAAGCGCCAGACGTTCGCAGACAATGTGATGTCGACTGTGTGTAGGCCTACCGGCGGCAGAGGCCCTCGCCTATTCGCGGAAGACCCATGACGATCTGACTGGCACTCGCGCGGAAGTGTCAGTCGATGAGAACGGAGCCGATCCTGCGGATCTGTCCGGGCGACGGTCCCAGTGTGATGCGCAATCCGTAAAACGCATGGTGACCGTTATCTGCCTGTTCGAAGTCGATATCCACGAAGTTCGGTTGCTGGTTGCAGCCAGTGTTCTCCTCGTAGCACTGGTTGAACGCGACGTCGCGAATCAGATACCACTTGTTGCCCGACCCGTTCCACGTCGCTCCACCGCCGCCCTTGAATTCCTGGGCGTAGAACGAAGCGAACCGGTTCACCTTCTGCAAGTTGACGTTCCAGATGGTACGGGTCTGGCCGGGGTCGACGGCCCACCATCCTTGCTTCCTGAATTTCGAAGCGCAACCGGTGTTGCCGTAGACGAGCGCGATCCAGATCTTGTTGTGGTATTGGTTCTGAAATTCGAGCCCCATAGTGATTCCCGTCTATGCGTGGGTCCGATGTGGTGGATCGAGAGTTGGCGGCGGTGCTATCGCCCGAATGGCGAACTCTCGGGCAAGGGGTGTTCGGTGCGGGGTGTATCGGTGTCATCGGCCTGTTCGCGTTGCGGCGGGGGAGCCTGCTGCGCGGCTGGGTCGTCGGGCGGGTCTCCGTCAGGAGGGAGGGGCTCATGCATCGGCATAGTCGCGTCCGTTCAATAGAGGGTGACGGTTCGGACAACTCGATGTTTGCATGCCGCTGCGAATCTCATGCGCGATCTGCGGATTAATCCGCGAGAAATCCCGATCCACACCAGGCTACCCACCTGTGTCGAGCCGAGCGGGCCGCCGCGCAATGTAGCGCGGAACGTGTCATGCGTTCTTATCGCTCAACGGTATCTGCGACAGCATGTCCTGCACGCCGAGCCCGTAGGAGAAGATGCCGGGTGTTTGGTCGGAACCCGAAATGGCCCTTACCACATCGTCTCTGAGATTCGGGTAGCTGCGCCGGTAGTCGCCTTTTCCCCAGACTTTGAGGAACGCCTCAGTGAACGCACCGTTGACGGCGCCGTCGGCGGAGGTTTGATCGTCCTGGCACCCGGAGATCAGTACGACCTTGGCTTTGGCGTCGGTCGGCCGCGATTTTGGCTCCCACCACTTCATCTGCGCGTCGTAAGCCGCTTTGTTGGCTTTGAACTCCGCCTCCGTGACGTCAAGCGGTGCCCGCTTGGCGTTAGGGCCCGGTGCTCGCTGCACCCTTTCGCGCAGCTGGTCGCGCTGCCGCACGATCTCACGGGTGACCGTTTCGCTGTGACAGCTGTCCGACATCACGAAGATGCGCACGCCGGCGGGGAAGGTGCAGAACGCACCGTACAGGGAGTCGTCGACGAGCTCGGTGTCGTACAGGCACCAGGTTTCGTCGAGCCGGTCGGACTCGTCGTGGCCTTGGTCGGGAACCTGGCCGCCATGGCCGGAGTAGGTCAGGAAGAAGAAGTCGTTCTCACCGAGTCCGGCTGCGGCCCTATCCAGATGGGCGCGAACGGCCGCAGTGGTGGCCTGCTCGTTGAGCAACATCGTCGGCTCGAATCCGCGACTGGCCGCGACCTCCTGCATGGCATTGGCGTCATTCACGCATCCGGCGAGCGTGCCGTCCCAGCCGCCATATTTGTTCGGGTCGACGAAGTTCAGGCCGATGTGAAGCGAGTGGCGCTTGGTCATGATTTCTCCTTGAGTTGCAGTGGTTTGAACGGACGAGGATCTGCGGGGCGATGCGCTCACCACTCGATCTGTGCTTCATTGCTGATGATTCGTGGCTCGACACGTCCACGAGTCCTGCGCCGGCCGCGGAACTGGGCTTCGCTTAGGGCGGCGTCGAAGGTTACCTTCGCTTGGTCGGCGATCTGTTCGACCGTCCGCTCCGCGACAACGAATTCGGCGAACGGATCGCGTTCCTTGAGTCCATCCAGCGACTGCGAGACGATGAACCCTCGGGTCCGCAGCTCGTTGTCGCTCCGGTATATCAGCAGCTTCCAGAATTCCCGCGGGACCAGCACGTTGCGATAGGGCTGATCTGAGTCGGCCAAGACCGGACCGGCCATTACGCTGATCCGCGCGTCGTCCTCGTCGACGTGGTCGAGCAGGGCATTCTCGAGACGGCCCCAGACGCCATGCAGGGCGGACTGGTTGAAGTTGTCCATCTGGGGCGTGATGTTGGTCAGGTAGAACGAGTCTTGATTTGCGAGCACAGCCTCATCGTGGGGACCCCACAACAAGTCGGCGCGGCGCGCTATATGTCCGCGATCCAGCCGATTCTTCTTGTACACCTTGTTGTTGGTCTGCAACCCCGGATCTATGCGGGGGTCGATGGTGAACTCGAGGTCCTCACGGCCGATCGCGTCGGGGCTATTGGGCTTGGGTAGCGTGGACCCGTCGATGTTCCACGCCACCCACCGGCACAGTTTTCGAGTCTTGCTGAGCCCCAGCGAGAACCGCGTGTAGTGCACAGCGGGCGATCCGTTGACCAGAACGGCATCGTCGGCGACGGTGGCGGTGGGTAAGTCGACTCTGGCACCGACGAACCGCGGGTCGTAGCCGTTGCGGTGGTCCAGTGAACTGTCGGGGGTCATCGACATGATCGAATTCTCTTGCACATTAGCCTCCGATGTGTGGCATTCGGTCAACCCAATGGTGCCCGGCGCGAAGTGATCGGGCGTGAGTAGAGGACTACTCAAATTGCAGCGGGGCATCTTGTACCTGTTCCGGAATGCGGATCCTGATACGCATAACCACGACTGCTCGGCGGCGGGGCGATGGCGTCGAACAGGTAGCTCACTACTCGCGCATTGACACCGACGCACGTCTTACGCTGCGCACTTCGGATACTCGGCCCGTGACACCACGTCGCGGCGAAGCACAAGACCATGGAGTGGATATGGCTGCAAGCGGTCCGCAAGCAATCCAGCAGCATCCCTGCGCGAGGTTCATCCGCGCGGCCCAGCAAATCAGGGAGAGGATCAAGCGGGACACCGCCCATGCTGGCGAACTGCGCGATTCCATCGCCATGTTGCAGGGAGGCGAACAATCAGATCCGGCGAAGGTCCGACTGCTCGAGAGAGAACTGGCCAGAGTGGAGCAGCAGATCCACGACGAGCAAGCCGGCTTGCAGGATTTCGAACTCGAGATTTCGCTGAACTGTTAGGCCCCCGTAAAGCTCGGTGACACAGTCGAATACCCACCACGAGATGCGATCAGCGCATAGTATGCGGGGATTGTGGTCTGGAGTCGCAGCAGAAGGCAGTGTTGGACCCTCAACCTCCGCCGGATACCCACACCAGAGTCGCCGAGTGCGCTGAGTCGCTGGGAGGTACACGGTGGTAAGGCGTTCCCTGTCGCGGTTGGGTGCGTTCGCCGCGCAGAAAGTCGACAGGTCCATCGGGTGGTCGCGGCTGCCCACCGTGCTGGGAATACCTGTACTGATCGGGCTGCGCGCACGACTGCGGGCCAAGAACCTCTACGAAACTGGACGGGGGCGAGCAGACTGCCTGCCACCGGCCACCGCTGATACCCGTTCCGCCCGCACCCTCGACGGCACTTACAACGACCTCGACGACCCGCTGATGGGCTCACTGGGCAGCAGGTTCGGACGGAACATCGCCCCGCCGCGAACCTACGTCGAAGAGGACGCACAACTGCTGGATCCCAGTCCCCGTCTGATCAGCCGACGGCTTCTGACTCGGAACCAGTTCCGCCCGGCCACCACCCTCAACCTGCTCGCCGCCGCATGGATCCAGTTCGAAGTGCATGACTGGGTCAGCCACGGCACTGTCGACGAGAAGCCTTGGGAGTTACCGCTGGACGACGACGATCGATGGCATGAGCGGCCGATGAAGATCAAGCGGACACCACCGGATCCGCACGCGGACGGATGGGGGCCGCCGACTTACGTCACCCGCGACACCCACTGGTGGGACGGTTCTCAAATCTATGGCCAGAAAGCCGGATTCGCGGACGGGCTGCGGACGGGGGAGAAAGGCCGGCTGCGCATCGACGCGCACGGACTGGCACCCCGAGACCTGGACCGGTATCTGGACTTCACGGCCACCGACGGCAACTTCTGGGTCGGCCTTGCCATACTGCATTCGCTGTTCATGCGGGAACACAACGCCATATGTGATCGGCTGGCAGCGGAATATCCGCAGATGACCGACCAAGGTCTCTACGACAAGGCACGTCTGGTCAACGCCGCCCTCATGGCCAAGATTCACACGGTTGACTGGACCCCGGCCATAATCGCGCATCCCACGAGCGCTTTCGGGGTGCGCGCCAACTGGTTCGGACTGTTGGGCGAACGATTCAACCGGCGCTTCGGACGCATCACCAGCAACCCTGTCCTGGGGGGTATCCCCGGATCATGCACCAATTTCCACGACGTTCCGTATTCGCTCACCGAGGAGTTCGTGGCCGTCTACCGAATGCATCCCCTGATTCCCGACGAGTTCGTCTTCCGCTCGGTAGAAGATGACCGTTTCTTGGCCCGTCATGACCTACCGGACTTGACCGTTCTCGAGGTGCGCGCACGCCTCGAGAAGCTGGGCATGGCCGACATCTTCTACTCGTTCGGACGCTGCCATCCCGGCGCCATCACGTTGCACAACTATCCCGGGCATCTTCAGAGTTTCCGCAAGCCCGACCAGCCGCCCATCGACCTGGCCTCTATCGACATCCTGCGAGACAGGGAGCGGGGCGTACCGCGGTACAACGAGTTCCGCCAACTGTTCGGTCTAAAGCCGGCGTCGTCGTTCGAGGAACTGACTGACAACCCGGCCTGGGCCGAGGAGTTGCGTGAAATCTACGGCGATGTGGGCCGGGTGGACCTGATGATCGGGATGTACGCAGAAAGAAAGCCGGCCGGATTCGGCTTCAGCGACACCGCATTCCGCGTTTTTCTGTTGATGGCTTCCCGCCGATTGGAAAGCGACCGCTTCTTCACCCGCGATTTCCGCCCCGAGGTCTACACCCAGGGCGGCATTGACTGGGTCGAGCAGAACACGATGCGCACCGTACTGCTCCGGCACTTCCCGTCGCTGGAGCCTGCCCTACGCGGTGTGGCCAACCCGTTCGCGCCCTGGATGCAGGTAGCACGCTCGGGAGGGCCCGGAAATCATGAGTGACACAGTGCAATCCCAGGACGAAACCCGTTTCGTTCGCTACTCGGACGACCTGGAGAAGCCGAGGCCCGACGAGGACGAGGTGATCAAGAAGATCGCCGACGCGCTGCACGGCAACAACGAGTTCGCCTACAAGAAGTATCGGCACGGTCTACGTGACGCTCACGCCAAGAGCCATGGCATCCTGCGCGGAGAACTCACCGTGTATCCCGGTCTCCCTGAACCGTATCGCCAGGGATTGTTCGCGACACCGAAGTCATACCCGGTGATCGCCCGGCTGTCGACCACCTCCGGTGCGATCCGGGGCGACCAGACGAGGGGAGTCCGTGGACTGGGGATCAAGGTCATCGGCGTGACAGGCGAACGGGCGCTACCCGGCGACGACGCCAGAACGCAAGACTTCATCCTTGTCACCCACCGCGAGTTTCCATTCAAAGACGCCCACGCCTACCTCAAGAAGGGCATGCCACTGGCATGGCTCCTGGCACGCGCACCCGACCCGTTGCTGAGGTTCGTCAGCGACGTGCTCGGCGGAGCCCAATCGTTGCTGAAAAGGACGGGGCATTCACTTCCGGCGGCGGTGTCCTCGTTCACCGAGCCCAACGTCCACATCCTCGGCATGACCTTCTTCTCGTCTGCGCCGCTGCGTCACGGCGAATACGTCGCGAGGCTGTGCTTCGCGCCGTGCTCGACGTCGGTGAAGAAATTGGAGGGACAGCGCTTGCCTCGTGATGCGGGACCGGAAGCGTTCCGCGACATGGTGGTTGAGTTCTTTCGCACCAGCAGCGCCGAGTACGAACTGCAGGCGCAGCTGTGCACCGATCCGGTGACGATGCCCATCGAGGACGCCACGGTCGCGTGGCCGGAGGAAGACTCGCCACATGTCGGCGTCGCCAAGATCACCTTCCCCGCGCAGAACCCGTACAGCGCGAGTCGACGGATGTTCGGTGATGACGTGTTGTCGTTCAACTCATGGCGCGGACTTGATGCGCATCGGCCGCTCGGCTCCATAAACCGGCTCAAGAAGCTGGTGTACGAGGCGTCCAGTGACTACCGGCACCGTGTGAATAAAGTGCCACGCAGAGAACCCGAAGACATCGCCGAATTGCCCGACTGACGTTGGCAAACAACGTCGCAGACACCTATCCCGTTTGGTCTGCGACCCCTGGTGTACAGACCTAAACTTTGATCCATGACACGCCGGTGGCACCTGATCGACCGCCCGGCGGAGTTCGACGCCATCCGGTCGGCACTCACCGGTCGCGGCGGCGGCGTGGTTCTGGTCGGTGCAGCCGGCGTAGGCAAGACCACGCTGGCTCGCACAGTCACCGCGTCGCTACGTTCCGACGTGCACTGGGTCGCGTGCACCGAATCCTCCCGCAGCATCCCGCTGGGGGTCTTCGCGCATCGGGTGCCGGCCTCCGGTTCACGTGACCCTGTCGCGCTCCTAGCCGCGGCGCGCGCCTCCATCCTCGCCAAGCCCGACACCGTGATCGGCGTTGACGATGCCCATCTGCTCGACCATCTGTCGGCGACGCTGCTCCATCAAATCGCCGTAGACGGCGCGGCGCGGATCGTGGCCACAATCCGGAGTGGCGAACCGATTTTCGATGCCGTCACGGCTATGTGGAAGGACGGCAACTTGCTGCGTTTCGAACTGAGCCCGTTGACGAAACAGCAGAGCGTTGCGCTCGTCGAATCGGTTCTCGGCGGCACACTGGAGGGTCTCAGCGCCGACGTGATGTGGGAGGCGTCAGGCGGAAACCTGCTTTTCTTGCGTCACATGGTCGAGGGGGCTGTCGATGCCGGCACGTTGACGGAGGTCGACGGCGTTTGGCAGTTGCGCGGCCGCGCCGTCGTTCCGTCTGGGCTGGCGGCCCTCCTCGATGAACGACTCGACCATGTCGGAAGCGATGTCGTGAACGCCTTGAAGCTGCTGGCGCTGTGTGAGCCGCTGGACATCGAGGCTCTCTGTGAACTTGCCGGTGACGAGCCGGTCGACGCCGCAGAGGTGCAAGGACTGGTCCGGGTGGTCCAAGACGGGCCGGTGATGAACGCCCGGTTCAGCCACCCTCTCTATGGTGACGTCATTCGGCGTCGCATCGGTACCGCATCTGCCCGCAGACTGCGGGGCCGCATCGTCAAGGTGTTGCAGGACCGGGTGGTCGACTCCGCAGCGAACCGGCTTCGGCTGGCGCAGCTCAGTCTGGACAGCGACCAACATGTCGACACCGAGTTGCTAATCACCGCAGCCAAAGACGCCCTCTTCCTGTCGAATTTGCCTCTCGGCGAGCACCTGGCTCGGGCAGCGTTCGAACGAGGCGGCGGTGTGAAGGCTGCCGAGCTGTTGTCGCGCGCTTTGCTGTGGCAAGGCCATCCGGCCGAGGCCGACCGCGTGCTCGCGCAGTTCGACCCGTTGGAGCTGAACGAGTTGGAGCTCGTGCAGTGGGGGATACCCCGGCTGTCGATTCTGTTTTGGTCCCTCGGAGACGTCGACCGAGCGCACGAGGTCTTGGCACTGCTGCACGAGCGTGTCCAGCATCCAAGCCTCAAGCTCGTCATCGAAGCAACCGGCTCCGCTATGGCTGTGCACGAGAACAAGATCGAAGAAGGCATCGCCTCGGCCGAAGCAGTCCTTGCTCAATCGAGCGCGCCGAAGCAGGCGGTCGACTTCGCGGCGTTCAGCGCCGGCCTTGCGATGCCGGTCGCCGGCCGCGGCCACGACTTCGAGCCTTACGCGGCGATGTGCCGCGCTGGGCAAAAAGCGACCGACGGCATGATCCGGGTCATGGTTCGCTATTGCGACGTCCTTGCGCTCACCTACACCGGTCAGTTCGATCTGGCGCAGAAGCGCGCCGAGGATTACGCCGAATTCTCTTCGGCGGGTCAGTTTCTCGGGTGGGCAATCGCCAAAATCATGGCGGGCCTCGTGGCCACCTATCGGGGCGACTTTCCCAATGCGATCGCGTCGATCGAGCAGGCGCTCGCGGCACTGGCCGCCGAAGCCTCGCTGCCGTGGCGGTTGCCGGCACGCCTGCTGCTCGCGCGAGCCTACGCCGGGCTTGGTAATACGGCTCAGGCCGAGCGCGTGCTGGCCGAAGCGGCGGAGCACACCGGGCGCTTCGTCGCGCTGCACGAGCCACAGTTGCTCATCGCCAAGTCGTGGCTGGCCGCCGCCGTCGGCGCAGAACGGTCTGCGATCGATTTCGCCCGCCGCGCAGCAGATCTCGCGCACAAGTCCGGTCAGTATGCTGTGGAAGCCGAGGCGCTGCATCATGCCGCACGCTTCGGTGACCGCGGTGTCGCGGGCCGGCTGGAATCGCTGGCGAAGCGCGTCGACGGAGACCTGGCCGCCCGCTATGCCCGCCATGCCGCTGCGGTGAGCGCCGCGGATCCCGACGCCCTGGACGCAGCGAGCGCCGAGTTTGAAAGCGCTGGGTTGCTTCTGTCCGCCGCAGACTCGGCAGCGCAGGCCGTTCCGCTTCACGATCGCGCCGGTCAGCGGCGCAAGAGTGCTGAGTCGGTGGCTCGGGCGCTGCGACTGGCGGATCGCTGCGGAGGAGCCAGTACGCCGGCAATCCGATCCGCGGCACGACCACTGCCGGTGACCGGCCGCGAGCGTGAGATTGCTGCGCTGGTGGCCGCAGGCATGTCCAATCGCGAGATCGCGGAGCGGCTGACGGTCTCCATTCGCACGGTCGAGGGCCACATCTACCGCGCCTGCATCAAACTTGATGTCGCCGATCGCGACGAACTCGCCAAGATTGTGCATCCCAACTAGAAGCCCTATTCGTCGACACGGCGGTCGGAGGCCCACCTCTCTAGCCGATCCTGCAACTCGCGGACACCGACGGCCGTAAGCAGCGCCACCACGGCCACCAGCGCCAAGATGCCGGGGCTCATAGTCGCAACATCTCCCGCGCCATCCGCGAATCGTCGAGGTAGGCCCGGCGACGCGGATGGTGGTTGTACCGCGGACCTGAATCGTCCTGCACCGCTTCGTCGCTCCGGGAGAGCGCCAGCGCCACAACGATCCGGCGGAACATCGCCCACCTCTGATTCTCCCGCGGCAGACCCTTAGCGGTCGCGGTTGCGAAGAGCACCTCGTTTTCGGTGATCAAAACCGTCGAGTCGGCAGCTCTGGCTTGCGCGGTGACATGCTGCGCTGCGCCTAGCACGATGGCGGAGGGCCGATCATTCACTATTGACATTTGAATCTCTTTTCATGTCTGTTGTTATCGCCGGTCGGTCCGGCAGTGGACATACCAGCAACGTATGGCCGACCGGTCGGGTCGAGCACGCGTAGAGAACTACGCCTTTTCGCATTGATGCATACCGGTGATGCAGGTAGTGGCACCGACTAGAGCCCGGCGGATCGGATTCGCGGCATACGAACAGGTAGCCCACTACGCGTGCCTGCGGCGTCCTGATTCTGGAACCTCGTATGCACCTCAAGGAGGAGACCTGTCTTAGGAGGAATGAAAAGTGAAGAGCTATACGGTTCAACCAGGAGACGCTCTGTTCGCGATCGCTCGACGCGAGTACGGCGACGGCACCCTGTATCCAGTGATCGCGCGCCAGAACCACATCGCCGATCCCGACGTCATCGAAGCCGGGCAAGAGTTGCTGATCCCGTACGTGACTTTTCGCCACTTCGTCACCACCCCGGATTCCACGGCAGCGAGAAAGCAGATCACCCAGCAGTACTACGAGACCCAGGACACGGACACTCAGCTGATATGGGAGATCGTCAACGGAGTCGCCCAGCGTGAAATCCTCGCCGGCACATGGCTGCTCATCCCGGATCTCGCTGATGTGGGGCATCACATGGTCGTAGCGGGAGAGAGCTTCGAAGGACTGGCCGGACGATGGTATGGGGACGATCACCTGGGTGAAGTGATCAGGTTGGCAAACCACCTGCCGCCCAACACCGATCCGCCCGAAGACTCGGTGCTGATCGTGCCCGGACTAAACCGTCGTCGCGCGATCGCCGGCGACACGCTCGAGTCTCTCTGCCGCGACGAGTATGGCGATGCGGATGTTGACACGCGAGCGGCCGTCGTCGCGGCGGCAAACCATGTCAGTCAGCCCGAGTCGCTGTTCTCCAACCAGGTGCTCTACTTCCCGTCGTAAGGACAGACGTCGGTAATTGCCCGTCATCGGCTGCGGTGCGATGATCAGATCACGAAGCTACTGGAGGGTTGCAGATGGTGCCGAAACATTCGGGTGGATCAGCGCGAAAGCTCCCAGTAGTTCGCGCGGTGATCGTCGTGTTGGCCGTCGTATCTGGGGGCTGGGTAAGCGCGTGCGGTGAAGACAACGGTTCGCGAGAGACGTTGACACCGACGAAACTGCCGACCACCACATCGGCGACGTCGTCGGTGGATCACACAGTCGTCACCATAACCGGTTCGACCACCTCGACGGGCGACGGAGACTCGTACACTTCTTCCACGACATCGACGACGATCTCCCTGACGACGCCGACGTTGTCACCGTCGGACACAACGACATCTCCGACGGTTGAGTCCGGGCAGCCCCCCAGGTCTGATACTTCGACCGACGGTCCGTGATGACTGATGAAAAGGAGTCGCCGCAGCAGACTGCACACCGCTGGTTGGGCCTCGTGGGCATATTCATCGCCCCCACGACCCTGATCACCGGCCTCTGCTACTTCTTCGGCTCGGTCTACACCCGCGAACGGCTGCAATATTTCGCTGTGGACTCCCAGTCGCTCGGCTTCACTACGGCTGACTACGTGGCGATGAACGTCGGGGTCTTCTTCTTCCCGGTCATGCGTCTACTGCTCGTCTGTGCCCTCGTGGTGTGGGCCGCAGTAGCGATCCGACGGTTGGCCGAGTCCGGTCGTTGGACGCGTGCTCTCCGAATGGCCGCTTGGGTGCCGATAGCGAGCGCGGTGCTGTCCCTCGGCGTGGCCTTCAGCTGGCTGCTATTCGAATATCCCAGGCTTTCTAAGCCGATCGTGATCACCACGCTTATCGGTGCGGGCACAGCACTTCTCGTCGCCGGGTACTGGATGCTGGTGATCACGCGGACCGGCGCCAAGGGCGAAACGGCAGACCGGTTCGCAAGCGCCGAGCGGGTCAGTCTCGGCATCGCCGCTGCCGTCATGGTCGCCGCGTTGTTCTGGCTCACCGACATCTATGCCGCCGGGATGGGCGAGCGCGACGGGGAATACATTGCCCGTGATCTATGGGGAAGCGACGTCGGCGTCGTGCTGGATACCACAGAGCCGCTGAGTATTCCTCCTGACCTCGCGGAGCTCGTCGCTGTCACCAAGGTGCCACCCGAAAATCCAGACGCCGGTCCGACCTACCGCTACGAATGCTTGCGAAGACTTGAAGTCCGCAACAACCGCTGGGTGCTGGTGCCGGCGAAGTGGAAGTCGGACAAGGGATTTGCCATCACTGTGACTCCCGACTCGTCGAATCGCATTCTCACACGTCCTGCCGATGCAGAATCCACGGGCAGAAATCCCAACGTGTTTCGGTACTGGCAGTGTCCAGAGGTCGTGCGCACCTTCGATGACTCCGACCTCGAGCAGATGCTGCTGGGCCCCGAGGAGGCTCAGCAGCATCTGGGAGCCGAACGGCTAGTGAAGGTACCAGTTCCGGCTGCACCGCCGCGCGACGTGGCGACGCAGCCATCCGATGACTGTGCGCGGGCTGCTGACCCCAATCCAGCGGCCGCATTCCGCGGCAGCGGGTCTGTCACTGGCGGCCGGGGATTCAAGTTGACCGATGGCGGAACATTACCGCGCTTGTCGGTCGACGAGAGCGTTGTGACCTTTGGTAATCCGGCTAGGGCGGCCGAGTTCATCATGGAGACCGTAGACGCATGGCTGCACTGCCAAAACACAGTTGTCAACGTCTCGAATGGAAATGTCGTCGAACAGCGGAGCCTAGGTGGTGTGGGTGAGCGCGACGGCATCTTTGTGCTTGACAATTCCATCCCGGGTGATCGAGTCAGTAACTGTTCGCATGCGATCGCGGCCAAATCCAACGTCGTGGCGGACGTCCATTTATGCGGATTGGATAGGCCAGCGGCCGCTACCGAGATTGTCTCGGCTATACGCGAGAAGGTCCCAAGCCAACCGCGGTAATAGCGGTCGTCGGCTGTTGGTGGGCGGGGCTTGGTCGCGTCCGAAAGTTGGTGTAAAAGCACCGGCCGGTTCGCAGCTTCGCCGTCAGCATACGGGCTGAGGAACTCAGGCGACAGGCCCGACCGCAGCTGGCCGCTGATGGTGTCAGGGATAGCGGGGCGCGGGTTCGGTACACCCGCTCTAGATGCGTTGGCAGCCCACAGGACCGACACTGCAGGGCCGAGAATGTTCAGCTGAAAAGGGTTTGGGCGGCTTCGGTCAGTGCGTTGAACGCGGCGTCGAGGCGGTGTTGGCGGCGCCGGTTGGGTTCGTGGTTGGCTTCGGCGGCCACGAACCCGATTAGCTCCTCGAGGTCGTCTGCACTGGCCAGCAAGATTGCGCCGTCGGGGTGGGCGCGCATGCCAAACACCAGCCGCTCACAGTCGGGGTCGAGCAACACCAGCTCGCGTAACACGGCGGCGGTCTTGTCGCTGACGATGACCTCGTCGACGTCACCGGCAACGCTGAGCCGGCGGCGGCGCAGGTCGTATGGGGTGTCTGCCCAGTTGCTGATCACCCCCTCGTCGTCACAGACGGTGCACCACCACCGGATCGGCGCCGCGGCCTCGGCCCACACGATGGCGATGGTCATCCGCCCAGGGCAGCGCCTGTGGGCCGGTCGGCGTCGACACGGCAACGCAGACACCCACGGATCACCAACTTCGCCGGCGGTGCCCGCCCGGACAATATCGCCCAAATGCCGCGCAAGGCGCCGCGCGGAACCCGAAGCGTCGTGAGGCATGTCGAGGAAGTGATGCAGATCAGCGACCAACACGCCGCCACACTGTACCGGCGCACCGCCACGGCGCTCTTGCGTGCCGATCGCCGGTGGCTTTGCCTACGATCACGACTCGTGATGCTGCGATGCACCGCCAAGGTGCTGACGCTGCTGCGGGTGTCTGAGCCGGCCATCGGCGAAGCCTGCGAGCAGGACTGGTATGCCCACCTGATCTGGATCGACGGGCGCAAATGCTTGTTGGTGACCCACGCCGGGACCTTGTTCTCGGTGTTCATGCCGAACGTCACCGCCGCCGGCCTGCGCCCGATCGGCCCGCCCGTCGTCTCGGCGATCCAGGCCGCGCTGCAAGCCGAACACCTGCCCGTCGATACGCTCGGCGAACTCGATCCCTGGCAGGTGGCCGTGGCCAAGACCGCCGACCGCCGCGTCCTGGGCACCATCAACGATCTAGCGTTCACCACCGAACACGTCATCGCCGCCGCTGGCGGTCTGGCCCGCTGCGACATCGATGTGCTCCACCACGGCCTGCATCGCACCATCAACAGCATCACCGGCTACATCCCACCGATCGACCTGGTCACCGCCAGCCGTCATGGCCGGTGGTAAGAGCTGTCAGATGCGGGCAGGTAGACCCTGACACGTATAGCGATGATCGTTTACTGAGACGTACCGGCGTCGCGACCCGAGGTCGCTACGCGATGGCCGAGATGGGATCGGCCTGGTCGGTGTCGCCACTCGTGGTGGAGGGCGTCGGTCGCAGGTCACGGGGTGGGTCAAGGAGTGATCGGCGTAGATCTTGCAGCAATCGGGGTGCCGACCGGTGTCATGGTGAGGCCGCGCCAACCGGCCGAGGCGCGGTCGAGTACGGCCCACACCAGGCTGATGGCGCTGGTCTCGCCGGGGAATCGGCCAATGACCTTGGTCCGTCGCTTGGTCTCCCCAAAGGATCGTTCAATGAAATTCGAATGTCGAACGCGCCCATGGTGTTCAACCGGGAACCGCTGGGCTTGACCCCGTTTGGCGGACACAAGTTCAGGCGGCTTTTGCCGTCTGATTGAGTCGGTCTTCGAAGTCGACCGGGCTGATCATACCGAGGGCGGAGTGGCGGCGGCGCCTGTTATA
>JBLNEK010000271.1:0-7719 GCA_050262635.1 Candidatus Sericytochromatia bacterium | reverse complement strand
ACCTGTACGCCGGCCGAAAGATGGTGTACCTCACCCATTTCGACGCCAAGGAGTGGATCCGCCTGGTCAGCGAGGAGGGCGTTACCAGCGCCACCGTCGTTCCGACCATGCTCGACCGCATCGTGACCGAGCTCGAATGCAATCCGACTCCGCTGCCCACCCTGCGCACACTGGCCTACGGTGGGTCGAAAGTCGCTTTGCCGCTTGTGCGTAAGGCGCTCGAGCTGCTGCCCGATGTCGGGTTCGTGAATGCCTACGGTCTGACCGAAACCAGCTCAACGATCGCGGTGCTGACGCCGGAGGACCATCGCGCCGCGCATACCGCGACGGACGAGACGACCAGGAAGCGGCTCGGTTCAGTGGGTCGGCCGGTGCCGGGTATCGAGGTCCAGATTCGTGGCGACGACGGCACCGTGCTGGGTCCCGGGGAGCCCGGGGAGTTGTTCGTCCGCGGCGACCAGGTGTCGGGTAGGTACACCGGGATCGGTTCGGTGCTGGACGACGAGGGCTGGTTCCCCACCAAGGACGTTGCCGCGCTCGACAGTGAGGGGTATCTGTTCATCACGGGACGCTCCGACGACACGATCATCCGGGGCGGCGAGAACATCGCGCCCGCCGAGGTGGAAGACGTTCTGGTCGAGCATCCCTTGGTTCGCGACGTCGCGGTCGTCGGCGTGGAGGACTCCGAGTGGGGACAGGTCATCGTGGCGGTGGTCGTTCCCGAGGAGGGGGCCGAGCCGGACCCTGACGAGCTGCGCGCACACGTCCGCAAGAGCCTGCGAGGATCTCGCACCCCCGACCGCGTCGTCTTCCGCGACGAGTTGCCGACCACGCCCACGGGGAAAGTATTGCGCCGCAATCTCGTCGACGAGCTGTGGCAGAAGAAGGGATAGGCCGATGAGCACTTGCGCGAAGAGGAGAAACGCATGATCAAGACAGGAACCCGGCTCAAGAGCCAGGTGTGCGACACCGAAGTCATCGTGATCAAGGTCGGCGACGGGCTCGACGACCTGCGCGCCGGCGGGGTGCCGATGCTCGAGCTCGGTGCGGAGTCGACGTCGGACGCGGTGCTGGATCCCGACTTCTCCGGCGGGAACGTGATGGGCAAGCGCTACGTCGACGACACCGGCGCCGAGGTGCTGGTGACCAAGGCCGGTGCCGGGACGCTGAGCGTCGGGGGCACGCCGTTGAACATCAAAGAGGCAAAGCCGCTTCCGGCCAGTGACTGACCTCGAGGGAGTCGACAAGCGGTCGCTGGTGATCGCTTCGGACTATCGCGTGCCCGACCCGTCCCGCGTTCCCCGACTGCTCGAGAAGCGCAAGTCCGCGTTGGCCGAGATCGGCGCGCACCACGTGTTCGTCCACGCGTCGACGAACGACCCGGGGCGGGTGCTGGTGTCGATCGTCGTGCACAACCACGAGCCGATCGTCGACCTCCTGCGGTCACGGGTGTTCTTCGAGTGGTTCGATTCTGTTGGCGTCACGGACATTCCGGCAGTGTTCGCGGGCGCGCTCGTCGACGGGGTGGACCTCGTCGAGTCGACGACGCCGGCACCGCCGAGTGTGGTGGTCGCGGCGGTGACGTCGGTGCGTGACGTCGCGCGTTTGATCGACCACGTCCATCGCGCCCTTGACCGATTCAAGGCCGCCGGCATCCAGAAGACATGGATCTTTCAGGCGTTCGACGATCCATGCGAGGTGATGATCCTGCAGCAGATCGACAACGAGGACAGCGCGCGGCGGTGGATCGACCATCCCGATGCGGCTGCGGAATGGATGGAAAGCGTCGGGATGAGCGTTGGGATGGGGGCATATCCACCGCTTTTCGTCGGCAAGTTCCTGCACATGATGCGCATCGACGAGAACCTGTGAGCGGAACGGTTCGATGTATGTATGCCTGTGCAACGGCGTGACAAGCCAGACGGTGGCCGATGCCGTCGCGCAGGGCGCCACGACCACGAAGAAGGTCGCGCAGGCCTGCGGCGCCGGTTCGGACTGTGGTCGATGCCGGCGGACAATCCAGGCGATCATCAAGGCGGCGCTGGTATCGCCCGAAAATCGTTGACGGACAAGGAGGTTACGTTGTGACTCACGACTACGCGCTCGACACCGGATTGCTGATCCTGCGGCTGGTTCTGGGCCTCACCATGGCCGCGCACGGCCTGAACAAGTTCTTCGGCGGCGGGCGCATTGCCGGCACCGCGCGCTGGTTCGAGAGCATCGGGATGAAGCCCGGCACGCTGCACGCGCGCATCGCCGCGTTGACCGAGACGTCAGCCGGCCTCGGCTTGGCCGCCGGTCTGCTGACGCCCATCCCCGCCGCGGGCTTCGTGGCGCTGATGCTCGTCGCGGCCTGGACCGTGCACCGGCCCAATGGGTTCTTCATCGTGAAGGAGGGCTGGGAGTACAACCTGGTTCTGGCACTGAGCGCGGTCGCGGTAGCCACGATCGGCGCCGGCCGGTTCAGCCTGGACCACCTGCTCTTTCCGGACACCGGCTGGCTGCACGGCTGGCCCGGCTTGGCGATTTCGGCGGGGCTGGGACTCGCAGGCGGCATCGGGCAGTTGCTGATCTTCTACCGGCCGCCGGTCAAGGCGCAAAGCTGAGCTCGGCTGCCCCGGTGGCGCGGGCTTTTGCGTCTGCTCGCGCAGGGTGCGCGCTGGTTGACACGACCGCATGCTGGTGACAGAGTGCTGAGCGACTGCTCAACATTCGTCGAAATGAGGTAGTGATGGCTGGCCGGGTCGAGGGCAAGGTTGCATTCATCACCGGGGCGGCGCGCGGTCAAGGCCGCAGCCATGCGGTGCGGCTGGCGCAGGAGGGCGCCGACATCATCGCCGTCGACGTGTGCAAGCCGATCGTGGCGAACACCACGATCCCGGCCTCGACGCCCGAAGACCTCGCCGACACCGCTGACCTGGTCAAGAACCTCAACCGCCGCATCGTGACGGCCGAAGTCGACGTGCGTGATTACGACGCGCTGAAGGCCGCGGTGGACAGCGGGGTGGAGCAGCTGGGCCGGCTGGACATCATCGTCGCGAACGCGGGCATCGGTAACGGCGGCGACACCCTCGACCAGACGAGCGAGTACGACTGGCAGGAGATGATCGACGTCAACCTGTCAGGTGTCTGGAAGTCGGTGAAAGCCGGTGTGCCGCACGTGATTGCGGGCGGACGGGGCGGTTCCATCGTGCTGACGAGCTCGGTCGGCGGCCTGAAGGCCTACCCGCACTGCGGCAACTACGTCGCCGCCAAGCACGGCGTCGTCGGCCTGATGCGCTCTTTCGCGGTCGAACTCGGCCAGCACATGATTCGTGTCAACTCGGTGCATCCGACCCATGTCGCCACGCCGATGCTGCACAACGACGGCACGTTCAAGATGTTCCGGCCCGACCTGGAGAACCCTGGTCCCGAGGATATGGCCCCAATTTGTCAGATGTTCCATACACTGCCCATTCCGTGGGTGGAAGCGCAGGACATCAGCAACGCGGTGCTGTTCTTCGCGTCGGACGAGTCGCGCTACATCACCGGCGTCACGTTGCCGGTCGACGCCGGCAGCTGCCTCAAGTAGTCGCCGCTGTCATCGCCGTCCTCCTGACGGCTGCACCGGTTTCGCATGCCGACCGGGGGCATGACCCGTACTTCAACGAGGACGAGTACGCCGAGTTCTACACGCCGCCCGACCCGCTGCCGCCGGGTGCGCCCGGCGACCTGATCCGCACCGAACCGTCGCGGCTGGTGCTGGAACCGTCGGGACAACTCGGCGCGATCATGGCGACCGGAACGCGAATCATGTACCGCAGCACCGACGCCCGCGGCAGGCCCAACGTGGTCACCGGCACCTACTTCGAGCCGTTCAACGACTGGCCCGGCGACGGCCCGCGCCCGCTGATCGTGTACGGCCCAGGCACCCAAGGGCAGGGCGACCAGTGCGCGCCGTCCCGGCTGTTCAACCAGGGCATCCACTGGGCGCCGTTCGCCGACCTGGCGTTCAACTACGAGGAGCTGTTTGTCTCGACGATGGTGGCACGCGGCTTCGCGATCGTGATGACCGACTACGAGGGCCTCGGCACACCCGGCATGCACACCTATGTCAGCCGGATCGCCGAGGGCAACGCGATGCTCGACGCCGCCCGCGCGGCCAAACACTTGCCCGACACCTCATTGCAGCCCGACGGGCCGATCGCGTTCTGGGGCTACTCGCAGGGCGGCGGTGCCGCCGCGTCGGCCGCCGAACTGGCGTCGCAGTACGCGCCGGAACTGCACGTGGCCGGAACATATGCGGGAGCGCCGCCGGCTGATCTGCAGGAGCTGTTTCCCTACGCCGACGGCAGTGTTTTGGTCGGCGCGGTCGGGTACGCGCTGAACTCGGTGATGGCGACGTACCCGGAGTACGAGGCCGCCATCCGCGCCACGCTAACGCCCCGCGGTGAGGACATGGTCAACAAGGTGGCCGACCAGTGCGTCGCGGAGACGCTGTTCAACTTCATGTTCCGGCACCTGCAGCCGTACTTCAACGAGGACATCTACCAGTTGGTGCACGAGGAGCCGTTCAAGACCCTGTTCGAGATGCAGCGCATCGGCCGCTACAAGCCGAACGCGCCGGTGCTGATCGTCAGCAACCGCTACGACCCGCTGGTGCCGTGGACCGGCGCCAACCAGCTCGGCCGCGACTGGTGCGCCCAGGGCGCCGACGTGCAGTTCTGGACGAACGAGGAACCGCCATTTCTGAACAAGGCAATCGTCAACCACGCGCTGCCGATGCTGGTCGACGGCGAGCGGGCAATGCAGTGGATCGCCGACCGGTTCAACGGCGCGCCGACGACGCCGAACTGCGGCGAGTTCTAGACCCGATCCCGTCGCCGAAACCGGAGTTTCGGGGGTCTGCACTCGTACTTTTCCAGCGAAACTCCGGTTTCGGGGGAGAGAGGGGGTGCTAGAGCGATTCGGCGACACGGTGTACCGCGGCGACGATGCTCTGGTAGCCGGTGCAGCGGCAGAAGTTGCCGGACAGGCCTTCGCGGATCTCGTCTTCGGTGGGATGCGGGTTCTCGTTCAGCAACGCCGTGATCGACATGACGAAACCCGGTGTGCAGAAACCGCATTGGAGGCCGTGGCACTCGCGCAGCGCCGACTGCACCGGTGACAGCTGCCCGTCGTCGGAGGCGATCCCTTCGACGGTGGTCACCTCCATGCCGTCGGCCTGCACGGCGAACATCAGGCAGGACCGCACGGCCTGCCCGTCCACGAGCACCGTGCAGGCACCGCATGCGCCGTGCTCGCAGCCCAGATGCGTGCCGGTGAGCCCGCAGCGCTCCCGGAGGAAGTCCGCGAGCGTCACCCGGGGTTCGACGACGGCGTCGGTGGTGTGTCCATTTACGGACAACTGGACCGGTTTCTCATGCATCGGCCGCCTCCGCCTCCGCTTTCGCGATCGCTCGTCTCCACGCTCGCGCCACCATCGCCGATCCCACCTTCGCTCGATACGCCGCTGACCCCTGCAGGTCGCTCGGGATGTCGTCGAGTTCGCTCATACACAGATCGCCGAGTTCGTCGGCGTCGATCTCGGCGGCATTCTGGCCGCACACCGCCTGCTCGGCTGCCGATCCGCGCAGGGGAGTGGAGCCCAGGCCGAGAAGCCCGATGCCGCAGCGGTGTACCCGGTCGTCGTCGTCGAGCTGTACCGCGGCGACGGCGCCGGCGATCGCGAAGTCACCGTGGCGGCGCGCGAACTCCTCGATCGCGAACCCGGTGCGTCCCGTCCACACCGGAAACGCCACGGCGGTCAGGATTTCGTTGGGCTGCAACGACGTTTCCCACAGCCCGGTGAAGAAGTCCGCCGCGGAGATTTCCCGGCAGCCGCGCGACGACGTCACCTCCATGCGGGCGTCGAGCGCCAGTGCCACCGCGGCGTACTCCGCGGCCGGGTCGGCGTGCGCGATCGCGCCGCCGAGCGTGCCCCTGGTCCGGATCTGAAAGTGGCCGATGTAGGGGGTCGCCAACGTCAGCAGGGGGACTGAGTCCGCGACCTCGTCGTCCATCCCGACGAACGCGTGCGGCGTGCCTGCGCCGATACGCACGTCGCCGTCGCACAGGTCGATGCTCTTCAGTTCGTCGACGCGCGAGATGTCGACGAGATTTTCGAAGTGGGTGAGTCGCATCGCCAGCATGGGCACCAGACTTTGTCCTCCGGCAAGGATTTTCGCGTCTTCGCCGTACTCGTCGAGGAGGCCGACAGCCTCGTTGACGGAGTCGGCGCGGTGGTAGGCGAACGGTGCCGCCTTCATGACACCAGCCGCGTCAACGCCGCGAGCAGATCGTCGGTCGGCGTCTTCCGCGCTCGCCGTCCCAGCAGGAACCCGATGCCGATGCCCACCGCCAGTCCGGCCGTTACGGGGGCGGCGCGCTTCGCCACCGGCAACCCGACCATCTTGAGCAGATCGACGGATTCGGCTTCGGGCGCCGCGGCGGCGAATTGGGCTGGAGCAGCACCAGTTTCGGCAGCAGCAGACCCACCCAGCACGTCGGCCTCCAGCCGCTTGGCGAACTGCGAGATCAGGTTGTTCGCCACGTCGGCAAGGACCCCGCGGCCGAACTGAGCGGCCTTGCCGGAGATCGTCAGGTCGGTGGTGATCGCAACGACGGTGCCGCTGGTGTCCTCATGAAGCTGGGCGGTGACGAGGGCGGCGGCGGTGCCGCTGCCGCGGGTCTCCTTGCCGTTCGCCTTGATCACCACGCGTTGAGCGGCGACGTCCTTTTCGTGAAACGCCGCATCACCCATGTAGGACACGGTGATTGGGCCCACCTTCACCTTGACCGTGCCGGTGAACTCGTCGCCGTCGACGGACACCAGTCGCGCACCGGGAATGCACGGCGCCACCCGCTCCACGTCGGTGAGCACCTTCCAGGCCTCGTCCGCCGACACCGGCACCCGGAACTCGTTGACTAACTTCACCTTCGGTCCTTTACCTCGTGGCTTGTTCGATCAGTTCGACGATCGCCGCGGGACTGGCCGGCAACCGGGTGAGCGTCACGCCGAGCGGCGCCAGCGCGTCGTTGATCGCGTTGATCACCGCCGGGGTCGAGCCGATCGCGCCGCCTTCGCCGACGCCCTTGTAGCCGCCGACGCCCGGGCCGGGAATCTCGATGTGCCCGAACTCGATCGGCGGCACCTCGGTGGCGGTGGGCAGAAGGTAGTCGACGAACGTGGATGCCAGCGGGTTGCCGTCGTCGTCGTAGGCGAGGTTCTCCAACAGCGCGCCGCCGATGCCTTGCACTGTGCCCCCGGCGATTTGTCCCTCGACGACGTTGGGGTTGATCATCGGGCCGACGTCCTCGCTGACGATGTAGCGGGTGAGTTTGACGTGCCCGGTCTTGATGTCGACTTCACAGGTACATGCGTGGGTCGCGTTCGCCCAGTGGATCGGTGCCTGCGACGTGAACCGCGCGGTCGCCTCCAGCGACGCCGACATGCCGGGCGGAAGCTGCTGCGGCTCGTAGTAGGCGCGGTAGGCGAGATCGGCGAAGCTGACGCTCTTCGCCGGGTCGTCGCGCACCGAGGCTCGCGAGTCGGCGAGTTCGATGTCGGCCTCGTCGATGCCGAGCCGGTGCGCGGCCATCACGAGAATCTGCTTGCGCAGCAACGATGCTGCCTCGTTGACCGCCCCGGCCGTCATCGGGGCGCTGCGGCTGCCCTGAGTTCCGGCGCCGTACGGTGTC
>JBLNEK010000270.1:0-2870 GCA_050262635.1 Candidatus Sericytochromatia bacterium | reverse complement strand
TCCGCGGCGACCTGGCAGTGGCTGGCGCGCCACCTCGACCGTCGCCAGCTCATCGAATTCGTCACTCTCGCAGGGCAATACGACGCGCTTGCGGCGACACTGAACACGCTGAAGGTGCCGCTCGACTACCCGGAGTAGCCGGATCGTCAGAAATTGATCATGTGGCCGACCAGCCCGTGGAAGCACTCCTGCAGGGCCTCCGACAGTGTCGGGTGCGTGTGCACGTTGCGGGCGAGTTCGTTGGCCGTCAAATCCCACTTCTGGGCGAGTGTCAACTCGGGCAACAGCTCCGACACGTCGGGCCCGATCAGGTGGCCCCCGATCAGCTCGCCGTACTTGCCGTCGGCGATCAGCTTGACGAACCCGGTGGTCTCCCCCAGGCCGTGCGCCTTGCCGTTCGCAGTGAACGGGAACTTTGCGACCTGGACGTCATAACCCTCGTCTCGGGCCTGGTCCTCGGTGAGGCCGAAGCTTGCGACCTGCGGCTGGCAGAACGTGGCCCGCGGCAACATCCGATAGTCGCCGAGCTCCAATGTCTCTGCGCCGGCAATGGTTTCAGCCGCGACGACTCCCATCGCCTCGGCGACGTGGGCCAGCATCGCCTTGGCGGTAACGTCGCCGATCGCGTAGATATGGTCGACGTTGGTGCGCATGTAATCGTCGATGCCGATCGCATTGCGATCCGTCAGTTGCACGCCGGTGGTTTCGAGCCCGAAGCCCTCGATATTCGGCGCAAATCCGATGGCCTGCAACACCTTGTCGGCTTTGCGCTCCTCGGAGTTGCCGTCCTTGCTGACCTTCACAGTAACCGTGGACCCGTCGTCATCGATCGACTCGACCTTGGTTCCGGTCAGGATCTTCACGCCGAGCTTTTTGAACTGCTTCTCGATCTCCCTGGAGACCTCGGCATCCTCGTTGGGCAGCGCCCGCGGCAGAAACTCGACGATCGTGACGTCGACTCCGTAGTTGGAGAGCACGTAGCCGAACTCCATGCCGATGGCACCGGCGCCGGCGATCACGATCGAGCCGGGTAGCTCGCGCGAGAGAATCTGCTCCTCGTACGTGACGACGTTCTCGGACAACGAGGTGCCCGGCACTAGCTTGGTGCTGCTACCGGTGGCGATGATCGCGTTGTCGAACGTGACTGTCTCGGTGCCGCCGTCGTTGAGGTCGACTTCGATCGTGTTGGCGTCTTTGAACCTGCCGTAACCCTGGATCTCGGTGATCTTGTTCTTCTTCATCAGGTAGTGCACGCCCGCGACACGCCCGTCGGCGACCTTGCGGCTGCGGTCGAACGCGACGCCGTAGTCGAAAGTCGCCTCGCCGTTGATGCCGAAGGTTTTGGCCTGCTTGGTGAAGATGTGGGCCAGCTCGGCGTTGCGCAGCAACGACTTCGACGGGATGCAGCCGACGTTGAGGCAAACACCGCCCCAGTACTTGGGTTCGACGATGGCGGTGTTGAGGCCCAGCTGGGCGGCGCGAATAGCCGCGACATATCCGCCGGGGCCGGCTCCGAGAACGACGACGTCGTAGTGAGAAGTCACTAGGCCACCCTAGTAAGGAAGCACCCCTACCAGGCAAGCACTGGTCACTTGATCGCAGTAGTGGACGCCGTGCAACACGGCCGCGGCAGCCACCGCAGCCAGCGGTGCAGCCATCAGCGCGATACCGGCAGCGGCGACGAGCGGCTTACCGTCGACCATCGCGGCCAGCATCGCGGCCACACTGCACACAACGACGAACACCAGCACGGCGAACGCCGGCCACGTCTTATCCAGCGAGTGCAACCACCAGTAGTAGAGGCCGACCCCGACCGCGGCGGCTGGGATCCACACCGCGGCGAGCATGAGCGCGAATGTCGATCGCTTCAGGAAGTGGTATTGGCCGGGCACGACGATCGGCTTGGCCGGTGCCGGTACGGGTTCCTCCTCGGGGCGGGCGTAGGGGCTCGGCTGCGTCGGCGGCCCCGTATCGGCCGGGTCAGACACCGTTCACCGCCTGCGCGGCCACCAGCACACCGAACCAGCCGGGCCCCACCGCGAGCAGGAACGCGCCAAGGGCCGTCAGCCATCGCGTGGTGGACAACAGGATCAGCAGCAGCCCCAATGTGCTTGGCACGCCGACGACCAGCGCCACCACGACGTCGGGCCGGATCTGCGCGTCCACCACCAGCCTCGCGGCAATCGCGGCGATCGTGCCTGTCGCGATCCCGACCAGCATCGAGCCGGCGAGCAGCCATGGCCGGGGCATCGGGATCATGTACCCGAGGTTAGCGACCCCCCGGGACCGGGCAAACGTCCCCCGCTTGCGCCACCACCACCGGCCCGTCGGGAGGCGGCGGCCGCTTCCCGGTCGCGTAGTCGGCACCCCGCAGCGGCGGCTGCGCATCGAGCGCCTCGAGCTCCGCCGGGGTGAACGCGCGGCCGCGGCTCAGGAAGCGCATCCCCTCGGGTGCCTCCAGCGAGAACCCCCCGCCCCGGCCGGGCACCGCGTCGATGACCAACTGCGTGTGCTTCCACGCGTCGAACTGCGGACCGGAGATCCATACCGGTGTGTCCTCGACGATGCCGAGCAGCACATCGCGGTCACCGACGATGAACTCGCCGTCCGGGTAGCACATCGGCGACGACCCGTCGCAGCAGCCGCCCGACTGGTGAAACATCAACGGCCCGTGACGATCTCGCAGCCTCGTGAGCAGTCCGGCTGCCGACTCGGTGATCAGCACCCGCGGTACTTGCGGTTTCGGCGCGCTTTTCGACGCTGAGCGTCGACTTGCGCGCCGAAATCCCTCGGGCATCAGAAGAAGCCTTGGGCCTTGTTGCTGTAGCTCACCAGCAGGTTCTTGGTCTGCTGGTAGTGGTCGAGCATCA
>JBLNEK010000269.1:0-12840 GCA_050262635.1 Candidatus Sericytochromatia bacterium | reverse complement strand
ATCGTTCACCTGTCCGATGTCATCGAGGTGCACCTGCGGACGGGAGGCCTGGCACAAGCGGTCGAGGTCGCCCGGTCCCGGCGTGGCACGCAGTTCAGCCCGGCCGTGGCCGATGTGTTCGTACGTGATGCCGCCGCAATCGTCGAGGGGCTGCTCGAAATAGATGTTTGGACCGCGGCTTTGGCCCAGGCACCGGATCGTGATCGCACTCTCGACGGCGAAGAGATCGACGAGTTGCTTAGGGCGATGGCGGATTTCGTCGATCTCAAGTGTCCGTGTTCTCCGGGCTACTCGCGGGGCGTTGCGGATCTCGCGGCCGCCGCGGCCCGAAACCTGCGTATGCCGTCGGCGGATATCACACGTCTGTACCGTGCGGGCCTCGTCCACGGCCTCGGCAGATTAGGCGTGTCCAATCAGATCTGGGAGAAGAAGAGGCCGCTCAGTACGGCCGAATGGGAGCGGGTACGGATGTACCCCTATCTGACGGGACGAATACTGAGCCGGGTCGACGGCTTGGAGTCGGTGGTGTCCGTCGCTACCAAGCACGAGGAACGCATCGACGGGTCCGGCTTTCCCCGCGGGCTCGCTGGTGCTGAATTGACTGCACACGACCGGTTGCTTGCCGCAGCGGTGGCTTATCACCAACTTCTCGAGCCACGTCCACAATGGGCCGCCCTCGATCCTCGCAGTGCTGCCAGTCAGCTGCGCCAAGAGGCGCGCGACGGACGCCTCGACGCCGAGTCGGTGGAAGCCGTCCTGGCCGCGGCAGGGCATCGGGCATCGCGGCGGACGTCCTGGTCGGCGGGGCTCACCGCCCGGGAGGTCGAAGTCCTCCGACTCGTCGCGCAGGGCAGATCGAACCGTGAAATCGCCATCGAATTGTTCATCGCCGAGAAGACGGCGCGCAACCACGTCGAGCGTGTCTATGCCAAGTTGGGCGTCAACAACCGCACGCAGGCGAGTCTCACGGCAATCGATCGGGGTCTGGCGGGCTTTCCGGTCGATGCGACAGCGAAATGGTGAAGAGCCGCACCGTTTTACCGGCCAATAGCAGCGTGCACTGAGACATTCGCCTCACTCGTCATCCGCGGCAGCTCACGCCACTCTGCCGCCGGCTGTCTGCAAACCACTGGCGCGCTTTGCATTTCACCTGCAGAGCCTTTCCGTCGGCTGACGTCGACTCTTTAGAGTTTGAGGCAAACGCCCCATGCAACCAGCGATGCCACAGGCCGATGATCAGTTCCTGACAATGCAATTCAGGAATCACGGAAGGTTATCAACATGACCGAATTGGCGGTTCAGCCAACGGCAATCGAGCGTTGCGACGCGCTCTCGTCAAGTCAGGCACCCGAAGCGCCGGTCGGCGGGCGGGTCGATGCTGTCAACGTGAGCCGGCGGGTCGGTGCACGGCAAATCCTGCAAGATCTGTCGCTCTCGATAGAGCCCGGCGAGTTGGTAGCCATTGCCGGCGGCAGTGGAGCAGGAAAAACCACGCTGCTGGAGATCCTCGCGGGACTGCAGCCACCGTCTGGCGGGGAGGTTTCGCACAACGGCGTCGTTCGCGGTGCCCGAGCCAATGCCGATTCCCGGATCGGTTACGTGCCGCAGGACGACATCATCCACCTGGAGATGCCCTTGCGCCGCACGCTGCGCTACGCGGCGCGGCTACGGCTGCCTGCGGGCACATCGGCGGACGAGGCCGATCGTGTGGTCGAGGAGACCATGCGTGACCTCGACCTGGCTGATCGGGCCGAGGTGCCGGTGCGTGCGCTGTCCGGCGGCCAGCGCAAGCGCGCCAGTATCGCCGTAGAACTTCTGACCCGGCCACGCCTTTTCTTTCTCGACGAACCCACCTCCGGACTCGATCCGTCGACCGCGGCCGACGTGATGCGCCTGCTGCGCAGGCTCAGCCAGCGCGGGGTCACCGTCGTCCTCACTACGCACGAGCCGGAGGGCATCGATCGGTGTGACCGGGTGGTGTTCCTGGCTCGCGACGGCTACCTGGCATTCAGCGGGAGCCCGATCGAGGCTCGGCGCTATTTCGGTGTGGAGAATCTCGCCGGCGTGTACGAGCGGCTGGCTGGTGAGCACACCCCTGCGATCTGGGCGGAGCGATTTGCGAACAGCCGTGACACGTCAAAAGCCCGGCCCGGCTCGGCTCTGCCGGCCGTCCCGGCGACCCGTTCAAGCGTCAAGCGCACGGGCATGGTGCGGCAGTGGTGGCTGCTCACGCGCCGCAATGTTGACGTTCTTTTCCGCAACCGGCTGACCTTGGCAGTCCTGCTCGGTTCACCGGTGCTGGTCACCGCCATGATGGCGACGCTGTTCAAACGCGGCGCGTTCGATCCAGGTGGCGCGGCCGACGTCGGCCCGGCCCAAATCGTCTTCTGGATCGCATTCGACGGCTTCTTCTTCGGCCTGACCTACGGTCTGCTCCAGATCGTCGGAGAGATCGCCGTCTTCCGGCGGGAGCGCCTGGCCGGGCTCAATGTGGGCGCCTACGTGGCATCCAAGGTCACCGCCCTGCTTCCGGTGCTGGCCGCAGTGAGCGCGGTGCTCCTTGCCGTGCTGCGGGTACTCGGTCGGCTCCCCGACCTCGGATGGCACGTGTACACCCTGCTGTTCGTGACGATGGTCATCGAAGCGACCTCGGCGCTGGCCCTCGGCCTGCTCGCCTCGGCCGCCGTGCACAACGCTGCGCAGGCCGCCCTCGCCCTGCCCATGCTCTGCTTCCCGCAGGTTTTGTTCGGTGGCGCCATCGTCCCCGTTGACAAGATGGCTTTCCCGGGACGTTTGATGAGCCTTGGCCTATCCAACCGCCACGCCTTCGAAGCATTGGGGCGCGACCTGGATCTCGACCGGTTCACCGCCACGCTGCCGGCCATGTCCGCCTACCGCGAGACTTTCCATGGAGGCACCGGTGTGAGTCTCATTGCGCTCGCCTCGTTTGCCGTTGTCCTCACGCTGGCCACGGTGTGGGTACTGGACCGGCGGTCCCGGTCCAACGCATCCAGGCGATGACGACACCGCACGGTCGGGCCCGCGAGACGTCTGCACAGTCTCGCGGGCCAGGCGTCTGCTGAGCACACCCGTCAGGTCGACTGAGCGCTCGGCCGGCCTCGTCCAGCGCATCCGGGCCGCGGGGCTGCTCGAATAGCATCTCGGCGCTGCGGCCGTCCACTAGCAGGGTGGCGATGGTGTTTCCGGACAGTCGACCGCAGGTATTCACCCACGACAGCGGAAGCCAAGGAGACGCCGCGTAGGCGTGCCCACCATCGGGTGCGCGTGGCAGTTGGACGCGTTCAAGCCAACGTGAACGCCGACTTGATGAACAGCGGCACATAGTTGTGTACCGGCGAGCACACACAGTTGATGCACCGTCGCGCCCGCCATCTTGGCGAAGTCACCGGCCCACTCGACGCGCGGCATAGCTGTGGTGCACGTCGCCGGACAGCACGCTGAAGGTCGCGGGTCCGTGGGGATGACCGGCGACCGAGGAGATCATCTCGGCCAGCCATACGAACGATCTGTAAACGCCGGCCAGTGTCCGAAATCGACTGCTCTGCGGGTCTTTTCGGCAACCCTGCCGCGGAGCCCGGACCAGTCGGCGTTCATCTTTGGGGTACAGCTGGCAGCTGTAGCGGGCTGGAGCTTGGTAGCCCAGGCTGACGGATGGGTCCCGCTCACTATCGGGACGGGGTGAGCGGCATATGCCGACATAGACTGGATTTGACCACGGCCTCGACGAGGGGGCAGTCAATGACCGAGCAGATTCCGCTGAACCCGCAGCAGCTCGACGATGAGAAGGTGGTTTTGCTGCAGACCCGCAAACGCGACGGCAGCTGGGTAGACACCGCGGTCAATATCGCGGTACAGGGCGATCGTGCGTACTTCCGCACCTATGGTAAAGCGTCGAAGAACAAGCGGCTGCGCAACTTCCCCGAGGTGCAGATCCGGCCCTGCACATGGTCGGGCAAACCAACCGGAGGCCCTACCATGACGGCGCACGCCCGGCTGCTATATGGCGAGGAATCCGAGGCGGCCGGGCGGCTCATCGACCGGAAGTACCCACTACTACAACACCGTCTGGTGCACTTGGCGCACAAGATCATGCGCACCCCGACGCTGCATTACGAGCTCAGCCCCTAATGCGAACGACCCGTTCGACATGGGCCTGACACGAGCCAAACACAAGCGGTGCGCGTTATAGTTGTGCGCTCTCTCAAGGCGACGCGGGTTGTTCAGTGAGATCGAGGAATTCTTCCACACGCAACGCACGAAGAACCCCCCGCTCGAATGCCCTTGTGCCCGAACGCGTCGGGTCGCGAACGACCGTTGGTGCCGTTAACGTCAGCGTGCGGCCACGGGTCCGCAACTGGCAGCCGCCGGCCGCAACTACGTTCTTAACCCAGTCGGTGTCTGCCCCATAGGTCAGCGCTATGCGCACCCCCGTGACGGTCGGGAAAACGTTCACCGGGGTCTCATAGGTGTTTCCGGATCGGCGGCCTCGATGCACAACGACCCCAAACCCAGGCGCCCGCGGCGCAATGCGGCGGGTCAATCGGTTCAGTCCCACCCGATTCAATCGGGCGACAATCTTCGGAATCGGCATCGTGCATCCCTTTCGTCGGTCCCTGAAAATCTGATCCTGCGCGTTCGGTCCTCGTTGGACAATGCCCGCACCGGAGTCTCAACTCGAGTGTCGGTCGCTCGGTCCGGGTCACCCCGTGGCGTTGCCGCATTGGCAAGGTAAATCACTTCGTTGAACTGCCTAGCGGTCCCCTAGCCGAATTGATTCGGAGTTCAAAAATGGCGCTGCAAGAATTTTCGCGAGAACCTCCTGGCAAGTTCACTGAGCTGGAATAGCTGACGCGTAAGCTCGTTGTCTTCTAACTCGTCTGGCGGCCAACCAATTTCACAATGTTGCCCATCGCGTTAATAACTCCTGAGCGCGCGCCAGTTCCGGCGCACGACCCTCGGCCGGCATCCGGCGGACGACATCAACGAGCGCGTCGCGCGCGGGTTGTCCACGCAGCTCGAAATCGTCTAGCGCTGCTCGCAATTCCAACAGTGTGAAACCCTGGCGTCGGGCAAGGTCCCGCGCCGCAACGAGTTCCTCCCGGTGTTGATCCGCATCGGTTGCCGTGTGGGCGCGGAGGCGCATGATCTCGGCATCGTAGGAGAGCTGACCAGTTCGCGCGGTTATCTTGAGGGAGGTGTCCAGCCAGGCGCGCGCGCTGTCGGCTTGGCCGGCAATCAGAAGCAGTCGCCCGACTACACCGTCGAAGAGAGGTCGTCCCACCTCCAGCCCGATACGCCGCCACATGTCGAGCAGTTTGGTAAGCCGTGCGATCCGCGCCAGTAACTCATCGCGGTCACGGTTGGCACCCTGCGCGACCAACAACGCATCGGCCGCAGCGCGCGCGGTAGCGGCGTTCAGCCTGATCGTGTCGATACCGTGTGATGCGGCCAGATCGTGGACCTGTCGCGCTAGCGTCGCAGCACCCTGGATATCGCCCCGCTCGAGCAGGGCCCAGAACCTAAGCGAATCGACTTGGCAGGTATTCATCACTCGCCGGTCCAGACTGATTCGCTCGATCCGGTGTTCCGCTCGTGTCACAACGGCATCGGCGCCCGCGACATCGCCGGTGAGAACGCAGTCGAACATCTGCAGGCTGGCCAGATCGATAAACCCGTCGAGCCCGACGAATTCGATTGTGTGAGCGAATTGAGCGCCGTCGCCGGTCAGCATCGCTTGCCACGCCGCCAGGTGCTGGAAAGCGGATTCCCGGTCGCCGCGAGAGAAGGCCACCCAGGCCGCCGTCGACTCAACGATGTATCGCAGCCAGGGACGCTGCTCGTCGGTGCTTCCGCGCAGCATCTCGACGACCTCGGCCATCGCGTTCATATCCGAACGCACGCTGTGATAGCTGATGATCGCGGTAAGCGCGCCCAGCAGCTCGTTGTCTTTGGGGTGCGCTCCGAGTAGCTGCACGCACCGCTCGAAATCTCCTGCGGCAGATGGCCTTTGGTAGCCATCGACCAAACCGGCGAGATGTCCGCGCTCCAGCCTCAGACCGCATTCCAATCGGTCACGCTCGGAACCGGCAGGTATTCCGTGCAACTGGTCGAGCGCCTTGGTGAGGTGTACCCGGGCCTCGGCGAGTGCGCCGCGCCGACGTGCTTGGGCGGCCGCGGTTCGGTAGGCCGACACAGCATCGGCGAACCGCTCACCCTGCTCGTAGTGCGCGCCGACCAACGGCCAATCCGCCTCATCACCGCCCCGCTCGACCATCGCGTCGGCGACGCGAGCATGCAGGCCGCGGGCCACACTGGGCGGCGCGAACTCCGCGGCGACCTCCCGCAACAGTTCATGGCGGAAACGCCAACCGTCAACACCCCACGGCTCGAAAACCTGTGCGTCTTCCAGTTCGTCGATCGCGTCGTCGATGGCGGCCTCGGTGAGGTCCAGCACCGCTTGGAGCTCGCTGCGGTCTCCCTGCCTCCCGATGATCGCCGCCGCGCGAACCACAGGAACGGCGTGTGCACTGGCCCGAAGCCTGGCGAACAGCGGCTCGTACAAGGCCTCCGGGACACCGGCTTCGCCCTGCTCGCCGGCGGCTCGCAACTCGGCGGTGATCTGTTCGATGTAGAACGGGATCCCGTCGCAGCGCGCGCGCACTGCGGCTCGCTGCTCGGCCGTCAGACCGGGCCCAAGTGCTTCGGTCAGCGCGTCGGTCTCCCGATCGGTCAACGGGGCCAGATCGAATACCTTCACGGGCCAGTCGGTCGGCAACCACCCTCCGTTCCGGCCGGTCGCCACCACCATCAGGCGGCCGGTCCCGCCGCGAAGCACCGTGCCGAGCACCTCCAGACTCGACGGGTCAAACCAATGGACATCCTCGGCCACCAGCAGTGCCGCCTCCTCGCCGGCACATGCCGCTAGGTAGTCGCCGACGGCCGAAACGATCATCTCCTGCAGTGCGCGGCCCTCGGCGATGACCGGCCGATAGCCGTCGTCGGCCGGAACACCCACCACGCGCGCCAAGAACGGGACGATGTCCGCGGGATCGAGGCCCACTGAACGTATTTCGGCTGCGAGCATCCTGAGCCGGTCGTCGGCGTCGGTGGACTGCTCGATGCCGCAGCGAGTTTCAATCAAGGCGCGAAATGGATGCAGGCCGACGTCGGTGTGAAACGGCGACCCGTTCAGCTCCAGCACCGCACCGCTGTGGCGTTCGGCCAGCGCCGTCGCCGCGCCGACGAGTCGGCTCTTACCGATGCCGGCCTCGCCGGCAAAGACCACGCCCGGCGTGGTCAGGTTGCCGGACTGCGCTCGCGCCCAAGTCTTCTCAAGGCGCGCGAGTTCACGGACCCGGCCGATCAGTGGACCTCGCCTGATCCTTGACGCCTCGGCTCGCTCCCCGATCACCCGCCAGTGGCCGACCAGCTCCGTGATCCCCTTGACGGACGCCGGTTCGCGCTGCTCCATGCCGAACGCATCGTCGATGAGCGACGCCACGACATCCGACACCACCACCGACCCGGGCGGCGCCAGCGAGCAGACGCGAGCGGCGAGATTGGCGCCAAGCCCGTAAACGTCGTCCTGGGCGACGTCGAGGTACACCAGCCCGCGGTGCACGCCCACCCTGACGTCGATACCCACACCGAACCGGCGCTGGGCCTGTTCGCTGAGCCGGCGCACTTCGCGCGTGATGTCCAGCCCGGCGCGCACCGCACGGTGGACGTCGTTTTCGTGGGCAACGGGGTGGCCGAATACCGCGAGGAGCCCATCACCCTTGGTCGACGCGATGTGGCCTTCGTAGCGCTGGATCGCGCGGGTCACCAACTCGCGATACTTTCCGACCAGCACACGGTAGGTCTCGGGTGCCAGGCGGGTGGACAGCTGGGTCGACTCGACAAGATCGATGAACATGATGGTGAGTCTGCGCATCTCACCGGTGTCGTCAGGGGCCGCGAGGAGATCCTCGGCGTCGGTGTTCGCGCCGTCGAGGGCCAGCACCTCACCCGCGAGCGCGGTAGCAGCCGCCCGATCACCGCTGTTGATCGCGAACACGGCGCGATCAAGCAGATCGTCGATCGACGCGCGGCGATCACCGTCGGCGCCGCCGTACTGCACAGGCCCGCGGACGCGCACGTCAATATCGTGTCATCGCCGAGCGCTTGGCGTACGGAATCACGATGGTTCCCTTGCCTCGCCAACGTGGGTGGGAACATCACTCGCCTGATCACGAAGGCTGTCGGGGGTGGCGTCATTCCGGGTACCGTTGCGGCCACTTCCTAGGTTTCGGGCCACCTAGTCGCAGGTCCAAAGTCCCTGTTGTTGGGTTTTCCCGTAGGGCAACATACTGCGCGACAGTTAAGGGGAGGGGAAGCAATGACTACACCAATAGGTTGGTATCTCGATCCGAGTCGCGTGCCCGGCGCGGCCGCGGCTGTGCCAGAGCCGAAGGATGATCCGTTCTACAAATATGACGGGCCGCTGGATATGGACCCGGGAACGGTGCTCAGGACTCGCAGGACTGCTTACCACATAGGGGGTTACCCGACGCCGCTCGAAGCCACGCAGCTGCTCTACCGGTCGACCAACGATCAGACCGGCAAACCGACCCTGAACGTCACGTCGGTCATTCCGCCGTTGATTAAGCCTGACGAGACCAAGGTGATCTCGTACCAGTCCGCCTACGACTCGCTCAACCAGAGCGACGAGCCGTCGTATGCGATCGTGGGCGGAAACCGTAAAGTCAGCAGACTCGTCGCCGATGTCGAGGTGGCGGTCTACGGTCATTTCCTCGCCGACGGGTACACGGTCATCGTTCCCGACATCGAGGGTCAGAGGGCGGACTTCGCCGCAGGGCCCGAGTACGGAATGAACACCCTTTACTCGATCCGCGCCGCGTTTTCAAAGGAGTCGACCCTCGACTTCCCGGATGACGCAAAGGTTGCGATGCTCGGATACTCCGGCGGTGCTCTCGCCACCGAGTGGGCCGCGGAGCTCGCCCCGACCTATGCGCCCGACGTCGACGAGCGCTTGATCGGCGCGGCCATGGGCGGCCTGCTCGTCCACCCGGCGCACAACCTGCACTACGTCGATGGCAGCCTCGGCTGGGCTGGCGTCATGCTGATGGCGCTCGTCGGCATCACGCGCGCGTTCGAGAATCAGAAAGAATTCAGGAACTATCTCAGTACGTCGAGCCGCTTCCGCTGCTGGGCGAAGGCCAACGGCGCGAAGCTCTTCGACGACATGCAGACCAAGTCGATCATCAATGTCCTCGGCCAATACGCGGGTCTGACGTGGGAAGACCTGGCCAAACCCGAATACCCGACTCCCGAGAGCATCCCGCTCTACGTCGAGTGCGTCAACAAGCTGATCATGGGCACCGGCGGGGATCCTCACGGCGCTACTAAGCCGACAATCCCGCTGTTCATCGGCCAGGGCGCCAATGGTGTGCCCGAGGGGACGCCGGGCAACAAGCCGGGCATCGGCCCCGGCGACGGCGTGATGATCGCCGGCGACGTGCGCACACTCGCCCGCGGCTACCAGAAGAGAGGCGCGACGGTATGGTACGAGCAGTACGACGAGCTCAGCCACATCTCGAGTCTTTTCTTGTGGCTGCCCAACTCGATCACCTGGATCAAGCAGCGCTTCGCCGGTGACCCGCCACCGCAGACTTCATCAATCGACCCGGGCAACCCCCTCGACCCGATTCCCGCTCCGTAAGAACCCGACCAAGTGCAAAACATCGGCCATCACGATGTGCATACGAGCCAGCGATTTGCACACATTATCGGCCCCTGCGGTGCGCGCAGTAGATGCGCCGCGCTACCGCAGAGCTTCGCTGAGCTGGCAAACAGTCCGAAGTCTCCACAAGGTCTCCACGCTAGGGGCGGTTACAGATAACTGAAAGCCTCCGGAGGTCAACCGCAAGTCATTGGATGTCATTTATAACCGCAGGTAGATACATGATTGAGCATCGTCTCCGAACAAATCCGCAGGTTCGCGGTTAACTGGGCCGCGTTCTCTTCATGAATGGGTCCGGGGCTCGAAGCCCTGACCATCGTCGGTCATGTCATACCCCCGGGATTGCGCCCAACGCGCCTAGACCCTGCGAGCTGTAAGACAACGCTTCGTGGTCATTGCCCCGTTCAGGTCGCAACAACACAAAGCTCCATCGCGACAAAGATGCCACTCCAACCGCCAGTGGAGGGAGCTCGTCATCGAGATGCCGTGGACGGTAGACGATGACCGCCTGGGACCGATTTGCTACAGCTACCGCACAGATCTCTTACATCCACCGGTCCGGTTTGCTGGAGTTGACCGTCGTTTGACCGTCACCGGCGGCCCACACAGCTAAGTCGAAACCCTCCACAAGTCAGCGCAAGTCACCGCTAGCTGCCGCTGACGTGGGAAGATGCAATGACTTCCGGAGGTTTGCGGAGACTAGCGAACAAGCCGAGATGCGCTGGATCAGCTTCCCAAGCTGAGAACGCGGGCTCGATTCCCGTCATCGGCTAAGTTGAACAGCCTTGAGGCCGTTGAAAGCCGGTTCGGGTAGCGGGCCAGTACCTAGGCGTTACCTACCATGGCGCGCCGTACTCGGCTGACTGGTGGGCTAGCCTCGGCGATGTGGCTACGCCGGCGCTAGATCTGCTGCTGGGTCCGGAAGCTTCGAATGTGCTTGCCGCTGCTGTCGCCGAATATGGCTGTCGGCTGGAAGAGCTGCGCGCGGCGGACGTCGATGTGGACCCGTTGGGCGCCGCTGTCGTCACGTACATGGCCGTGGTGCGCCGCAACGATGGCACCTCCACGACGGAATTTCTCGGCGCCACGACCGGCAGCCGGATTCCAGCCGGTGCGGCCGTCGTCGCGGGCGAGTACTACGGTGAGCCGATCGAGGTTGGAATTTGGGCGTGGCCCCGCGATCCCGCGCTACCCGAACTCCCGACCGCCAGCAACCCTGTGCTGCTGGCTGAAGTGTTTCGGAAATGCGGGCTGAGCACGGCGCCGTCGCTAGACATTCGCCCCCGCCGGTACCGGCCCGCGCGGCATGCCGTTCTCGAGGTGCACGACGGCCGTTTTCGGTGGTTCGTCAAGGTCGTGCGGCCGTCGGCGGTGACCGGGCTCTGCCATCGTCATGGCATTGCCTGGCGGAAGGTGCCCGTGCCCCCGGTGCTTGCCTGGACCCCGGACGGTCTGATCGTGCTGCCGGAGGGGAAGGGAACACCGTTGCGCACACTAATCATCGACGGCGACCCCGGGCTGCCCTCGCCTGAGGCGCTCGAGTCTGTACTGAATGCACTGCCTGACGAGCTGATGACGCTGGCCCCTCGACCATCGCATCTACAGCTCGTGGATTACCACGCGGGAGTGCTGCGATGCGCTGCCGCCGACGAGCCGGCAATGCTGAACGAAGTCGCCGACGTGGTGGAAGCCCTGCACTCGATAGAAGCCCAACCAGAGGAGAGGGTACCGGTCCACGGCGACTTTTATGAAGGCCAACTTCTCGTCGAAGAGGGCCGGGTGACAGCTGTTCTCGATGTTGACGCCGCAGGGCCCGGAGAACGATCCGACGAGTGGGCGACGCTGCTCGCGCACTTGTCGACCCTGGCTCTCGACACGACAGGCCAGAAAACGGCGCCTGCTTACAAAGACGCGGTCCTCGCTCACGCCGAGCATCGGGTTCCGGCCAAGCAGCTCCGACAGCGGACCGCTGCCGCGCTGTTCGGGTTGGCGACTACACCGTTTCGGGTGCAGCAGCACCAGTGGCCCGAGCACACCGTCGCCCGTCTTGAGCTTGCGATGTCGTGGCTCGCTAGCGGGACGTGAGATACCAATCGTTTTGGTCTTGCCGGCGTTCACATCCGGCGCAAAACTGGAAGTGAAAGCCGAGAGGCGACTGCGAGGAGGACATCATGGAGCGACCGGCCAACTGGAAAGTCGTAACGCTTGGTGCTGTCCTCACCGGCCTGGGTGCAGCGGGTGTCGGCGTCCTACAGACAGAAAGCGGATCTCCGGGCAGCGGCCCGGTGAGCCCGGCCCCCCTTTTCAACGACGAGCGGCTGCTGGCAAGCGGTAGTGGTGGCGGTCTCTGCTGGGACGGCTACGTCTTCTCGGCGTGCGTACAGGGCCCTGGCTGGGTGGACTGGAATCCCGGCTGGGGACACTGGGGGCATTGGGGCCACGGGCACGGGCACGGGTTTTGAGCTCCCCGGTGTGACCGCGCGAAGGTGGTCTTCGCACAGGCTCGCGTAGGTGGGGCGCGAGCTGTGGAACTTCAGCGCCGCCGACAGTCCAGCGCACGGGTTGTGGCGCATGGCGCGCAGCACGGCGAGTTTGTACACCGCTTTGTACTAAGTCCCATGCCGCAGCCGGGCTATCCCAATCGAGCACTAACCGCGCCTCGGCTTCGGCCACCATCAGCCGTGCCAGGGCGGCGGCTTGCCGCGCCTGCGCGGTAGCCCCATCCGCACCAACGGCTTTGACGCCGGTCGGTCGCGGCACCGTCAGGGTCATGCGGGCACAGCGGTGCAGCGGGTTTGTCGGCGTGCGGGTGGTCGACCAACTACTTGCGGAGCGGTCGTCTCGGCGGTCTGCGGCACCTTGCGTCCCCTGCCGCCGCGGCGATGGAGCGAAGTGCGCTACCTACAACGCATGACGGTGCTGCTCACGACATAGATCGAAAGCGGTACCGCCGGAAGTTAGCTGATAGGCCATGAGCGGTAACTGGGCGGATCCTCTCCTGAGGTCCAGTTCAGAGGAGGCTGCTCATGTCGGTGCTGGGGATTGCGCTTGATCCGTCGACTGTGATCGTTGCGGTG
>JBLNEK010000268.1:0-6488 GCA_050262635.1 Candidatus Sericytochromatia bacterium | reverse complement strand
TACGGTGGAACGCGTCATCGCCGAGCCACGGCGGCAGCTCCCCTGCCGCGCCGAGTTCTGTTTGTGTGCGCGCGGTTTCGAGGCCAGTCGCGGCGTGGAGGTCGGCGACGAGGGACTTCGCGCAGGTGTCGCCATGGCCGAGTTCGCACCACGTCGCGCAGACGTCCAACCCGTAGCGCACCAAGGCTTCCTCATAGCCGGCCCACATCGCCGCGGCGGGGTGATGCCGCCACCCGTAGCCCGGGACAGTGAGCGCACGCAGCACCTGGATGGCCTCCACCCGTTGCTTACCCAGGCGACGGAGGTCGAGCACGCGGGCGGTGTCGCCGAAGCCCGGATAGGGCAGGAAGGTCTGCACGGTTTCCCTACTGGCTTGTCGGTGCGAAGGTGATCACCAGCACGTCGCGCTGCGCCGGCTGCGACGGGTCGACCGGCCGAATCGGCGACACCCCGTGCAGAGTCCGGCGGTCGTCGCCCAGCAGCAGCGTGCCCGGTTCGGACAGCGTCGTGCTGACAAGCTTATTGCCGTCGAGATCGAACACGGTGCTCTCACCGCCGACGGCATTGCGACGACAAATCAGAAGCGACGTGACGAGCGTGACGCCGTCGCGGTGCAGCCCTTCGGGTGTGGGCTGCCCGGGCCCGTCCGCCGATGCCAGCACGCGGAACGGGGTCACCTTGACACTCCACTCCGCGCGGTCGTCGAGCGTCGTCGCCAACCGCCACAGCAGGTCCAGGATCGCTTGCAGCAGCGGATCATTCGCGAATGGTTCGGTCAGCGGCTCGAAGTGGCGGTCACGCTCGACGTAGAGCGGGTTGGAGTTCTCCGGCTGCACGAACGCGCCGTGGGGCATCGGCTCGCCGACGCCGTCGCGAAAAAGGAGGTGGCCGTAACGCCGGAGGCGTCGGGTGCCCAACTCCGCCGCGTACGGGTCGGGCGCGAGCTCGTCCCAGTGGCCGGCGAAACGTGCCCACGCCGCGTCGTCGGCGCCGAGGCACGCATTCACCTCGGCGGGCGTCATCAGAATTGCGCCGACTGTGGTCAGGTCTCGTGTCATCGCTGTGCTGTGTACCTTGCCGGCCGGTGCGACTAAACGCACTGTCGACGTTCGGCGAGCGTGCAGTCTTGTACGCACTTTCCCGGCGTGTCGGCGTACAGACCCGCACGCTCGCAGAGAGGGGAGAATCAGAACTGCTTGTGCGGGACGTCGGCGACCAGGCCGCCGTCCATCACGAACTCGGCGCCGGTGGCAAATGAGGACTCGTCGCTGGCGAGGAACAGCACGAACGTCGCCACCTCATCGGGTGTGCCGGGCCGTCCCATCGGCGCCATCACCATGTCGTCAGGCAGATGCTTGGTCATCGGCGTGCGGATGAACCCGGGATGGATCGAGTTGACCCGGATCTTCTGGGGCGCCAACTCCAGCGCCGCGGACTTGGTCAGGCCGCGAACCCCCCACTTCGACGCCACGTAGCCGTGCACCCACGGTGCGCCCCGCAGGCCCTCGATCGACGAGATGTTGATGATCGAGCCGCCGCCCGCAGCCTCCATCGGGTCGATGACGGCCTGCATGCCGAGGAACGTGCCGGTCAGGTTCACGTCGAGAACTTGCTGCCACTTCTTCAGGTCGTGCGTCTTGAGCGGCCCCAGCGCGACGGTGCCGGCGTTGTTGACGAGCACGTTGAGCTTGCCGAACTCGTCGACGGCCGTGGCCACCGCGTCCTTCCACTGCTCGGGGTCGGTGACGTCGAGGTGCACGTAGCGCGCCGCGTCGCCGAGTTCGTCGGCCAGCGCCTTACCCTCGTCGTCGAGGATGTCGCCGATCACCACCTTGGCGCCCTCGGCCACCAGCATCCGGGCATGCGCGGCGCCCATCCCCCGCGCGCCGCCGCTGATCAGTGCAACCTTGTCATCCACGCGTCCCATGACGGGTCACGCTACCTGAGGAACTAGAACCTGTTGCATTTCGGCTTGGCGGTGACGGAACTAGGCGTCGACGGGCTCCTCCTGCGTTGCGAACAGCGTCTTGCCGGTGATCAGCGGAAGTTCCAGGGTCGTCCGGATGCCCGGCGGGGCGGCGACGACGGCCGGTATCGCGTTGACGATGCGACCCGCGGCCGCGACGATCGCGGCGTGGTTGTGGTCGCCTCTTGTGCTCGTCGGGCAGATGTCGACCTTGTACGAAGGCTCGCCGGTGATCTCGACGCGGTAAGACCCGCCGGGCTGCGCGGGTTGCGGCCAGTCCGGGCGCAGGTCTTCACGCAGCCGGGTGGTGTGCTCGACGGCGATCGCGGGACGCCCGCCGCGCATGCCGCGGATCTCGAAGCGCAGCGCGGCGACGGTGCCCTTCTCGATGTGTCCCGCGGCGATGTCGAAGGCCTCGGGGGCCGGCTCACGGATGCAGGAGTCGGTGATCTCGTCGAGCTCGATGCCCAACCCGGCGGCGAGCTGCTGGATCGCGCATCCCCACGCCATGCTCAGCACACCGGGCTGGAACAGGATCGGCACCTCGTCGAGCGGCTTGCCGAAACCCATCACGTCGAACATCACGGTGGCGCCGTCGTAGGTCGCGTAGTCGGCGATCTCCATGCAGCGCACCTGCTCGATGCGCTGACAGGTCTGCGCGAACGCGAGCGGGATCAGGTCGGTGACAAAGCCCGGGTCGACGCCGTTGACAAAGAGACTCGAATTCCCCTGCTGTGCAGCGTCTTCCAGCGGCTTGATGTATTGGCCCGGCATGACGTGCCAGGGGTACTGCAGTATCACCGGCGCCGAGCCGACGACGTTGACGCCGGCGGCGAGGATGCGCCGGACATCGTCCATGGCCTGCGGCAGCCGGTTGTCGCCCATCGCGCAGTAGACCGCGCAGTCCGGCTTGTCGGCAAGCAGCGCGTCGAGATCGTTGGTGGCTGTGATTCCGGTGGTGGTGTCGAGCCCGGCCAGTTCTCCGGCGTCCTTGCCCACCTTCGCATCCGAAGACACGCACAGCCCGGTCAGCTCGAACGCGGGATTGGTGATCACGCCGGTGAGGGCGAGCCAGCCGACGTTTCCCGTCCCGATGTGCACTACGCGGATGGCCATGACCGGCACGGTAACAAGCCGGTACGGGCTACCGTGCTAGTAGTGCAGGCTTGGTTGTCAGATCCCGTTTCGGAGATCGCCGCGGGTCCGGAGGGGCCGCGTATCGGCGCGTTCTTCGACCTCGACGGCACGCTGGTGTCCGGGTTCACTGCCACGGTTCACGCCGGCGACCGGATCCGGAGGGGCCAGGCTCGCTTCGGTGAAGTGACGGGCATCCTCGAGGCGTCGCTGCGCTACCGGTTCGGGCGCATGCAGTTCGAACGGCTGCTGGTTCGGGCGGCGGGCTATCTGCGCGGCGAGTTGCTCCACGAGCTCGACGAGCTGGGCGAGCAGCTGTTCACCCGTCACGTGGCGGCACGGGTTTATCCGCACATGCGCGAAATCGTTGCGGCGCACCAAGAACGCGGCCATACCGTGGTGATGAGCTCGTCGGCGCTGACCATCCACGCCGAGCCGGTCGCCCGGTTCCTGGGGATCTCCCGGGTGGTGTGCAACCACTTCGAAGTCGACGAGCGCGGTGCGCTCACGGGCGGGATCGTCCGGCCCGTCGTGTGGGGGTCGCAGAAGGCGGTCGCGGTCAAAGACCTGTGCGTGGCGGATGGTATTGATCTGCAGCACAGTTATTTCTACGCGGACGGCGACGAGGACATCCCGCTGATGTCGGCGGTCGGTAACCCCCGACCGGTGAACCCGCGACCCGGATTGGCCGCAGCGGCCGCACGGCACGGCTGGCCGGTGCTTCGAGTCGACGCGCCGGACGGACGCAGACGCGCAAGCTCGCTGCGCACGGTGGCGGCCGTCGGATGGGCGGCGCTGACGCGCTACGCGGTCAACGCGATGTCGCGCAGGTGACGGGGGTGGCAGTGGCGCCGGCTATTTGCGCCGGCTTCTTGCTGGCCGTGCTGTGGATGGACCTGATCTTCGACACCCAGGTGCTCGCGTACCGCCGTGCGGGCAGCGAGCTGCCGGAGCCCGTTCTCGCCTCGATCGCCGGCTACTACCACAGGGCGACCATGCGGCCGATGAGCGCACTCATCGCGGCGGTGATGGCAGTACTGGTGATCGCGGTGGCCATTCGTGTGGCGTCCGGTCACGCCCCGTGGTGGCTGATCGCCGCGGCCGGGTTGTTGGCCGGTGGTCCGATCGTGCTGGCCCTGACTCGCACAGTGCCCCATGCCGTGCGACTCGGACGGCGCGAGGACACCGTCGCAGTGCAGAGCCGGCTGGCCCGGTCGATCCTCGTCGACCACCTGGCGTGCTTCGGCCTTATGGTGGCTTTCCTGAGTGTGTGGGTCACCGCGATTAGTCTCGGCTGCTGAGGACACTGCACAAGTCCTACCTCGACTACATCCGCAATCCCGAGCGCGGGTACGTGAACGTGAACGTCGCCGCCCCGATGCCGACAGCATGGAAATCACCTGCTGCGCAACGACTTAGCTGAACTGCTTCGGCCGCTTCTGCGCCCATGGTGCGGCGAGCTCGAGCTGGCGGGCCAGACGAAGCAACAGCCGTTCGCCGTTCAATGGCGCGACGAACTGGACGCCCATCGGCAGGCCTGACGGGGTCCAGTGCAACGGCAGGCTGATCGCCGGCCGACCGGTGATGTTGGCCAGTTGCGTGTAGGGCACCCAGCCGAGGTTGCGCTGGATGATCTGGTCCGCGATGCCCGTCAACTGCAGGAGCCGGACAGTGCGGGTGCGAATGAACCCGTCTGCCAGGCGTCGCAGCAGCGCCGGGAGATCGAGTGAGCCGACGCGGATCGGCGGCTCGCCGAGCGTGGGCGTCATCAGAAGGTCATGGCTGGCATGAAGCTGGGCCAGCCCGGCGATGTGGTCGTGCCGGCGCTCCTGAGCCTCCTGCAACTCGATGCCGCCCACCGCCCGGCCCAGTGCGGCCATCATCCGGGTGTCCTGCTCGAAACCGTCGTCGTCGGCGCCGATTTCGGCTTTGATCCGCGCGACCTCGATCGCCTGGTTCACGAACCAGACCGCCAGGAAGTCACGAGCGAGCTGCTGATCGTCCCACGCCGGCGGGACTTCCTCGACGTCGTGGCCGAGATCAGTCAGCAGCGCAGCAGCCGCCTCGACCGCGCGGGTGGCCTCGGGATGCGCCGAGCCGCGGATCGCCGAGTAGGTGGTAAACCCAATCCGCAGCCGCTCCGGCGGGCGGTCGAGGTCGTCGAGGTAGGAGTGCTCGGGCGTGGCGGGCGCGAACGCCGACACCTCGTCGGGACCGGCGAGGACGTCGAGCATCGCCGCCGTGTCGCGCACCGACCGTGAGATCACGCCGTGGGTGGCTTGCCCGTTCAGCGGGTCGCTGGCGTCGGGGCCGTTGGGAATCAGCCCGCGCCCGGCCTTCAGCCCCACCAGACCGGTGCATGCGGCGGGGATGCGGATCGAGCCGCCGCCGTCGCTGGCGCCCGCCACCGGGATGATGCCCGCCGCGACGACGGCCGCGGCACCGCCCGAGGAGCCGCCGGGCGTGCGGTCGAGATCCCACGGGTTGCGCGCCGGGCCGAAGAGGTCGGGTTCGGTGACGCCCTTCGCGCCGAACTCCGGGGTGTTGGTCTTGCCGAAGATCACCACACCGGCGTCGAGCCAGCGCTGCACGACCGTGCTGGTGTCGAACACCGTGCGGTTGGCCAGTGCGCGGCACCCGTCCGTTGTGGTGGTCCCGGCCAGGTTTTGGTGGAGGTCCTTGAGCAGAAACGGCACACCGGCGAACGGCCCCCGCAGGTCAGCGCTCAGCCGCTGCTCGGCGCGCTGGTCCAGGCGGGCGCAGATCGCGTTGATCTCGGGGTTGAACCGGTCGGCACGCGCCTGGGCGGTCCGCAGAAGTTCGGCGGGTTGCACTTCTCCGGCAGCCACCAGTTCAGCCAGGCCGAGCCCGTCGCGCTGCGTGTACTCTCGCTCATCCACCTGGCGAACTTACCGTGAAATGCACTGCGCGCCCGCCGTTCTGCTCACGGCGGGCGCGCAGTCTGCCCATCAAGGAAGCGCCGAGAAAGGGTTGAGGTTGGGCGGCAGTCCGGGCTGTCCGGGTGCCGCCGGCGCCGTGATGGGCGAGATCGGATTCGCGCCCAGGTTCGGGATCGCGAGACCGCTGAGGTTGCCGGGCAGGCCGAGCTGGCTCAGCAGCGGCGCGACCGGAACCGATGCGGGCAGGTTGAGCTGGCCCTGCGGCACGGTGCCCACCAGAGAGTTCATCGGCGCGGCGGCCGGAATCGCGGGCTGCTGGGGCAGGGTGAGCGAGGCGCTGGCAGTCGGCGGGGCCGTGGCCGGTGCGTACATGGGCACTGGATGCCGACTTATGGATCTCTGTATTCTACAAGAAGGGACCACAGCTTACCGCTGTTCAGCAAACAGGAAAGCAGATGCCTTCTGCTTACACACTGGAGCAGAACTAT
>JBLNEK010000267.1:0-28607 GCA_050262635.1 Candidatus Sericytochromatia bacterium | reverse complement strand
CGATGATGAACCCGGAATCGCGCTTTCTGCGCGAGATTCCGCAGCATCTCATCGACTGGCGGCGCACCGATCTGGCGCCCGCCCGCAGTGCGCCGGTCAGCGGCGCGGGCCGGTTCGGCACGCCGCGCTCGTCACCCACCCGCTCGGGTATGGGCAAGCGGCCGCTGCTGGTGCTCGAGCCGGGGGACCGGGTCAGCCACGACAAGTACGGCCTGGGCCGCGTCGAGGAGGTGTCAGGGGTGGGCGAGTCGGCGATGTCGCTGATCGACTTCGGCAGCGCGGGCCGGGTCAAGCTGATGCACAACCACGCGCCATTGCAGAAGCTCTGACCCCGGGGTGCCCCGTTATGGCACAGTTTTTCGAGAAATGCCGTGTCACAACTCACCATTCGAGGTGGACCCGCGCGTCCAGCGCCAGGTGGGCGGCGCCAGCGCCAGCGCGATGGTCGTCACCGGCAGCACCGGCAACGCGTAGACCACCCCGGCCATCCGCGCGCCCGCGATGAAGATGCCCGAGAAGATCAGCAGCGCCAGCACCGCGGCCACTAAAGACAGGAAGATGCCCACGCGCCGGCGCAGCAGCAACCCGACCACGCCGGCGATCGTGGAGGCGCCGAACACCGCCGTCAGAAAGCCGACGCCCGCACAGAACAGCCGGTCGGTGTGCCACCAGCCGCTGATCAGCTCGGTGGCCACCACCGCGGTCGCCCACCCGCTGAGAATGCTGACCGTCGACGCCGCGACCGCGGTGAGGTTGCTCGGCGGGCGGGGTGGGCTGGGAATCCGCTGAGGCGCCGGCCGCATGATGCCGGTGGCGGACTCGTCCGCAACGGGTGCTCTGCGGATGATGCTGGTGCGGGTGTCGTCGCTCAGTGGTTCGGGGATGGGGCCGGTCGGGTGGCGACGGATGATGCTGGTGTGCGGCTCATCAGCGGTGCCCTCGGAGCGCTCGCGGAAGCTTTCGTTGGGTGGCTCTTCGGAAGACAACGGGTCAGCCGGTCAACGACCCTACGCTGATGCCCCGGGCGGCCAGCCACGGCGCCGGGTCGGTGCGCTGGGTGCCGTTGAGCAGCACCTCGAAGTGCAGGTGCGGACCCGTTGAGTTGCCGCGGTTGCCCATGGTCGCTATTTGATCGCCCGCCATCACCCGCTGGCCGATGCTGCACGTGATGGTGTTGACGTGCCCGTACAGCGTCACGGTGCCGTCGGAGTGGCGCAGCTTCACCCACATGCCGAAGCCGGCCGCCGGGCCCGCGTCGATCACGACGCCGTCGGAAGCGGCCAGGATCGGCGTGCCGATCGAGTTCGCGATGTCGATGCCGCCGTGCAGCACACCCCAGCGATACCCGAACCCGGACGTGAAGATGCCGGTGGTCGGCTTGACGAATAACGGCCGAGACAGCCGTGCCTCGCGGTCGGCGCGCTCCTGCGCGAACGCCACGCCCCTGGCCAGCTCCTCGTTGTGCAACGACCAGTTCGCCGCGGGCGCCACGGACACCAGTTGTACACCGCTGCTTGTGCTTTCGATTGTCGCGCCGCCCTGCATCGCGGAGCTGTCGGCGGCGAGCACGGTTTCGCTGGACTTCGTATCGGACGACTGCACCGCCGAGTGGGCGGCCGCGGCGGCGGCGCCGGTGGCCATCGCCGCGATCAGCAGCCGGCCCTTGACCACACCGGCCGGCTCCTTGCGGTGCTGTCCGCGCCGCGCGGGGGCGTCGGTGACGTCGGCGGGGTCGGACTGGAACTCGCAGGGCACCGCCAGCCGCAGAGGCGGCAAGTTGTCGGTGTCGTTCAGGTCGTCGAGCTCGGGCGCCCGCAGTACCTGCGAGTCGGCGTCGAATGCGGAGTTGTCCAGGAAGTCGAGGTCGTCGAGGCTGCCGAACTCGTTGAACGGGATGATGTCGGTGACTTCGGTGTCTTCGGGGTCAAACCAGCGGCTGCGAGCGTTCGTCGAATTCCCGGTCGAGGATCGGGACAAACGGTGACGCGCCAACCTGAAAGACCTTTCCGCCGTGACCGAAACGTTATCTGGCTCCGGAGGACGTTAACCAACGCCCGACGGTTGAGGCAAACCGAGGCGGGATTTGTGACTTGTATCACTGTGGGCTGCCGGTGAGATCGACCCACAGATGGTACGCGGTGCGGACCGCTGCGACGCGTGTCGATAAAGTTCCCCCCGAGCGAGCCCCGGAAATCACCGCCGACAGACAGTGAGCCCATGGATCTTTTCGAGTACCAGGCGAAGGAGCTGTTCGCCAAGCACAACGTGCCTACGACCCCCGGCCGGGTGACCACCAGCGCCGACGACGCACGCGCGATCGCCGAGGAGATCGGCAAGCCGGTGATGGTCAAAGCACAGGTCAAGACCGGCGGGCGCGGCAAGGCGGGCGGCGTGAAGTACGCCGCGACCCCCGAAGACGCCTACACCCACGCGAAGAACATCCTGGGCCTGGACATCAAGGGCCACATCGTCAAGAAGCTGCTGGTGTCCGAGGCCAGCGACATCGCCGAGGAGTACTACGTGTCCTTCCTCCTCGACCGCGCGAACCGCACCTACCTGGCGATGTGCTCGGTCGAGGGCGGCATGGAGATCGAGGAGGTGGCCGCCACCAAGCCGGACCGGCTGGCGAAGGTGCCCGTCAGCGCGGTGAAAGGCGTGGACCAGCAGTTCGCGCGGTCGATCGCCGAGCAGGGCCACCTGCCCGAAGAGGTGCTCGACACCGCCGCGGTGACCATTTTGAAGCTGTGGGAGATGTTCGTCGCCGAGGACGCGACGCTGGTCGAGGTGAACCCTCTGGTGCGTACGCCCGACGACCAGATCCTGGCGCTGGACGGCAAGGTCACCCTCGACGCGAACGCCGACTTCCGCCACCCCGACCACGCCGAGTTCGAGGACCGTGAGGCCACCGACCCGCTCGAGCTGAAGGCCAAGGAGCACGACCTCAACTACGTCAAGCTCGATGGCCAGGTTGGAATAATCGGAAACGGTGCAGGGCTGGTGATGTCGACGCTGGACGTGGTCGCCTACGCCGGGGAGAAGCACGGCGGCGTCAAGCCGGCCAACTTCCTTGACATCGGCGGCGGCGCGTCGGCGGAGATCATGGCCGCCGGACTGGATGTGGTGCTGTGCGACGAGCAGGTCAAGAGCGTGTTCGTGAACGTGTTCGGCGGGATCACCGCGTGCGACGAGGTGGCCAACGGCATCGTCAACGCCCTGAAAATCCTCGGTGACGCCGCGACCAAGCCGTTGATCGTCCGGCTCGACGGCAACAACGTGGACGAGGGCCGGCGCATCTTGGCCGAGGCCAACCACCCGCTGGTGATTGAAATCGACACGATGGACGGAGCCGCCGACAAGGCCGCCGAGATGGCCGCGAGCGCCTGAAAGGACTTGGGATGTCGATCTTTTTGAACAAGGACAGCAAGGTCATCGTCCAGGGCATCACCGGGGCCGAGGCGACCCGCCACACCGCGCGGATGCTGAAGGCGGGAACGCAGTTGGTCGGCGGAGTGAACGCCCGCAAGGCCGGCACCACCGTCAGCCACAAGGACCGCAGCGACAACGACATCGAGCTCCCGGTGTTCGGCACCGTTGTCGAGGCGATGAAGGAGACCGGCGCCGACGTGTCCGTCGTCTTCGTGCCACCGAAGTTCGCCAAGGACGCGATCATCGAGGCGATCGACGCCGAGATCGGTCTGCTCGTGGTGATTACCGAGGGAATCCCTGTGCAGGACACCGCTTTTGCGTGGCAATACAATCTCGATCACGGAGCCAGGACGCGGATCATCGGGCCGAACTGTCCCGGGATCATCACGCCGGGGGAGGCGCTCGCCGGCATCACCCCGGCCAACATCACCGGCACCGGGCCGATCGGGCTGGTGTCGAAGTCAGGCACGCTGACCTACCAGATGATGTACGAACTCAATGATTTCGGCTTCTCCACGTGCATCGGAATCGGCGGCGACCCGGTGATCGGCACGACGCACATCGACGCGATCGAGGCGTTCGAGAAGGACCCGGACACGAAGCTGATCGTGATGATCGGCGAGATCGGCGGTGATGCCGAGGAGCGTGCGGCCGACTACATCAAGGCCAACGTGTCCAAGCCGGTCGTGGGCTACGTCGCGGGATTCACCGCCCCCGAAGGCAAGACGATGGGCCACGCCGGAGCGATCGTTTCCGGGTCGTCCGGAACCGCGGCCGCCAAGAAGGAAGCGCTGGAAGCCGCAGGCGTGAACGTGGGCAAGACGCCGTCGGCGACGGCGGAGCTGGCGCGCTCGGTCCTGCGTGACCTCTAGACGACGGCTGCCAGCTTGCCGGCGAGCCGCTCGACGTATGCGGCCACCTCGTCCTCGCTGCGGTCGGGCAACCCGAACAGCACCTCCGTGACGCCGATCTCGGCCCAGCGGACCAGTTTCTCGGGCACGGGCTTGAAGTCCAGTGCGACGATCTGTGGCACGCCGTCGCGGCCGGCCGCGGCCCACACGTCCCGAAGAAGCCGGACCGGTTCGTCGATGTCGAAGTCGCGGGGCGTGGTGATCCAGCCGTCGGCGCTGCGGGCGATCCACTTGAAGTTCTTCTCGTTCCCGGCGGCTCCGACGAGTACCGGGACGTGCGACTGCACCGGCTTGGGCCACGCCCAGCTGGGCCCGAACTTGACGAACTCCCCGTCGTATTCAGCTTCCTCCTGCGTCCACAGCGCCCGCATTGCCTCCAGGTACTCGCGCAACGCGGTGCGGCGACGGCCCGCCGGGACCCCGTGGTCGGCGAGTTCGTCGGTGTTCCAACCGAACCCGACGCCGAGGCTCACCCGCCCGCCGGAGAGATGGTCAAGTGTCGCAATCGATTTCGCCAGCGTGATCGGGTCGTGCTCGACCGGCAGCGCGACCGCCGTCGACAGCCGGATCCGCGACGTCACCGCACAGGCCGTGCCGAGGCTCACCCACGGGTCCAGGGTCCGCATGTAGCGGTCGTCGGGCAGCGACGCATCGCCCGTCGTCGGATGTGCGGCCTCCCGCTTGACCGGGATGTGCGTGTGCTCGGGCACGTAGAACGTCTTGAAACCGTGGTCTTCGGCGAGCTTCGCGGCCGCTGCCGGGGTGATGCCGCGGTCACTGGTGAACAGAACGAGCCCGTAATCCATGCCCAGAATTAGAACGTGTTCCAGTCCGCAGCCGCAAGGCGGGGGTGGGCGTCCCCGGGCCCTTGGCGAGCAGACGCCACATCGCACAAAGCGCGGGTCGGGAATCCTATTCCGCGCCCGCGCTCGCGAGAGAGGCACGAGATGAAGTTGAGCCGTACCGGGCAACGCGCCGTGCGCTGTGAACTCGAAGCGGCCGAACGTGATTCGGCCGCAGAACCGGCCCGGGCGTCCACGTGACGCGGCGCCGGGCACGGCGCCCGGCCGCAGGCGAGTGCCTCATCTCAGATCGGTGCGCTAGCGTGGGTCCGGTTACCGAACGGACGCCGCCAACAGCACAGGAGAGGCTATGACCTACTCATCTGGGGGGCCCGGCTACCCGGGCGCGCAGCACTCCGGGCCCTACGCGCCGAGCACGCAACACGCCAAAGAAGATGGCCCGAGCAAGCTGCCGGTCTATCTGCTCGGCGCCGTGGCGGTGCTGGGGCTCGCCGCGTACCTGCTGACATTCGGGCCGGTGTGGAAGGCCGGTGCGTCCGGAACGGGCGCGACAAGCCTGGCCATCATCGCGATCCTGTTCGCCGGGGTGTTCGCCGTCGTCGCGCTGTTACCGAAGCAGGGCAACTACACCGCGGTCGTCACGGCCACCGCGGTCGTCGGCTTCCTCCTTGTCATCTGGGATTTGATCGAGAACGCCGACGCGGCGGGTTGGGCGCTGATCGCGATCGTCGTCGTGTCGGCGCTGCAGACCATCGCCGCGATCGGGGCGCTACTGCTGGAGGCCGGTGTCATCTCGCCGCCGGCGCCGCGGCCGAAGTACGACCCCTACCAGCAGCAGTACAGCGGCGGGTACTACGGGCAGCCACAGCAGCTCTCGGCCCCGCCACAGCACGCGGCGTCGCAGCAGCAGCCGCCGCCGTCGTCGCAACCCACGCAGACAATCAGGCAACCGGGCTACTCGCAGTACGGCGGCTACCCCGGCGGCCCGGGCCAAGCCCCCTCCACCAGCGGCTTCTCCGCCCACGGTCAGGACTCCAGCCCGCCGACGCCGCCCACGGGCTTCCCCACCTATGCGCAGCCACCGAGCTCGTCGGCACCGCAGGAGCAGCAGCACTCTGCGCAGCACGAGGCGCGCACCCAGCAGGTGCCGACCCAGGACCAGTCGTCGTCGCCGTCCGGCCCGCCGCCGTCATAGAAAGGCGTGGCTGCTAGGCCGTTGGCGGGTCCCAGCGGGGCGGCGGGCCCGCGCCAGGCGCGGGACCTTCTGACGGTTGCGTTCGGCCCCTCTCTCGTCGCCCTGCTGGTGATCGCCGCGGTGGTGCTCATCCAGCTGGTCGCCGCCAACAGCGACATGACCGGCGCGCTGGGCGCGATCGCGAGCATGTGGCTCGGGGTGCACCAGGTTCCGGTCACCATCGGCGGGCGCGAGCTGTCGGTCATGCCGCTGCTGCCGGTGCTCGCGATGGTGTGGGGCACCGCGCGCACCACCGGCCGCGCGACACCGGTGAGCGGCTCGTGGTTCGTGATCCGCTGGATCGTCGCGTCGGCGCTTGGCGGTCCGCTGTTGATGACGGCGATCGCGCTGGCCGTGATTCACGACGCGGCGTCGGTGCTGACGGAGTTGCAGACGCCGAATGCGCTGCGGGCGTTCGGCGGCGTCCTGGCGGTGCACGGCATCGGCGCCGCCGTGGGCGTGGGGTCGCGGGTCGGTCCACGGCTGCTGCAGACGTGGTCGCTCCCGTTGTGGCTGCTGGACTCCGTTCGCGCAGCAGCGGCCGGCGTGCTGGCGCTGCTGGGGTTGTCGGGTGCCATCACCGCGCTGTCGCTGATCGTGCACTGGGCCACGATGCACGAGCTGTACTCCATCACCGACTCGCTGTTCGGGCAGTTCAGCCTCACGCTGCTGTCACTGCTCTACCTGCCCAACGTGATCGTCGGGACGGCCGCGGTGGCGGTGGGCTCGAGTGCCCACATCGGAGTCGCAACGTTCAGCGCGTTCACCGTGTTCGGCGGGGACATTCCAGCGCTGCCCATACTGGCGGCCGCGCCCACACCCCCGCTGGGCCCGATCTGGGTGATCTGGCTGATTGCCGCGGCCGCAGCCGGTGTCGCCCTCGGTCAGCAGTGCGCCCGCCGCCCGCTGCCCGCATGGGCGGCCTTCGCGAAGCTCGCGGTGGCCGCCGTCCTCGCGACGATCGCGATGGCGTTGGTCGGCTACGCGGCCGGAGGGCGGCTCGGCAATTTCGGCGACGTCGGTGTCGAGCAGAGCACATTCGTGCCGGCGGTGTTCCTGTGGTTCGCAGGCGTCGGCGGCCTGACCGTGGCGATGGCCGGCGGCGTCGTCCGGCGTCCGCGGCCTCGCAGGGAACCCGTCGAGCCTGAAGCGGTCGAGCCAGAGCCTGAACCGGCCGAGCCGGAGCGTGAGCCGGCCCAGACCGGCCCCGAAGCGGACACGGACGTCATCGGCCCGCCCGCGGTTGGTGACGAAGACATCGATCGCGCCGATTAGGCTGCCAGCGTGCAACAGCCGCTCCGTGTGCCACCCACCGCACCGGCACGGCTCGTCGTGCTGGCTTCGGGGACGGGATCGCTGCTGGCGTCACTGCTGGACGCGGCCGTCGGCGACTATCCCGGCCGTGTCGTGGCCGTCGGCGTCGACCGCGACTGCCCCGCCGTCGACATCGCCAAGGCCGCCGACATCCCCGTGTACAGCGTTCGCCTGCCGGACTACGCGGACCGCGCCGCCTGGGACGCCGCGATCACCGAGGCCACCGCAGAACACGCACCTGACCTGATCGTGTCCGCCGGGTTCATGAAAATTCTTGGCCCGCAATTCCTCTCGCGATACATGGGACGTATCCTCAACACCCATCCCGCGTTGTTGCCGGCCTTCCCGGGCGCCCACGCAGTGCCCGACTCGCTGGGCTACGGCGTCAAGATTACCGGCTGCACAGTGCATCTCGTCGACGCCGGGACCGACACCGGGCCGATTCTGGCGCAGGAGGCGGTCGCCGTGCGTGACGACGATGACGAGGCGCGTCTTCATGAACGGATCAAGATCGTCGAAAGACGGCTTCTGGCAGAGGTGATCGCCGACGTCGCCACTCGCGGCGTGACGTGGATCGGACGAAAGGCAACCATCGGATGACGGGACAGTACGGTCGCAGGCCGATCCAACGCGCGCTGATCAGCGTGTACGACAAGACCGGTCTGCTCGACCTGGCCCGCGGCCTGCACGAGACGGGCGTCGACATCGTCTCGACGGGTTCCACCGCGAAAACCATTGCCGAGACCGGTATTCCGGTGACACCGGTCGAGTTCGTCACCGGCTTTCCGGAGATTCTCGACGGCAGGGTCAAGACGCTGCATCCGATGGTGCACGCCGGGTTACTCGCCGACACCCGCAAACCCGACCACGTCGCGGCGTTGCAGAAGCATCAGATCGCACCCTTCGACCTGGTGGTGGTGAACCTGTACCCGTTCACCGAGACGGTGGAGTCGGGGGCCGACATCGACGAGTGCGTCGAGCAGATCGACATCGGCGGCCCCGCGATGGTGCGCGCGGCAGCGAAGAACCACCCCAGCGTCGCCGTCGTCACCGATCCACTCGGTTATGACGGTGTGCTTGCCGCGGTGCGCTCCGGCGGCTTCACGCTCGATGAACGAAAGACGCTGGCGGCGTTGGCGTTCCGGCACACCGCGGAGTACGACGTGGCGGTGGCGACGTGGATGGAGTCGGTACTGGCCTCGGGTGACGAGCCGTTGCCGCCGTGGTTCGCCGGGACGTGGCGGCGCTCGGCGGTGCTGCGGTACGGCGAGAACCCGCACCAGCGGGCAGCGCTTTACGTCGACGATTCGTGGTGGCCCGGCCTGGCGCAGGCTGAGCAGCTGCACGGAAAAGAGATGTCCTACAACAATTTCACCGATGCGGACGCCGCGTGGCGTGCGGCGTTCGACCATGAGGAGACTTGCGTGGCGATTATCAAACACGCCAACCCGTGCGGCATCGCGGTCTCGTCGATTTCCGTGGCCGACGCCCACCGCAAAGCCCACGATTGCGATCCGGTGAGTGCGTTCGGTGGCGTGATTGCCGCCAACACGACGGTCTCGGTGGAGATGGCCGAGACCGTCGCGGACATCTTCACCGAGGTGATCATCGCCCCCGCGTACGAAGACGGCGCGGTGGAAGTGTTGGCGCGCAAGAAGAACATTCGCGTGCTGGTCGCGTCGGAGCCGATGGTCGGCGGGCTCGAGTTCAAGCAGGTGTCGGGCGGCGTGCTGCTGCAGGAGCGCGACGCGCTGAACGATTCCGGCGACGACCCGGTGAACTGGACGCTGGCCGCGGGGTCGCCGGCGGACCCGGGCACGCTGGCCGATCTGAAGTTCGCGTGGCGCAGTTGCCGCGCGGTGAAGTCCAACGCGATAGTCGTCGTCAAGAACGGCGCGACCGTCGGGGTGGGGATGGGTCAGGTGAACCGCGTCGACGCGGCGCGGCTGGCGGTCGAGCGCGGCGGAGACAGGGTGCCCGGTGCTGTCGCTGCGTCCGACGCGTTCTTCCCGTTTCCCGACGGGCTCGAGACGTTGGCGGCAGCCGGCGTCAAGGCGATCGTGCACCCCGGTGGTTCGGTGCGCGACGACGTCGTCACCGCGGCGGCAGCGGCAGCGGGCGTGACGCTATACCTCACCGGGGCAAGGCATTTCGCGCACTGACCCGCGCCGGCCCCGGTTCGAGACATAAACGTTGGCGACCCGAATCGGCGTGTCGTCGCCAACGTTTACGTGTCGCGACCGAGAGCAGCCCCGCGGAAAGTGTCCGCTACGCCTGGACGATCACCGGGTCGCCGATATGCACGGTGTTGAAGTACCACGCGGCGTTGTCGGGACTCAGGTTGATGCAGCCGTGGCTGACGTTCGCGTATCCCTGCGAGTCCACCGACCAGGGCGCCGAGTGCACGTACACCCCACCACCGTTGATCCGCACGGCGTAGCTGACGGTGAGCTTGTAGCCCTCCGGATCGCTCAGGGGAATTCCGATCGTTCGCGAGTCCATCACGACGGTGCGTTCTTTCGACAGAGCGCTGAAATTACCGGTCGGCGTCGGACGGCTGGGCTTACCCATCGACGCCGGCATCGTCCGGGCCAACTCGCCGTCGATACTGACCGTGAACGTGTGCGCCGAAATGTCGGCCACGCCCCGGACCACCGAGCCGGTGGTGATGTCGGTCTTGAACCCGCCCACCGACAGCGGGATCACGCTGTGCGCCGGCCAGTACGTGTCGGGCTTGAATTCCAGCGTCCTGTTGTCCGGCCATGAGAACTGCCCGGACGGGGCGTTCGGCGCGTCGACGGAGAACGACCGCTCTGCGGCGGCGCGGTTCGCCACCGGCGTGGCGAACGTCACTGTCACCGTTGCGGCCACGCCGACCGTTTCTCCCGCCTTCGGTGACACCGAGGCCACGTCCAGCGTCGTCGACGTCACGGCAGCCACGCCGGGCACCGCGGTCCCGACCAGCGCCATCGCCGCGATTGTCAGCGCTGCAAGCGCGCTCTTGAGGTTTAGCAAACGCATGCCTGGATTTACCCGAACGCACGGCAGGGCGAAACATCTCCTACCTGCACGACTCATCAGCTCACCCACCTGTCCCCCCCGGACGAATTGATGACGGACACCAAAAACGATACCGACGCTCGGCTCCGCGTGAGAGCCGAAACAGCAAAGAAGGCACCTTACCGTGACCGGGAAGCAGGCGCGAACACGCAGTAGCGTGGTGTGGTGACCCAACCTAACGATCTTCCGCGGACCCTGGGGGAACTGCGCGCGTCGGGGCACCGGGAGCGCGGAGTCAAGCAGGAGATTCGCGAAAATCTTCTCGCCGCTCTGGCCGAGGGCCGCGACGTGTGGACCGGCATCTTCGGTTTCGACGACACCGTCCTGCCGCAACTGGAGCGGGCCCTGATCGCCGGGCACGACATCGTGCTGCTGGGCGAACGCGGGCAGGGCAAGACGCGGCTGCTGCGGTCCCTGGAAGGGTTGCTCGACGAGTGGACACCGGTGATAGCCGGCGCTGAGCTTGGCGAGCATCCGTACACACCGATCACCCCGGAGTCGATCCGGCGGGTTGCCGAGTCCGGTGACGACCTGCCCGTCGCATGGCGGCACCGCAGCGAGCGCTACACCGAGAAGCTGGCCACCCCCGACACCAGCGTCGCAGACCTCGTCGGCGACATCGACCCGATCAAGGTGGCCGAAGGCCGAAGCCTGGGTGACCCGGAGACGATCGCATATGGCCTCATCCCGCGCGCTCACCGCGGGATCGTGGCCGTCAACGAGCTTCCCGACCTTGCCGAGCGGATCCAGGTCTCGATGCTCAACGTGATGGAGGAGCGCGACATCCAGGTCCGCGGCTACACGTTGCGGCTCCCGCTCGACGTGCTCGTCGTCGCCAGTGCGAACCCGGAGGACTACACGAACCGCGGGCGGATCATCACCCCGCTCAAGGACCGGTTCGGTGCCGAGATCCGCACGCACTACCCATTGGAACTCGATGCCGAGGTGGGCGTGATCAGTCAGGAGGCGCACCTGGCCGCCGAGGTTCCCGAGTACCTGCTGCAGATCCTCGCCCGCTTCGCCCGCTACCTGCGCGAGTCACGGTCGATCGACCAGCGCTCCGGCGTCTCCGCGCGGTTCGCGATCGCGGCCGCCGAGACTGTCGCCGCATCAGCCCGCCACCGGTCCGCCGTGCTGGGCGAGGACGAGGCCGTGGCGCGGGTGGTCGACCTCGGCAACGTGATCGACGTGCTGCGCGGGAAGTTAGAGTTCGAGTCCGGCGAGGAGGGCCGTGAGCAGGCGGTTCTCGAGCACCTGCTGCGCAGGGCCACGGCCGACACTGCTCAGAAGTTGTTGGGCGGCATCGACGTCGGGCCGATCGTCGCCGCGGTGGAGCACGGTTCCCCCGTCACCACCGGCGAGCGGGTGTCCGCGCGGGAGGTTCTCGCCGCGCTGCCCGAGGTGCCCGCGGTCGCCAAGATCCAGCAGCGCTTGGGTGCCACCACCGAGGGACAGCGCGCCGCCGCAATCGAATTGGCCCTGGAAGCCCTGTATCTGGCCAAGCGGATCGACAAGGTGAGCGGCGACGGGGAAACCGTGTATGGCTAGACCTGCGCGTGGCCGGGGCCGGGCGTCCCGTTACTCCGCCTACACCGGTGGGCCAGATCCGTTGGCGCCGCCGGTGGATCTGCGTGATGCGCTGGAGCAGATCGGTCGTGACGTGATGGAGGGCAGCTCGCCGAGGCGTGCGCTCTCGGAGTTGGTGCGGCGCGGCAGCAAGAACATGCGCGGCACCGACCAGCTGGCCGCCGAGGCTAACCGGCGCCGTCGAGAGTTGTTGCAACGCAACAACCTTGACGGCACGCTGCAGGAGGTCAAGCGGCTGCTGGACGAGGCTGTGCTCGCCGAACGCAAAGAGTTGGCCCGCGCGCTCGACGACGACGCGCGGTTCTCTGAGCTGCAGCTGGAGAACCTGCCACCGTCGCCGGCTAAGGCCGTCCAAGAGCTGGCCGACTACCAATGGCGCAGCGGGGAAGCGCGCGAAAAGTACGAGCAGATCAAGGATCTGCTCGGCCGCGAGATGCTCGACCAGCGCTTCGCCGGCATGAAGCAGGCCCTCGAGAATGCCACCGACGAAGACCGGCAGCGGGTCAACGAGATGCTCGACGACCTCAACGATCTGTTGGACAAGCACGCCAAAGGCGAAGACACCCAACAAGATTTCGACGACTTCATGGCCAAGCACGGCGAGTTCTTCCCCGAGAACCCGCGCAACGTCGAGGAGTTGCTCGACTCGCTGGCCAAGCGGGCCGCGGCCGCGCAGCGGTTCCGCAACTCCCTGAATCCCGATCAGCGCGCCGAACTGGATGCGTTGGCGCAGCAGGCTTTCGGCTCGCCGTCGCTGATGAACGCGCTGAACCGGCTCGACGCGCACCTGCAGGCCGCACGGCCCGGCGAAGACTGGACCGGCTCGTCGCGGTTCTCCGGCGACGATCCGCTGGGCATGGGCGAGGGGACCCAGGCGTTGCAGGACATCGCCGAGCTCGAGCAGCTGGCCGAGGCGCTGTCGCAGAGCTACGCCGGTGCCAGCATGGACGACGTCGACCTAGACATGCTGGCGCGCCAGCTCGGCGACGACGCGGCCGTCGACGCGCAGACGCTGGCCGAGCTGGAACGAGCGCTGCTGAACCAGGGCTTCCTGGACCGCGGGGCCGACGGACAGTGGCGACTCTCGCCGAAAGCCATGCGGCAGTTGGGACAGACGGCGTTGCGCGACGTCGCCCAGCAACTGTCGGGGCGCCACGGCGAGCGCGAGACCCGCCGCGCCGGTGCCGCCGGTGAGCTGACCGGCGCCACCCGGCCATGGTCGTTCGGTGACACCGAGCCGTGGAACGTCACGCGCACCGTTTCCAATGCGGTGTTGCGCCAAGCCGGTACGGGGACGTCGGGCGCCATCAGGATCACCGTCGACGACGTCGAGGTTTCCGAGACCGAGACCCGCACGCAGGCCGCGGTGGCGCTGCTCGTCGACACCTCGTTCTCGATGGTGATGGAGAACCGGTGGCTGCCAATGAAGCGGACCGCGCTGGCGCTCAATCATCTTGTCAGCACCAGGTTCCGCTCCGATGCGCTGCAGATCATCGCGTTCGGCCGGTATGCCCGCACGATGAGCGCCGCGGAGCTCACCGGACTCGAAGGCGTCTACGAGCAAGGCACCAACCTGCACCACGCGCTGGCGTTGGCCGCCCGGCATCTGCGGCGGCACCCGACCGCGCAGCCGGTGGTGCTGGTGGTCACCGACGGCGAGCCCACGGCGCATCTCGAAGGCGGGTTCGGCCGCAGCGACGAACCTGCGCAGGTTTTCTTCGACTACCCGCCCCATCCCCGCACGATCGCCCACACGGTCAAGGGCTTCGACGAGGTGGCCAAGGCCGGGGCGCAGGTGACGATCTTCCGCCTCGGCGACGACCCCGGGCTGGCGCGGTTCATCGACCAGGTGGCGCGCCGCGTGCAGGGCCGTGTCGTGGTGCCCGATCTCGACGGGCTGGGCGCGGCGGTGGTCGGTGACTACCTACGATCACGCCGCCGCTAGCCCCGCCTTCGGGAGAACGCGGCGGGTCAGTGCCGGCGCTGCTTGCGCCTGACGGCGACGCTGCCCCACAACGCGAAGCCCTTGATCACCACGTGCGGCGCCCCGGGCATCCCGGTGCCGGACGCGGTGTGGTCGAACGCGCCCATCACGCCGTGTCCCTGGATGTCGACGTTGATCTCCGGCGGCAGGACGATGGTCTGCCCGCCCATGATCGAGTACGACCTGATCTCCACCGCGGGACTGGTGAAGTCCGCGTAGCGCAGGTCGACGACACCACCGCCCCACAGTGCGAACGTGGTCAGCCGGTCGGGGACGTTCCATCGGCCGCGGCGCTCGAAGCCGCTCATGATTGCCAGCAACATCGTCGACGGTGCAGGTCGGCAGGATCCGCCCGGTCGGCGGGGCCGCGTCGACGCGCCGGGTAAGTCTGCGCTGAGCCGGTCCAGCTCGGCATACGTCTGTGCGGAGTAAACCTTGGTCAGCCGCTGCTCGTACTCATCCATGTCCAGCCGGCCTTGCGCCGCGGCGTCGGTCAGCAGCTGGGCGACCTGTATCCGGTCGGTGTCGGCGGCGCGCAACTCTGCGTAACGCTGCGGCATATTGCTGGTCATCAACGCCGAGCCTACGACGTCACGGCGGCACTGCCCAGGAAACCCTTGAACCCGTTATCGCGCCGAAATTGGATTACACCGCTCGGCGGCACCGGTCACCCGCTGACCCAGGTGGGTGGCCGCTTCTGAAGGAAGGCGAGCATGCCCTCCCGTGCTTCGTCGGACGCGAACAGCCGCGCCGACTGCTCGCCGAGCGCGCGGGCTCGCTTGTCGAATCCGTCGAGAATCGCGGCCGTCGTCAGCGCCTTCGACTCACGCAGCCCCTGCGGTGACCCCTTGCCGAGTTCGGCGGTGACCTGCGCGACTTTGGCCTCCACGTCGTCGGCGGCGATCGTCACCAGCCCGATGCGCTCGGCTTCGTCGGCGCCGAATTTCTCGCCCGTCAAGAAATACCGGCCGGCGGACCGCGGAGTCATCTTGGGTAGCAGTGTCAGCGAGATGATCGCCGGCGCGACGCCGATGCGGGCTTCGGTCAGCGCGAATGTGCTGTTGCGGCCGGCGACGACGATGTCGCAGGCGCCGACGAGTCCGAACCCGCCGGCGCGCACGTGCCCGTCGATCGCGCCGACCACCGGCAGCGGGAGTTCCAGGATGGCCCTGAGCAATTCGACCATTTGGCGGGTGCGGTCCTCGGCACTGGCGGAGCCTTCGGACAGATCGGCGCCCGCGCAGAACGTGCCGCCAGTGTGGCCGAGCACCACCGCACGTACGCTCGGGTCGGCGGCCGCCTCACGCAGCCCTTGCTGCAATCCTTCAACCAGTGCCGACGACAGCGCGTTGCGGTTGTGCGGCGAGTTCAGCGTGACTCGCGCCGTCGATCCGGTGAGTTCGTAGTCGACGGGTTCCGAGCGCATCGCAGCCATCAGTACGAACGCGGCAGGCCGAGCGAAGTCTGCGCGACGAAGTTCAGCACCATCTCACGGCTCACCGGCGCGATCCGCGCCAGGCGCGACGCCGTGACCGCGGCTGCAATTCCGTACTCCTTCGTCAACCCGTTGCCGCCCAACGACTGCACGGCCTGGTCGACCGCGCGCGTCGACGCCTCGCCGGCGGCATACTTCGCGATGTTGGCCGCTTCGGCCGCTCCGGCGTCGTCTCCGCTGTCGTAGAGCGTGGCCGCCTTCTGCATCATCAGCTTGGCCAACTCGACCTCGATGTAGTTCTGCGCCAACGGATGCGACAAGCCCTGGTGCGCCCCGATCGGCGTCTTCCACACCTGACGCGTCTTGACGTAGTCCACCGCCTTGCGAATTGCGAAGCGGCCCATGCCCACTGCGCTTGCGGCACCCATGATGCGTTCGGGGTTCAAGCCCGCGAACAGCTGAGCGATCGCCGCATCCTCCGAGCCCACCAGCGCGTCTGCCGGCAGCCGCACGTTGTCGATGAACACCTGGAACTGCCGCTCGGGGCTGATCAGCTCCATCTCGATCGGTGTGTACGTGAAGCCGGGGGAGTCGGTGGGCACGATGAACAGGGCAGGGCGCAGATTCCCGGTCTTCGCTTCTTCAGTGCGGCCGACCACCAGCACCGCCTGCGCCTGGTCTACCCCGGAGATGTACACCTTCTGACCGGACAGGATCCAGTCGCTGCCGTCTCTGCGAGCCGTTGTCGTGATGCGGTGCGAGTTGGACCCAGCGTCGGGTTCGGTGATCGCGAAGGCCATCGTGATCGACCCGTCCGCGATGCCCGGGATCCACCGATTCTTCTGCTCCTCGGTGCCGAACTTGCTGATGATCGTTCCGTTGATAGCCGGCGAAACCACCATCATCAGCAGCGCGCAGCCGTGTGCGGCCATCTCCTCCATCACGATCGACAGCTCGTACATGCCTGCTCCACCACCACCGTACCGCTCGGGCAGGTTCACCCCGAGGAAGCCGAGTTTGCCTGTCTCCTGCCACAGTTCGTCGGTGTGCTGGCCGGCCCGGGCCTTCTCCAGGTAGTAGTCCTGGCCGTAGTTGGCGGCCATCGCCGCCACCGACTTGCGCAGCGCCTGGCGCTCCTCGCTTTCGATGAAGCCGTTGTCGGTCATGGTTGCTCCTTATCTTCGACGCGGGCGAGCACAGCGCCCAATTCGACTTGCTGGCCGACGGACACCCAGAGTTCGGCCACGACACCGTCTTTGGGCGACGCGATGGCGTGCTCCATCTTCATCGCCTCCATCCAGATGATCGGCTGGCCCGCGGTGACCGCGTCGCCGACGTCGGCGCCGAGCCGGGTCACCGCTCCGGGCATCGGCGCCACGAGTGAGCCAGGCTGCAACGCTGAGCCGGGCTCCGGGAAGCGCGGGACAGCCGCGAACTGGACTGGGCCGCCGGGGGAGTCGACGAACACCGCGTCACCGTAGCGGGCCACGGCGAAGGGTCGGTCGACGCCATCGACGCGCAGTACCACGCGGTCGGGGGCTGCCGATACCAACTGCACGTCATGGTCGGGCACTCGCAGCATGGTGCGCTCGAACCGGTATCGCACTTCGTGTTCGTCGCCGTCGACGTCGGTGTAGCGCTTGACCTGGAACCCGGATGGCAGATTGCGCCAACCTGGGGGCAAGCTTGCCAAAACCCGTGCAGTGGCCCGGTTGTGCGCGGCATCGGCGAGGGCAGCGGCCAGCGCGGACCAGCGCGCCGTGTCGGCGTCGGCCACCGGTTGCGACAGGCGCGCGAGATCATGGGTGTCGAAGAACGCGGTGTCGGTGTCGCCCGCGAGGAACGCGGGGTGGCGCAGCACGTTGACCAACAGGTCACGGTTCGTGCGCACGCCGTGCACGCGGGCCCGTGTCAATGCGTCGGCGAGCAGGGCCGCCGCGCGCGGACGGGTTAGGGCGAAGGAGACCACCTTGGCCAGCATGGGGTCGTAGTGCACAGACACCACCGATCCGTCGACGACACCCGCGTCCACCCGGATGCCGGCCCGGGTCAGCGGCGCGAAGGCGCCCTGCGCGGTCGGGATCTCGAAGGTGTGCAGCGTGCCGGCCTGCGGTTGCCAGCCGCGCGCAGGATCTTCTGCGTACAACCGCGCCTCGATCGAATAACCCCGCGCTGCAGGCGGTTCCATGCCAAGCCGAATTCCGTCAGCGACCTCAAGTTGCAGCTCGACGAGATCCAGTCCGGTGACGCATTCGGTGACCGGGTGCTCGACCTGCAGGCGGGTGTTCATCTCGAGGAAGTAGAAGGAGCCGTCTTCGTCGGCAAGAAACTCCACGGTGCCTGCACCCTCGTAGCCGATCGCCGCCGCGGCCTGCCTGGCGGCGTCGAAGAGCTTGTCGCGCATGCCGGGTACGCGGTCGACCAGAGGCGATGGCGCTTCCTCGATGACCTTTTGATGCCTCCGCTGGATCGAGCACTCCCGTTCCCCGACCGCCCAGACGGTGCCGTGCTGGTCGGCGAGCACTTGCACCTCGACGTGACGGCCGCGGGGCAGGTAGCGCTCGCAGAACACGGTGTCGTCGCCGAATGCCGAGGCGGCTTCCCGCCGGGCGGCGGCGACCTCGCTTGACAGCGAAACTAATTCGGTGACGACGCGCATGCCGCGGCCCCCGCCGCCGGCCGACGCTTTTACCAGTACCGGCAACCGGTCCTCTGTGATTGACGACGGCTCGAGTTCGTCGAGCACCGGCACGCCGGCGGCGGCCATCATCTTCTTGGCCTCGATCTTGCTCCCCATGGCCGCGACCGCAGCGACCGGCGGGCCGACCCAGATCAGGCCGGCGTCCTGCACAGCGGCCGCGAATTCGGCGTTCTCCGAGAGGAATCCGTAACCGGGGTGGATGGCGTCGGCCCCAGCGGCCGCCGCGGCGGCGATTATCGCGGCACCGTTGAGGTAACCGTCAGTTCCGGGGAGGAGCACACGCGCGTCGGCCTCGGCGACGTGCGGGGAGCCGGCATCTGGTTCGGTGTAGACGGCCACTGTGCGGTACCCGAGTCGACGACACGTTGCGAACACGCGGCGGGCGATCTCGCCGCGGTTCGCCACCAGAATGGTATTCACCGAAGCCGTCTCCTCTTCGCGCAAGCGCTCATCGCTCGCTGTCTCCTCTTCGCGCAAGCGCTCATCGCAATCGGGTGCGGGTACCTCCCCCTCGCTGGGGAGTGCTCGCACATCGGTCACATCCGGAAGACGCCGAAGTTCGACGTCCCCTTGACCGGGCTGTTTGCGATGGCGGACAGGCACATTCCGAGTACGGTACGGGTGTCGCGCGGGTCGATGACACCGTCGTCGTACAGCATCCCGGACAGCACCATCGGCAGTGATTCGGCCTCGATCTGGCCTTCGACAGCCGCCCGCATCGCCGCGTCGGCCTGCTCGTCGACCTGCTGGCCCCGGGCCTCGGTCGCGGCCCGGTTGACGATCGACAGCACCCCCGCGAGTTGCGCGCCGCCCATCACGGCGGATTTGGCGCTCGGCCAGGCGAACAGGAAGCGTGGGTTGTAGGCGCGACCGCACATCCCGTAATGGCCAGCACCGTAGGAGGCGCCGATCAGCAGGGACAGGTGCGGGACAGTGGAGTTCGACACGGCGTTGATCATCATCGAGCCGTGCTTGATCATCCCGCCTTCCTCGTACTGCTTGCCCACCATGTAGCCGGTCGTGTTGTGCAGGAACAGAAGTGGTGTGTCGGACCTGTTGGCCAACTGGATGAACTGCGTCGCCTTCTGGGACTCCTCGCTGAAGAGCACGCCGCGGTGGTTGGCCAGGATGCCGATCGGATAGCCGTAGAGAGTCGCCCATCCCGTCACCAGCGACGACCCGTAGAGCGGCTTGAATTCGTCGAACCCCGAGCCGTCGACGATGCGGGCGATGAGGTCGCGCGGGTCGAACGGCACGCGCAGATCGGTGGGCACGATGCCCAGCAGTTCTTCGGCGTCATAGAGCGGCTCGGTGACCGCGGAGGGTGCGGGCCAGAATTTGTGCCAATTCAGCCGCGCGATGATGCGCCGGCCGATCCGGATGGCGTCCAGCTCGTCGACGGCGAAGTAGTCAGCCAGACCCGATGTGCGAGCGTGCATTTCGGCGCCGCCGAGGGACTCGTCGTCGGACTCTTCGCCGGTGGCCATCTTCACCAGCGGCGGCCCGGCGAGGAACACCTTCGAGCGTTCCTTGATCATCACGACGTGGTCGGACATGCCGGGGATGTAGGCGCCCCCGGCGGTCGAGTTGCCGAACACGAGCGCGATGGTGGGGATGCCGGCTGCTGAGAGCCGCGTCAGGTCACGAAACATCTGGCCGCCCGGGACGAAGATCTCTTTCTGGGTCGGCAGATCTGCACCGCCGGATTCAACCAGTGAGATGACCGGCAGGCGATTCTCGAACGCGATCTGATTGGCGCGCAGTATCTTTCGCAGCGTCCAGGGGTTGCTGGTGCCGCCTTTGACCGTAGGATCGTTGGCGACGAGGATGCATTCGACACCGCTCACCACCCCGATGCCGACGACCGCCGAGGCACCGATCGCGAAACTGGTGCCGTACGCGGCCAGCGGGCTCAGCTCGAGGAAGGGCGAATCTGGATCGATCAGCATCTCGATGCGCTCGCGTGCAGTCATCTTGCCGCGCTCGTGGTGACGCATGACGTACTTCTCGCCGCCGCCGGCCAACGCCTTGGCGTGCTCAGCCCCGATCTCGGCGAGCTTGGCTGTCATCGCCTCGGCCGCCTCGGTGTACTCGGGTGAGCGGGGGTCCAACGTGGAGGCAAGTGCCGTCATGACTGGTAGCCCAGCGTCTTGGCCGCCAGCGCGGTGAGTATTTCGGTGGTGCCACCGCCGATTCCGAGGATGCGCATGTCACGGTACTGCCGCTCGACCTCGCTTTCGGCCATGTATCCCAGCCCGCCGAAGAGCTGCACGGCCTGGTTGGCCACCCACTCGCCGGCCTCGACGGCGGTGTTCTTGGCAAAGCACACCTGAGGGATGAGATTCGTCTCGCCGGCCAGTTGGCGCTCCACTACGTGGCGGGTGTACACACGCGCCACGTCGATGCGCCGCGCCATCTCGGCGAGTGTGTTCTGCACCGACTGCCGTGAAATCAGGGGACGGCCGAAGGTTTCCCGGTTGCGGCACCATTCCACGGTGATGTCGAGGCAGCGTTGCGCACTGGCGTACGCCTGCGCTGCCAGGCCGACCCGCTCCGAGACGAACGCCGCCGCGATCTGCAGGAAGCCGGTGTTCTCGGCACCGACGAGGTTGGCGACGGGCACGCGCACATCCGTGTAGGACAACTCCGCGGTGTCCGACGACCGCCAACCCATCTTGTCCAGCTTGCGGGCGACCTCGAAACCGGGTGTGCCCTTCTCGATGACGAGCAGCGAAACACCGGCGGCACCGGGGCCGCCGGTGCGCACGGCGGTAACCACGTAGTCGGCGCGCACGCCCGAGGTGATGTACGTCTTCGCGCCGTTGACGATGTAGTCGTCGCCGTCACGCCGCGCGCTCGTGCGCAGATGCCCGACGTCGGAGCCACCGTCCGGTTCGGTGATCGCCAGCGCACCGACCAGCTCGCCGCGCAGCGTGGGCCGGATGAACGTCTCGATGAGGCGTTCGTCCCCGGAGGCGATCATGTGCGGCACCGCGATCCCGCAGGTGAAGAGCGACGCGAACACCCCGCCCGGTGCGCCCGCGTAGTGCATCTCCTCGGAGATGATCAGCGCGTCGGCGCCGTCGCCGCCTCCGCCGCCGACGGCCTCGGGAAAACCTGCCCCCAAGAGCCCCGCCTCCCCCGCCTTGCGGTGCAGGTCGCGCGGCAGCTCGCCGACGCGCTCCCACTCGTCGACATACGGCAGCACTTCGCGTTCGGCGAAGGCGCGCACGGTCTTTCGCAGTTCCTCGCGTTCCGGCGTGCTCCACGGGCTCACAGGACCTCCTCCGGGATGTCGACGTACCGACTCCGCAGCCATTCGCCGAGGCCTTTGGCCTGCGGGTCGAAGCGCGCCTGGTAGGCCACGCCTTCGCCGAGAATGCCCTCGATGACGAAGTTGACCGCCCGCAGGTTCGGCAGTACATGTCGGGTGACCGGCAGATCGGCGACCTCGGGCAGCAGCTGGCGAAGCTTGTCGACGGTAAGTGTATTGGCCAGCCATCGCCATTGGTTCTCCGTGCGCACCCACACGCCGACGTTCGCGCTGCCGCCCTTGTCGCCGCTGCGCGCTCCCGCGATCGTGCCGAGCGGCGCCCGTCGTGTCTCGCCGAACGGCAGTGGTTCCGGCAATGCAAACGGCGCCACGGCGGCCAACCCCAAAGTCTCGGTGGCAGGAGGGATTTCGACACGACGCCCGTCAGCGTGCACCGCCGCGTGTGACACTTGGTCGGCGGAGACGAAGCCGGCGGTGAACACCCCGTACACCTGCCCGTCGCCCGGCGGCGCGGTGGTAGTGAAACCGGGATAGCTGGCCAGCGCCAGTTCGACTGCGGCGGAGGAGAATTGGCGTCCGACGTTTGCGGGGTCGGGATCGCGCACGACGCAGCGCAGCAGCGCGCTGGCGGCTTCCTCGGTGTCGGCGTCGGGATGGTCGGTGCGCGCCAGCGTCCACTCCATCTCGGCGGGCTTGACCCCCAGCGCCGTTTCCAGCTGCCGACGCACCAGCTCGGCCTTCGCGTCGATGTCGAGACCGGTGAGCACGAATGTCATCGAATTGCGGAATCCGCCAATCGTATTCAGCGACACCTTTAGCGTCGGCGGTGGCGGCTCGCCGCGCACGCCGCTGATCAAAACCCGGTCGGTACCGTCCTGCGTCAGCTCGATCGTGTCGACGCGCAAGGTCACATCGGGGTTGGCGTATCTCGCGCCCGCGATCTCGTAGAGCAACTGCGCTGTCACGGTTCCCACGGTCACCGCGCCGCCTGTGCCGGGGTGCTTGGTGATCACCGACGAGCCGTCGGATCGCACCTCCGCGAGCGGGAAGCCGAGATGCGTCAGGTCTGGGACCTCCGTGAAGAACGCGTAGTTGCCGCCGGTGGCCTGCGCGCCGCATTCGATGACGTGGCCCGCGGCGACGGCGCCGGCCAGCTCGTCGTAGTCGGTGCGCGACCAACCGAAGTGTGCGGCTGCCGAGCCGACGACCACCGATGCGTCGGTGACCCGGCCGGTCACGACGACGTCCGCCCCTCCGTCGAGGCACTCGACGATGCCCCATGCGCCCAGGTAGGCGTTCGCGGCCAGCGGCGCCCCGGAGCCGGACGTCGCCGGCCCTGTGGCTCCCAACCCGAGCTCGGTCGCCCGCGGCAGCAGATCGTCGCCTTCCACGTGCGCGACGCTCACCGGCACCCCGAGCCGCGAGGCCAACTCCCGCACCGCGGTCGCCAATCCGGCCGGGTTCAGGCCGCCCGCATTCGCGACGATCCGCACGCCTCTGTCGTGGGCCAGGGCGAGACACTCCTCGAGCTGGACGAGAAAAGTCTTCGCGTAGCCGCGGTCGGCCGACTTCGCGCGGTCCCGGGCCAGGATCAGCATCGTGAGCTCGGCCAGGTAATCGCCGGTGAGGTAGTCGAGGTCGCCGCCGGTCAGCATCTCGCGCATCGCGGAGAGGCGGTCACCGTAAAAGCCCGAGCAGTTTCCGATGCGGACGACGTCGCTGTCGCTCATCGCGCTCCCTCCGGACTCCTCGACCAACCGGTAGGTTAGTCGACTTTCCGGCCCAGACAGCACCTAGGGTCGCTGATCAGCGCGTCGGCGACACTGCTGGCACGATCGGCGCATTTTGGAGGCGCCGCCGGTCACCGGTTATCCTGGGAGCAACCCCCCGAACCAGATGGAGCTCGATCATGGCTGTGCCGAAGCGCAGGATGTCGCGTGCGAACACCCGTAGTCGTCGCGCGAAGTGGAAGGCCAAGAGCCCGGAGCTCGTCAACGTCACCGTTTCAGGTCAGCAGCACAAGGTGCCGCGGCGCTACCTCAAGGCCGCCCGGCTCGGCCTGATCGACCTCGACAAGCGCTGAACGGCAGCGCAGCCGAAAAAAGCGCGGTTCGCGCGTTCTCAGGTCACTCTCAGGCGTTCCGTAGAGACTAGTGGCCGTGCGAATACTTGTCGTTGACGACGATCGCGCCGTGCGCGAGTCCCTGCGCCGTTCCCTTTCTTTCAACGGTTACTCCGTGTCGCTGGCGCAGGACGGTGTCGAGGCGCTCGACGCGATCGCCAGCGACCGCCCCGACGCTGTGGTGCTCGACGTGATGATGCCGCGGCTCGACGGCCTCGAAGTGTGCCGTCAGCTCCGCAGCACCGGCGACGACCTGCCGATCCTGGTGCTCACCGCGCGTGACTCGGTGTCGGAGCGGGTGGCCGGTCTTGACGCCGGTGCGGACGACTATCTGCCGAAGCCGTTCGCGCTGGAGGAACTTCTGGCCCGGATGCGGGCGCTGCTGCGACGCACCGTGCCCGACAACAGCGCCGAGTCGGTGCCGATGACCTTCTCCGATCTGAGTCTCGACCCGGTGACCCGGGAGGTGACTCGCGGAGAGCGCCGGATCAGCCTCACCCGCACTGAGTTCGCACTGCTCGAGATGCTGATCGCCAACCCGCGCCGCGTGCTGACCCGCAGTCGCATTCTCGAGGAGGTGTGGGGTTTCGACTTCCCGACCTCCGGTAATGCGCTCGAGGTGTACGTCGGATATCTGCGCCGAAAGACCGAAGCCGAAGGAGAGCCGCGGCTGATCCACACCGTGCGCGGGGTCGGATACGTGCTGCGCGAAACCCCGCCCTGATGTCTGGCCACGAAACGGCGGCCCCGCCGTCGCAACACCATCTACGTCAAGCCAGCAGCTCGCTCTCGCTGCGCTGGCGCGTGATGTTGCTCGCGATGTCGATGGTGGCAATGGTCGTGGTGCTCATCGCGGTGGCCGCCTACATCGTGGTGTCTGCTGCGCTGTACCGAAACGTCGACAGCCAATTGAGGACCCGCTCGGAGCTGCTCATCGAAAGCGGTGCGCTGGAAGCCGATCCGGGCAAGGCGATCGAGGGCACCGCCTACTCGGATGTCAACGCGATGCTGGTGATCCCGGGCCGGGCGATCTACACCGCAAACCAGGCGGGCCAGCGGCTCCCGTTCGGACAGCAGGAAAAAGACGTCGTCGATGGCGATCTGCTGCTGTCATTGCGCGCGGTCGGTGATCAGCGCGTGTTGGCCACCCACTTGCCCAACGGCAATACGCTGCTGGTCTCCAAGAGCCTAGCTCCGACGAATTCCGTTCTGCGTCAGCTGGGCTGGGTGCTGGTGGTGGTCGGCGGGGTGGGCCTGGTGATCGCGGCGGTGGCCGGCGGCATGGTCGCCAGTGCCGGGCTGCGCCCCGTGCGCCGACTGACCGACGCGGCCGAGCGGGTGGCGCGAACCGACGACCTGCGGCCAATCCCGGTCACTGGCAGCGACGAGTTGGCAAGGCTCACGGAGAATTTCAACATGATGCTGCGTACTCTCGCCGAATCACGGGAGCGCCAAGCGCGATTGGTCACCGACGCCGGCCACGAACTGCGCACGCCGCTGACATCGCTGCGCACCAACGTCGAGCTGCTGATTGCGTCGATGGAGCCGGGTGCGCCACGACTACCCGAGAACGAGATGGCTGGGCTGCGTGCCGACGTGCTGGCACAGATCGAGGAATTGTCTACTCTCGTGGGCGATCTCGTGGACCTTACGCGTGACGACGCGGGGGAGGTGGTGCACGAGCCGGTAGACATGTCCGAAGTGGTGGACCGAAGCCTGGAGCGAGTTCGACGCCGCCGCAGCGATATTCAGTTCATTTCCGAGATCACACCTTGGCAGGTGTACGGCGACGCTGCGGGTCTGTCGCGAGCGGTGCTGAACCTGCTTGACAACGCGGCGAAGTGGAGTCCGCCCGGCGGCCGCGTCAACATCCGCCTGACACAAGCCGATCCGTCGCACGCCGAACTGGTGGTTGCCGACCACGGACCGGGCATTCCGCCCACCGAACGCGAGTTGGTGTTCGAACGGTTCTACCGCTCGGCGTCGGCGCGGGCAATGCCGGGCTCCGGGCTGGGCTTGGCCATTGTGAAGCACGTCGTGATGAAACACGGTGGAACTCTTCGCATTGACGAAACCGTCCCTCACGGACAGCCTCCAGGTACCTCGATACATGTGCTGTTGCCCGGCCGTCCGGTGCCGGCCGCACCCGCGGAACCGGCGGAAAAATCTGTGGATGATTCGAGCGAGATCTCAGTGCATTCTCAGTCGACCGTTGCACGGTAGAGGCAAGGACTGCACTGAACACTCGACGAAAGAGCGAATCAGCGACATGACGAATTATCCGAGGTACTCACCGCCGCAGGAGCCAGGGCGCAGCGGCGACGCAGGCCAGTTCTACCCGGGACAGGCACAGCGATACTCGCCGTACGACTGGCGCTCAACACAGGAGATCCCGATTCCACGTGGGCGATACGCGTCCGGCCCTCCGCAGCCGACCGTGCGACAGGCCCCGGTGAATCCAGAAAACCGTTCGCGCGTGGGCGGTCTCATCGCCGGCGCGGTAGCGATCGCCGTCGTCTCAGCCGGCGTCGGTGGGGGCGTCGCGTTGGCGGTGCGGCCGGATCACCCCAGCACCGCCACCGTCGCAACGGCACCCGGGGCGGCACCCGGGCAGCCCGCGGCCAGCGCACCGGCGGGATCCGTCGAACAGGTCGCGGCCAAGGTCGTGCCCAGCGTCGTGAAGCTGGAAACGTCGACGGGTCGCCAGTCAGAGGAAGGGTCCGGCATCGTCTTGACCTCTGACGGCCTGATCCTCACCAACAATCACGTCGTCGCGGCAGCGGCCAAGGACGGATTGCCAGGTGGCAGCCCCGCGACCACGGTGACGTTCAGCGACGGACGCACTGCTCCGTTCTCGGTGGTCGGCACCGACCCGTCCACCGACATCGCCGTCGTGCGCGCCGAAGGCGTCTCCGGCCTCACGCCGGTGACCATCGGGTCGTCGTCGAACCTCAAGGTCGGCCAGGAGGTCGTGGCCGTCGGATCGCCGCTGGGGCTCGAGGGCACCGTGACGACGGGCATCGTCAGCGCCCTGAACCGGCCCGTGGCCGCTGGCGGCGATGCCGGCGACCAGAACACCGTCCTCGACGCGATCCAGACCGACGCTGCCATCAACCCCGGTAACTCCGGTGGCGCCCTGGTGAACATGAACGGCCAACTGGTCGGCGTCAATTCCGCGATCGCCACCCTCGGCGACGACTCGAGCGGCCCCGCGAGCGGATCGATCGGCCTGGGCTTCGCGATCCCCGTCGACCAAGCCAAGCGCATCGCCGACGAGTTGATTAAGACCGGCAGGGCCACCCATGCGTCGCTCGGAGTTCAGGTAAGCAACGACGCCTCCGTGAACGGCGCCAAGATCATGGAGGTGGTTCCGGGCGGCCCGGCCGACGCGGCCGGCCTGCCGAGCGGCGTGGTGGTGACTAAGCTGGACGACCGCAGCATCGGCGGCGCCGACGGCCTGGTGGCAGCCGTGCGGTCGCGGGCGCCGGGGGACAAAGTGACGTTGACCTACGCGCAGCCGTCGGGCGGCGACAAAACCGTTGTGGTGACGCTCGGCGAGGCGCAGACGCGATGAGGCTCGTCCGTGACCCGGTAATGAGGATGGTGACGTCCGCGTCGGCGCCCGGATATACGGTGGCATCCATGGAACAACCCGTGGAGTTGGTGGGCCGCGCGCTCGTCGTAGTCGTCGACGACCGCACCGCTCACGGCGACGAAGAGGACCACAGCGGGCCGCTGGTGACGGAGCTTCTCACTGAAGCGGGGTTCGTCGTCGACGGTGTGGTGGCCGTGGCCGCGGACGAGGTGGAGATCCGCAACGCTCTCAACACCGCGGTGATCGGTGGGGTCGACCTGGTGGTCTCCGTCGGAGGTACCGGAGTCACGCCACGTGACGTCACTCCAGAAGCGACTCGCGACATCCTCGACCGCGAATTGCTCGGCATCTCCGAGGCACTGCGTGCGTCCGGGCTCTCGGCGGGCATCATCGACGCCGGGCTGTCCCGCGGGCTGGCCGGCATCTCCGGCAGCACCCTGGTGGTGAACATCGCCGGATCTCGGTATGCCGTACGCGACGGCATGGCGACACTCAACCCGCTTGCCACCCAGATCATCGGACAGCTCTCCAGCCTGGAGATCTAGCCGGGCCGGCGGCCCTCGCACGCCGAGGTTCACACGCCGTGAACACACTGTTAACAGCACGTTTTCCAACCGGAGTGATCTTCGTCACAGCGGTGTCCGATTGTGAGCGGGCAACCGGCTGGTCTCTGAAGTCTAGCAAACCGCCTCTCGGTGTCGATACGTGTTTTGAGCTGGTAACGCATCACACTGCGATGCTCGTCAGCAATTGAATTGACGCTTTTACGAGGCTCATATGCGCGGTCGTATTTGTTGCCGGGCCGATTGACCACCGTTATGTTCCTCGTGTCAACGATGAGCAATGGGTAAGGGCAGCCTGAGAGCGATCTCATGTGAATGCTCTATGAAACGTGGTGTCACCGCCTGATCTCCACGAACGACGGACTCGGTGGTCTGTGGAACACCGGCGACATGACTAGGGAGAACATGAAAGTTTTCGGTCGAGTGCTGGTGGCGCTGATCGCTGCTCTGGCTGCGTTGTGCGCGAGCACGGGCACGTCTCACGCGGGGTTGGACAACGAGCTGAATGTGGTAGACGGCAAGGGTCGCAATCTGGTGATCCAGCAGTGGGACACGTTTCTGAACGGGGTGTATCCGCTGGACCGCAACCGGCTGACCC
>JBLNEK010000266.1:0-13904 GCA_050262635.1 Candidatus Sericytochromatia bacterium | reverse complement strand
TTGCAGGCAAGGATATTACGTCATTCGGCAGTAAAGAACGCTCGGCGTACCGACGTGACCGGGTCGGGTTCGTGTTCCAATTCTTCAACCTCGTGCCTACGCTGACGGCGCTCGAGAACGTCGAGGTCATTGCCGAACTCGTCGGCAAGGGCGCGGCCGAGCGCAGCCGCGCGGCACTGCAACGGGTCGGCTTGGCCGAGGTGGCTGGTCGATTCCCCGGACAGCTTTCGGGTGGTCAGCAGCAGAGGGTGGCCATCGCGCGCGCGATCGTCAAGGAGCCGCCGTTGCTGCTGTGTGATGAGCCGACCGGGAGCCTGGACCTGGACACAGGCCGTCAAGTGCTCGCGGTCCTTCGTGGCCTCGCTCGGGAGGGCCACCACACTGTGATGCTGGTGACCCACAATTCGGCGATCGCCGAGATGGCCGATCGCGTGGTGTGGTTGCATTCGGGGACCATCGCCCATCAGCAATCCGTGGCAGTGCCGGTCGAAGCCGGCGATCTTCAGTGGTGATGCCACATGGCCAATTGGGTCCTGTTTCGCAAACTGCGCCGTGACATAGGGCGGCAACGCTGGCAGTTCTTGGCCGCCGCGGCTGTTCTCGCCATCGGTGTTGCGGTGTATGTCGCGGCCACCGACGCCTATGCCAACCTCAAGCAATCGTTCAGCCAGGCTTATGCCGTGCAGCTGCTGCCCGACGCAGTCCTCAGCGGCCCGGCTGCGACGGGACTTGCCCAGGCCGCTCGAGGTTTACCCGGTGATCCCATCGTCGACACTCGGCGTCAGGGCGACGTGGGCATCCGGATCAACGGGCACGCATTGCTCGGCCGAGCCGTCGCCGTGCCCGTTTCAGGGCAACCGGCCGTGTCGCAACTGGCAATGCGCTCCGGGCAGCTACCGGCAACCGGTCAGGTCGTGGCCGAAGAGCACCTCAGCCACCACTACGGGCTACGACCCGGCGACACGGTCGAACTTCTCGGCCCGACCGGATGGCGCACAATGCTGGTATCGGGGTCGGCGCTGTCGACCGAATACTTTTGGCCCGCCCGTTCCCAGCAGGAAATTCTCACCACCCCTGAGCATTTCGGCGTCGTATTCATTACCGCGCCCGACCTGCCATCTGTCGTCCCGCAACCGACCGACCAGCTATTGCTATACGCGCACGACCGCTCGGCCGCACCGGCGCTGGTCGCTGCGGCCGCGCAGCTCGCCCGCGGCCACGGCCTGGCGTTCGAGTCCCGCGATGAGCAGCCGTCGTACCGGGCGCTCCAAGACGATGTCGATGCGGTCGGGGCCTTCGCCAAGTTGCTGCCATGGGTGTTTCTGGTGGCAGCCGCGGTAGGCGCCTACGTGTTGCTCTCGCGTCTGGTCGCCGCCCAGCGTGCCGTGATCGGTACCCTGACGGCCAATGGCCTGTCCGGCTCAGCGGTGCGCGGTCACTATCTGGGTTTCGGTATTGCGGTCGGAATCGCCGGGGCGGCATCGGGATTAGCCGGTGGCTATGTTCTGGGCGGCTGGTTCACCACGCAATACACCCAGGCTCTGGGCCTTCCCCTGCACGTCACTTCGGTGCACCCGATCAGCCTGATCGTCGGTGCCGGCGTTGGTGTCGCGTCCGCCGCCGTGGCCGCATGGGCTCCCGCTCGGACCGCGTCACGGATGAGCCCGGCCGAGGCGATGCGGATCTCGCCATCGCGTGGCCGAGGCGCGGTCAGCGTGATGGAACGAATCCTGCCGCCACTGCGCGCGATACCGGCGCGTTGGCGCATGGCCCTGCGAGGGGTTAGCCGCAACCGGCGCCGCACTCTGCTCACAGTCAGCGGTGTGGTGATCTCGGTGTGTCTGGTGATGGTGTTCGCCGGCTTGCGCGACACCGTGTCCAGCGTCATCGACCGCCAATACGGCAGCATCGAATTACAAGATGCCCAAGTGATTACCGCACCGGGCGCCGCCGACACGGTGGCCGCCGCCCTGCGCACCGATCCCCGGATCGCCGCGGTAGAGCGGTTCACCCGCATGGACGTGACCTTGGACGTGCACAACCGCCGCTACGACACGCTTCTGATCGGCTTTCCCCAGCACACCGAGATGCACAGGTTCAACACCGGCGACGACGGCGGTACCCTGCCGGCAAAGGGTGTCCTGCTCGGCAGTGGGCTCGGTCGGGAATTCGGGATCAACGTCGGAGATGTCGTCACCTTCACCGAACCACGCAGCGGCCTCCGCATCCAGGAACCTGTCGCAGGATTCGTCGACGAACAGGTGAGCCCGGTCGGCTACATCAGTGCAGAACAGCTCTCAGGTCGCGTCAGCGCATCGGGCCTCATGATCAAGCTCGCACCAGGTGTTTCGGAAACTGACGTGGCCCGAACTGTTACCGCGCTGCCCGGCGTTGCAGCCTATGCGTCCACCGGCGTGTTGGCCAGCATGATGCGTCAAGCGTTCTCTCTTTACGACGCCTTGGTCGGGCTGATGCTCGTCTTCGCCGGTGTCATGGCCGCGGCGCTGCTCTACAACGCGATGTCAGCCAACGTCGGCGAACGAACCGGCGAGCTTGGCAGCCTGCAGGCCGCTGGAATGGGCGCCGGAGTCCTAGGCCGCCTGATCGCAGCGGAGAACATGCTGCTCGTCATCGTCGGCCTTCCCGTGGGCTTGATCGCCGGCACCGCGCTGGCCGACTGGTTCATGTTGACCTTCAAAACGCAGGGCTACAGTTGGCACCTCGACATGCATACGGCCACACCGTTTATCGTCGCCGGGGCGGTTCTCGTCGCTGCGCTGCTGGCCCAGATCCCGGCCCTGCGTTCCGTCTATCGCATCGACGTAGCCAAAGTGGTACGGGAGCGCTCACTGTGAGTCCTCACCGCCCTCACATACCAGAACCAGGGCGCGGGGCTCAGAATTGTCATGCGGTCGACGAATCAGCCTGCGTCTCAAGCCTACCGAGCGAACGCTCCACAGGTCAGCGTAGCGGTCTGGGTTCGCGGACACCGCGGCGTGTCCTGGTGCCCGAGGCTGATCACCTCGACGCGCGCCCGAACAGCCGCTGGTACATGTCCAACTCTGATGCACATGACGATCTCGCAGTGGTCCGTGTGACCGGTCAATTTGGGACGAATGACCCTTCATAACCTGACGACCCATCGATACTTTCGATTGATATGGCCTGAGAATTGGGAGGCGCATCGTGTTGGCTATCGGGTCGCGCATCCATGTTCCTGGTTTGACCGGACAAGAGGTCACTACGTTCCTGCTCGATTGCACTGATGTCGGATATCAGGCGTGGTGGCCCGGGGTTCACCTGCAGTTCCACCCGCTGGCCGCCGGCGGTGTCGACCATGTCGGCGATGTCGTGTTGATGGACGAGATGATCGGTTCACGCCACGTCCGAATGGCTGGGGTTGTCGTCGAGGCCGAACCAGCCAAAAGGGTTGTGTGGCAGCTGAAGAAAGGCATCCGGCTGCCGGTGAGGCTAACCTTGGAACTGACCGATCAGGACGGCGGTGTCGCGATTCGCCACACGATCACGGCCGGTTGGAGGGGTCCTGGCCGACTGCTCGATCCGCTGTTTCGGCTTTACTTCTCGCGACGATTCGCTGCTGCGATGGACCAGCACGTCCGGACCGAGTTTCCGCGGCTGCGTGACCGGCTGCACGCCCGCGGGCCTTCGAACTCTTCTTAGGCGAGCGCGATGCTGGGAGCTTCGAATCCCAGCCCCCGCTGGTTGAGAGAAACACCAGGGTCTCGATGCGGACCCGTTCGGCACCCAGCTCGGCGAAGTTGAGCCGGAAAAAGTCGATCGACTCTTACCCATCCTCCCTTCACTCGGCTCCGAATCTGTGTTGCGGAGTTCTTGGCGAACGGCGTCGCGCCGTCAACTACAAGGGAGTCGACCGTTGTCGATAAATACGGAACGGGCGCTATCTCGCCTGGTCGGGCAGATGCGGCCGCGATGTCTTGTCCATCTCCGGGTGCGTGAGGGCTCCCGGCTGAACGCTTGGCGGTTCACCAAGGAGTCGTAGCCGGCCCAGCGGAAGGGACATGAACGTGCTGCAGAGAATCGCGCAATTGGCCATTGCCAGGCCGAGGCGGTTCATCGCCGTCGCGGGGCTGGTGATGGTCGCCGCCGCAATCTTCGGGATGCCGGTGGCAAAGCATCTGTCCGCTGGCGGGTTCCAGGACCCAACCTCGGAGTCGGCCATGACCACGCGCCTGCTCGCGGAGAAATTCGGTCAAAGCGACCAGCAGCTGCTCATCACGGTGACCGCGCCGGACAGCGCCACCGACGGGCCAGCCCGCGCAGTGGCAACCGATATCGTCGACCGCCTCGCCCGCTCGCCTCATGTCGTCGGCGTGAGCTCAGCGTGGACCTCTCCACCACAGGCCGCCAAGGAACTGATCAGCAGGGACGGCAAAACGGGCTTGATCGTGGCTGTCATCGACGGCGGTGAGAACAATGCACAGCACTACGCCAAGGGTCTCGCCAACCAACTTGCCTATGACCGCGATGGGATCATCGTGCGCGCGGGCGGGGTGGCAATGGTGTATTCGTTTATCACCGATCAGACCAAGCGCGACCTGCTGCTGATGGAGTCCATCGCGATTCCGCTGAGCTTTTTGGTACTGGTTTGGGTCTTCGGCGGCCTGTTGGCCGCATCCCTGCCGATCCTCGTCGGATTGCTGGCGATCTTCGGCGCGATGACGGTGCTGCGCTTGATCACCTTCACCACCGACGTGTCGATTTTCGCCCTCAATTTGACCATCGCGTTGGGCCTTGCGCTGGCCATCGACTACACACTGCTGATCGTGAGTCGCTATCGCGACGAGCTCGCCGGCGGCGCAGATTCCAAGGCCGCGCTGGTGCGCACCATGCAAACGGCCGGTCGCACCGTACTGTTCTCGGCGGCCACGGTGGCGCTGTCAATGTCGGCGATGGCGTTGTTCCCGATGTACTTCCTGAGGTCGTTCGCATACGCGGGGGTCGCCACGGTCGCGTTTGCCGCAGCTGCTGCTGTAGTCGTGACGCCGGCTGCAATCGTCCTGATGGGCGACCGGCTGAATGCACTGGACGTCCGCAGGCTGATGCGGCGGCTGGCGAATCGCCCCGACCCGGTCACCCGCCCGGCGCAACAGCAGTTCTGGTACCGCTCAACAAAATTCGTGATGCGCCGTGCCGTGCCCATTGGTCTCGGAATCACCGCTTTGCTGCTGTTGCTCGGCGCTCCGTTCCTCGGCGTCAAATGGGGCCACCCCGACGACCGAGTGCTGCCCAGCGCCGCATCGCCTCACCAAGTCGGCGACCAACTGCGCAACGACTTCCCGAGTAACTTCGAAGCCTCCATCAATGTCGTCGTGCCCGACGCCGGCGGCGCGGCCTTGGCCGACATCGATCGTTACGCCGCCGATCTGTCCCGGGTTCAGGAGGTCTCAGCGGTCTCGGCGCCCACCGGAACCTTCGTCGGCGGCAACCGGGTAGGTCCGCCGTCGGCGCCGACCGGGGTCGCCCGGGGCAGCGCGTTCTTGACCGTTCGCAGCACCGTGCCGCTCTTCTCCGACAGCTCAGAAACCCAGCTCGACCGCCTGCGCGAGGTGCCTGGTCCCGACGGCCAGGCCGTGCTCATGGGCGGCGGCGCTCAGGTCAGCCGTGACACCGTCGACGCTGTCACCTCGCGGCTGCCATGGGTCATCGGCCTGATCGCCGTCACAACCTTCGTACTGCTGTTCCTGCTGACCGGTAGTGTTGTGCTTCCCCTGAAAGCGTTGGTGCTCAACGTCCTATCGCTATCCGCGGCGTTCGGTGCGCTGGTGTGGATCTTTCAGGATGGTCATCTCGGCGGCCTCGGCACAACTTCGACGGGAACGGTGGAGGCAACTCTGCCCGTCTTGCTGTTGGGCATCGCGTTCGGGTTGTCGATGGACTACGAGGTGTTCCTGCTGTCTCGGATACGTGAGTACTGGCTCGCGTCTGCGCGCACCCGCGAAGACAACAGTGAGAGCGTCGCCCTCGGGCTTGCCCGCACGGGCCGGGTTATCACCGCCGCGGCGTTGATCATGTCGATCGCGTTCGCAGCGTTGATCCCCGCGCAGGTTTCCTTCATACGCATGTTCGGTATCGGCCTCACGTTGGCCGTGCTTGTCGACGCCACACTCGTCCGGATGGCTCTGGTGCCCGCGTTCATGCAAGTCATGGGCCGGTGGAACTGGTGGGCACCAGCGCCGCTGGCGTGGCTGCACGGACGGATCGGTTTGCACGACGAGCCGCCTCGGAAAGAAGCGGCGGTTTCTTCGCGCGTGGATCCGGATCGTGAGGGCGGTGCCCGCAGTGACGCGGTCGGTTCAGGGCTGCCGATCCCCGGTGTCATGTGATACTCGTCGTATCGACCACCTGGCAAGACCGGGCAGAGAGGCGGCAGGGCATGACCACGAAGGACAAGTACACGGACGTGCCGGAGCCGTACTCCTGGGAAGTCCCCAGCGCCGGTGACGCGCGCTTCACGTGGGAGTACGACGAGGGGCGCGCCCGGCTCCTGTCCCTGTACCAGAAGGGAAAGGACAAGCAGTGGGACGCCCAGTCGCGCATCGACTGGGCGCAGGACGTCGACCCGATGAACCCGATCGGGCTGCCCGACGAGTTCCATCCTCTGTTCGGCAGCCCGATGTGGGACACCGCGGACGACGCACGTCGCGCCGAGATGCGCCAGCACTTCCAGGCCTGGCAGTTCTCGCAGTTCCTGCACGGCGAGCAGGGGGCGATGGTGTGTGCGGCCAAGATCGTCGAGGTCGTCCCCGACCTGGACGCGAAGTTCTACGCGGCCACCCAGACCATGGACGAGGCCCGGCACGTCGAGGCGTTCTCGCGGTTCCTACAGGAGAAGGTCGACGTGGTCTACCCGATCAACAAGCACCTGACCGCACTGCTGGGCGACACCCTCCGCGACTCGCGCTGGGACATGCCCTACCTCGGCATGCAGGTCCTCATCGAGGGGCTGGCTCTCGCCGCATTCGGGGTGCTGCGTGACATGGCCCCGCAGGATTCGTTGGCCAAGCAGTTGCTGGCCTATGTCATGCAGGACGAGGCCCGGCACGTCGCGTTCGGCCGAATCTCGCTGAAGGATTACTACTCCGCGCTGACCGAAGCGGAGCGGGACGAGCGCGAAGAGTTCGTCGTGGACGCCTGCTACCTGATGCGCGACCGGTTCCGCGGCGAGGAGGTTTTCGAGACCCTCGGCCTCGACGTCCAGGCGTGTGCCGAGTGGGTCGACACGTCGCCGCTGATGATCCAGTTCCGCTCGCACCTCTTCAGCCGCATCGTACCGATCGTCAAGGACATCGGGTTGTGGGGCGACAAGGTGCAGAAGGCGTTCACGGACATGGGTGTCCTCGACATGGCCGGCTTCGACATCGAGACGATGATGAAGGCCGATGAGGATCAGGCCGAGGCGCTGGATAAGGCACATGCCGAGATGGCCAACCGGGCCCTCGAGGTGGACCAGGTGATCGCGACGGGATCGAGCTAACCCGCCTCGCGGATTGAGAAGAGTGCGCTCCGCTGGCCGACTTGAAGATAGGCACCGATCCGTTTGGGGGCGCGTGCACACGGTTCCCTGCGCGTCTGGCTGCAACGCCACGACACCGTGCCCGACGATCCACTGCCGATGCGGGTACCACTCGAGCAGCCTGTCGAGATCCCACCACAACAGGAAATCCGTTGCCCGTCGGGCAGATTCGCCTCCCAGTGCAGCTCCAGTACCCGTGCAGGCCCTCACCAAGCCGCTTACCCGCCACTAAAGGCTGAAAGCTCTCCGCAGCTGTAACACTGAAAAATCTTTTCCTGCAACCGAATTCGTCACCAACACGTCGCTGGTCCCACCGGCGAGCCGGCGTGGGCGGACCGCCGACAGTCGGTCAACACCATCGAAGTAATCGGACAAAAGAAACGAGATCGTCCTTGCTCGTCGTGGCCGGCGAGCGCACGAAAATGGTCTTTAAGCGTGGCCGGACGGAATCACGTTGATGCTGCCGGGCCGCGTTACCTGATTTGCCGCCGGACCACGCGAAGGTGCTGGCCGCCGATGGCAAGGCTTACCGCGACGGCCCTACTGAACAGGCGCACCGCGGCGGCGTAACGGACCCCCCACGCGTAGAACCGCATTGTGCGCCAACGATGTTGACATTACCTCTACGAGGGCGTTTACTGGAGGTCTAGCTCCGAACCCGCCGTCGGGTGCTGGCCATGCGAATTCCCTATCGGAATCAACGCGTTTTTCGCTCCATTCCCAGAAGCGGACTCTGACCATTGCGCGGCGCGATGCGCGGCTAAACACTCTGGACACATATGTGCCCACCCCTTAACCAAAGGAAACGATTGATATGATGGAAAAGTTCGCCCGCAAACGACGAAATCTTCTTCGCGAGAGCGTAATCCACGTTGGAAAGGGTTTCGTTGCGAAGGAACGGCCACTCGTCGTGGAGACTTTGTCGACGCTCGGGCCGCACCTGGGCAAGTGGGATGCGCGTGATGTGAACGTGGACGTGTCCCTCCTGGACCGCGGTGGCAAAGAGCAGCGCATCATATTGCGTACGAGCCTACCTGGCCTCCCGTCGCTGGTAGCGGTCGCCGAGAACCCGGACATCACCCGCGCGCTGTGTGATGCGAAGCGCGAGCTGATTCGGCAAGTCGAACGCCAGAAGTCGGCGCGCGAACCCATGAAGAACCGCCGGCTCAGCACGACGATCCGGCACCCAGGCCCCTCCGTGCGGCGCGGGATCGCCGATCGCGCAACGTGAACCGCGAAATTCCGAAGCCCAACCGACAGCTCGACTGCGCAGGCAGATAGCGAGATAGACATGACGCATATCGCCGAAGATCGCGTGATCAACAACCATGCCGAGATGGGTGGGCCGTCCCCCGCGGCCGCCCGTATCCCCTTGACCGTCAAGGACATACTTCGTGCAGGTGCTCGGCGTAGGGCGAGAGGAGAGGAAATGACTGCGGCACACTCGGCATGGGATTCCGAGGGTGGGGCAACCGGAAAAGGTGAGTTCTTGGCCAAAGGTCGCGAGAGCCGCGCACCTCGTGGTCTTGGTCGCTGACCCGCGCTTGGGTTCTTCGAGCTCTGCGCTCACCTGTCGCCTTATAGCGCTGATGAGAACGTCGAGACCACCAGCCGACGACGTTGGCCGTGCCACGACGTGCGGGCCGCGGCTAAGCCGGTAGCCGGCGTGTTTCAACGGGCGTCGCCATCGTCCGATAACCGAGGGCCCGGGGTCTACGTGACACGATCTAGATTCGTGTGCAACCGGCTGACGAAGGAGCGGGAATGAGAAAGGACCAAGCAGACGAATTTGAGCAGGAGCTGATGCGGCCGCTTGCACAGGCCCTCCGCACGAGGCTTGGTGATGCAGGGGAGGTCCACGTCAACAATGAGCCGCGCCTGATGCCCGGTGACCGGGTCGAGTACGCAGCTTGGCTCGAAGTCGTGCTCAACGATGCACGAACCGAAGTCATCTTCCGGCCCCTCAGCCGCGAAGACTTCTCTGCGATCTGGCAATGGGGAAAGAGCGGCCGATTCATCTTCCCGATTCCACAGGCCGGCGGCAATGCTGGCGATAGCGCCCGAGCGTCCATTGACGCTGTCGCCGAACGCATCTGCCAAACCGCGAACATGTGGCATGAGGAACCGCCCGAGTCGTTTGGCTGGCCAGGCACCTGAAGGCAACTTGCCCCTGCGCCGAAACGTATCCCGCAGCCTTAGCGCTCGTGTGTCCCGGCCCGCCGAGGTGAGCGCCGACACGATTGCAGCTGAGCTGTCTCGCATCATCGGTTACCGCTAGAGATCCTCGACGACCCCCAGAAATCGGCTGCGACGGCTACTCATCGAAGCTTTCGCTGCACACGCTATCCGGCGCGTCGGGAAACGAACGTTTGCGAGGTTGGCGTGGGCGGGCACACCTGGACCGTTGTTGCCCTTGGATGTCATTCAAGGACGGCGTTTACTGGAGGTCCTGGCGCCAGAATCGCAGCCTGCGGTCGCGGTCTGTGATGACCGACAACGATGCCATCTGCGATGAGCACCGTAAGGAAATCACACACAAGACCGAATCCTGCCGCGAACCGAGCCAAGGAAGGAGTGTCGCCATGACGCCCCGACAGGACCGAACCGCCGGTCGGAAGCATATACCGCCCGAGAACGAGAACACACCGCGCCTGCGCCTGAAGCCCAAGGCTCCCACTACCGGCACTACCGGCTATGTCGATGGGGCATGGTGGCCGCACACTAATGACCTAGCGACTGAACTTCCCGATCTGCTGGCAGTGCTGCCGGTAGGACTGGGCACTATTGATCGGGTGGTATTCAACCTCGCCGAGTGGGCGAAGGTCCCGAAGAAACTGGTGATTGACGGACGGGTGGTACGACTGGCCGGGCACGACGGACAGCCGGTCAACACCATCGAGGTAATCGGCCAAGAACGAAACAAGATCGTCCTTTTGGTGGTCCCGCCCCACACCGAGCCCGACCATGCACACGCCACCATCATGGCCGCGGCGGCCCCGGACAACGCCTCGACCGTCGATGGCCTTCTTATGATCAGCGCAAGAGCGCTGGGCATCAGAAGGTGGAGCGCAGCGATCACTCGACGGCGCCGACAATGGCGCGAGCAACTGACCGCCCGCTTCGCACACTGCCGATAATCATAACGTTAAGGAGCAGGCACCGTGACTTTCAACGACCCCATCTTCAAAGCATTCAACGAGTTCTGTGTGGATGACATTTCTGCGCAAGCAGATATTTCTCGGCGCATGCTCCGGCGACTCGAGGACGTCGATAATGCGACCACCGCCGGCAGTGCCACCCCGGCCGCCGCGCGCGGCCCGGCAACCAGTGCCTTCGCACACGCGGACCCACCAAACTTACAGCCGCGTAACATCGCTACGGCGACCAGGGCTTCGTAACAAGAGACTCAATTCCAGAGAGGTTTTCACGGTGGAGTGGGATGACGATATACATGCGAAACAACGCGCAGCATCCGACCAGAATGCCGAGATTCGTCGGCAGCGCGTCGCGTCATGCAGGAGGCATGCGGATGTAATAGATAGGGTGGCACCCGAGATTGCTCGCGCTTGTCGGAACTTGGGCGTCAAAAGCGAAGGCATCAAATGGCTCGTAGAACCGAAACAATGGGTGTTTAGAATTGGGCCAGGGGCTAATATCACAATCAAGTCGACGGGGAAGTGGTATTTTAGTAACCCAACCGCACAACGGTTACACGAAAAAATTGACAAGTACTACGCCTGGGAAGATTGCGAAACCCCCAACGATCAAAGTATTATCGACGATTTAAAGGCGCAGGTTGAGAAAAAAGCAGTGCCTCGCCAGCCAATTGTATATAAACAACACTGGCGGTTGGTGCATTGATCGGGTACGACTTCACTCGGCACGAGTGGCAAGGTAGTTGATGAGTTGAGTTCAGTCAGGAGGTGCGGCATGCCCGCAGATTCTCACTCACAATGGCGCATGGGAGATAGCGAGAAATCTTGACGCACATCATCGAGGCGAGGTCCCAACGCTCGTTCGCCTCGGGTGAGCGACCGAGAACGCTTAAGGAAAGTGGTTGTGCCTCAACGCGTCTTGCCATGAAGTAGTGCCTCAGTCGACGACACCCGGGCCGCCTGTTTGGCGTGCTTGGCAGCACACTTCTCCTTGAGGGACTTGCCGGATTTCTTGGTCGTCGTGTGCCGCGGAGACTTGTCAGACATCACTGGCCCCTTGTTCATGGGCGCTGGGTGGTCCCGATTCCCTCTACTCCGGGTGGTCTCAGTTACGTCCAGCCGCGACGCCGAACGGGTGACGCCGGCCAGCACGTACACTAGAGGTACGCCGACGCGCTCCGTCGTCTTTGTCAATCTCGACCGGTCGTCCGCTCATCTCGGGTTCCCGCAAGAGCCCACCATTCGCCTGCACGGCCGGATCGACCCAGGACATCTCATGGCAATTACAGATATCGCCGCCTACGCCCATCTCAGTGATGCGGACATCGAGGCACTCGGCTACGAATTGGACCTCATTCGAAGCGACATCGAGGACACTCTCGGCGAACGCGACGCGTCGTACATCCAGCGCACCATCAAGTTCCAGCGAACGCTCGATATGGCGGCGCGTCTGCTCATCGGGGCGAGCCGATCACGGGCAGGCTGGCTGATTGGGACCGCGGCCCTTACCTTTGCGAAGAGTGTCGAGAACATGGAGATTGGCCACAACGTGAGCCATGGTCAATGGGATTGGATGAACGACCCCGAAATCCACTCGAGCTCATGGGAGTGGGACATGGTCGCACTCTCGTCGCAGTGGAGGTATGCACACAACTATCGCCACCACGTGTTCAGCAATGTGCTAGGCATGGACGACGACCTTGGTTTCGGAGTGATGAGGGTGACGCGCGATCAGCCGTGGCGCCCTCAGTATCTGCTCCAGCCGCTGCAGAATCTTTTTCTCGCAGCCACTTTCGAATGGGGCATCGCCCTTCACGATGTCGATCTAGAGCGGACTGAGGACGCGACAGCCGACGCGAGGGCCTCCCAGAAACGGGTCCTGCTCAGAAAGGTTGTCCGGCAGGCCGTCAAGGACTATGTGGTTTTTCCGGCACTGAGCGGATCTCGCTGGCGCAGAACTTTGGCCGCGAACGCGGCGGCCAACCTCCTGCGCAACATCTGGGCGTACATGGTGATATTCTGCGGACACTTCCCCGACGGCGCAGAGAAATTCACCGCCGATGTACTCGACAACGAAACTCGAGCGCACTGGTATCTGCGACAGATGCTGGGTGCCGCGAATTTCAACGCCGGACCGCTGCTGGCATTTGCGAGCGGCAACCTGTGCTACCAGATTGAACACCACCTATTCCCTGACCTACCGAGTAATCGCTACGCGCAGATTGCCGTGCAGGTCCGCGCACTGTGCGACAAGTACGATCTGCCGTACACGAACGGTTCGCTTGTGCATCAATATCTCTCGACACTGCGAACGATCCACAAACTGGCGCTTCCCGACTGGTTGCTCAGGGCCACCTGTGACGACGCGCCGGAGACTGCCTCGGAACGCAAGTTCGGTTTCGGCGCTATGCGTGGTGCGCGATCGGGTGGCCGGATAGTCGGGCTGCGAACGGCCCTGCGGACCCGTGCCGAGTTGCGAAGAGCGGTCAGACGATCCGTGGGCTTTGGTACGCCAGTTGAAGGTGCGCAGACGGCGGTGTGATCCGTGCGCTCCCGCCGAGCGGTTCTACTTTGTGACGCCCGCGGCCATCGGCCGGTGATTTGTTAACAGCGATCAAGTGGAAGGCTGTTTTGGCACGCTTTGCCTTTGTCAGTCGGTACCCACCGCCCGTGTGGCACTGTCGGCTCTCTTTTGGTGTTCTAGCCGGGTGTCGCGCTCTCGGTTGATGAACGCCGTTTGACCGTTAACACGGGCAGCGGTCCGTCGGTCGTCGGCCGCGCGGCTTGCGGCGGGCCGCTTGCCCGCCAGCAGCAGGCCGAGTGCGTGTGAGGCCATCGCGCCAGATTCGACATAAGCGAGCAGGCGGGATTCGATGGTGGCGAACATTAAAGGCCTCAAATCTGGAGAGCTCTAGTACATGCTCGATTTACTTCCGTGTCAACAAGATTGGCGTCTTTCTGAACTACTGCGCACCGCGCAAGAACGACGGTTCTATCGGCGGATCGTGACCAAAGCGGGCGGGTCGGCATTTGCCGGCTCGGGCATCACGTGCGGGAGCCAACGAGGGCTAAACCTCGATCCACCGATGGGCTGGGTTGACTGATGTTGGGCTTGGTTGATCTTGATCATCGGGCTGTGAGCATGCAGTAGCTGCTGGTCTGTCCAGCTTTTCCTGTTGTGCTCCGGTCGGGCC
>JBLNEK010000265.1:0-4859 GCA_050262635.1 Candidatus Sericytochromatia bacterium | reverse complement strand
GCGGGCGCCGCTGGCGCCGATCCGGCTGCGCGTCGGTGTGCACACCGGCGAGATCCAACTGCGCGACGAAGGCAACTACATCGGTCCCACGATCAACCGCACGGCGCGACTTCGTGATCTTGCGCACGGCGGTCAGACCGTACTGTCAGGCGCCACTGAGGATTTGGTGTTCGACCGGCTGCCTGCTGACGTCTGGCTGGCAGACATGGGAAGCCATCTGTTGCGCGACGTGCCTCGGCCCGAACGGGTGATCCAGCTCTGTCACCCCGACCTGCGCAACGAGTTTCCGCCGCTGCGGACGACTGCCGTCACGACCTCGACCCTTCCGGCACAACTCACGAGTTTCGTTGGGCGCCATGCGCAAATTGCCGACGTGCGTGGGTTACTGGCCGACAGCCGGCTGGTGACGTTGACCGGAGCGGGAGGCGCCGGCAAGACGCGCCTCGCCATTCAGATCGCCGCCGACAGCCGTGACATCGTGTGGTACGTCGACCTCGCACCAGTTACCCATCCGGCGGTGGTACCCGTTGCGGTTGCGCGCGCGTTGGGTCTACCCGACCAACCGGGTAGGTCGACCACCGACGCATTGGCGGGTTTTATTGCCGACCGGCAGATGCTGGTCGTGCTTGACAACTGCGAGCATCTGCTCGACGCCGTTGCTGCCTTGACCGTCGAATTGCTGGGATCCTGTCCGGAATTGAGGTTCCTGACGACCAGCCGTGAACCCATCGGTGTGCCCGGCGAGGTCACGTTCCACGTCCCGTCACTGTCGCTTGCCGACGAGGCTGTCGAACTGTTCACCGACCGCGCGCGTCGGGTACGTCCCAATTTCGTTCTCGCGGATGACAACATCGTCACAGTGACCGAGATCTGCCGACGTCTCGACGGAATGCCGCTTGCGATCGAGCTCGCCGCGGCGCGTGTGCGCGCGCTGTCGCTCGAGGAGATTCTGGCCGGGCTGCACGACCGGTTCCGGCTGCTGACCGGGGTGCGCGAACCGCGGTGCGTCGCCAGCAGACGCTTCGCGCGTCGGTGGACTGGTCGCACGCGCTGCTGACCGAAACCGAGCGTATCCTGTTCCGGCGGTTGGCGGTTTTCCTCGGCGGGTTCGACCTCGACGCGGCTCAAGCCGTCGCAGCCGATGACGAGGTGGAGCGCTATCAGGTGCTCGATCAGATCAGCCTGCTCGTCGACAAGTCGCTCGTGATTGCTGAAAACACTAGCGGCACAACGCGCTACCGAATGCTGGAGACGGTACGTCAATATGCGCTGGAAAAGCTCGGTGAGTCAGGAGAAGCCAACGATGTACGGGACCGTCACCGCGACCACTACACCGCGATGGCGGTGTTACTCGACGCGCCGGCGCCCACGGGCCATGAGCAGCGGGTCGAGCAGGCGGCCCTTGAAATGGACAATCTCACAGGCGCGTTCGGGTGGAGCCTGGAGAAGTCGGATAATGCACTCGCTTTGAAGCTTGCGTCGTCCCTGCAGCCGTTGTGGCTTGCTCACGGTCGGATGCGGGAAGGAGTTGCCTGGCTGGAGACGGCGCTCGGCGATGAGGAGACGAATCGATCTGATGTGTTACCAGCTGTACACGTACGGGCGCTTGCGGACAAGGCGATGTTGCTGGCATGGGGCGGAATCGCCGCTGGAATTGATGAGGCCGGGCGAGCCTTGAGCATGGCGCGTGACATCGACGATCCGGCGCTGCTGATCCGGGCGCTCATCGCCCAGGCGTCGAGTACCGTGTTCGAACGCGAAGTGTCGCGGGGCCACTTCGCCGAGGCGGCCCGACTCGCCCGTGAATTAGGCGATTCGTGGCGGCTGAGCCAGATTCTCAGCCGTCAGGCGATAGCGGCGATGGCATCCGGCGACGTCGTGGCGGGCCTGGCGGTCGCCGAGGAAGGGCTCAGCGTTGCCGACGGCATCGGTGACCGGTTTAGCTCTCGCCAGTGCCGGTGGAGTCAAGCCTGGGCGCGCATGTGCCAAGGTCGCCTAGCGGAGTCACTTAGTCTGTTGCGGGAGGTGATCGACGAAGCCGCTGTTGCCCATGACGTGATGCTGTGGGTCTATGCCCTCAACATGCAGAGTTCCGCGCTCGCTTTCGTTGGTGACGTCGCCGGTGCCAGGGCGTCGGCCGATGCGGCCCTCGAAAGTTGTTCGGGTATGGGCGACGTCGCCGAGGGCGCGTGTTACCAGGGCCTCGCGAATATGTGCCTGGCCGCCGGGGATGGGAGAGGGGCATGGCAAGCCGTTGAAGCGGCGCGCGCACACACTGGCATGCAACAGAAGATGGGATTCTACTGCTGGGCATCCTATGGACCATTGGCTTGCGGAGATCTCGTCGCGGCCCGACGTTGGGCCGACGATGCCGTGACGCTGTCCCCTGGCGTCTACCTGTCGTGGGCGCTGGTCGCGCGGGCTTGGGTCGAGATTGCGCAGGGGGAGCCGGCCGCGGCCGAGCGCGACGCCTACCAAGCACTCGGCATTGCGGTCACCGGACAGGCCTATCACCCCATACCTGACATTCTCGAGTGCCTCGCAGATCTGGCATGTAGAGCGGGCAGCCACCGAGAGGCGGCCAGGCTTCTCGGCGCCGCCGACAGCGCCCGGAAGTGGATGAGCTATGTGCGGCTGAAGATCTTCGACTCCGGCCATCATGCTCATTTGGTCACGCTACGAGAAGCATTGGACCGCAGCGACTTCGACGCCGCCTGGGCCGAGGGCGCTGCCTTGTCCACTGAAGAAGCGATCGCCTATGCACAGCGCGGACGTGGTGAACGCAAGCGCCCCAGTACCGGGTGGGCGTCGCTTACCCCAGCCGAGCTCGATGTCGTGCGGCTGGTCAGCGAGGGGCTCGGCAACAAGGACATTGCCGGACGGCTCTTCATGTCACCTCGCACCGTCCAGACGCACCTAACGCACGTCTACAACAAGCTCGGGCTGGCTTCACGAGTACAGCTGGCGCAGGAAGCCGCTCAGCACGCCTAGACTGACACCAGCTCCGGATGGAACTTGGCGGCAAGCCGGCGCATTCCGTCGTGCCAGTCGACCGTGGTGCCACCGATCAGCTTGCGCATCCGGCTCACATCGACGGGATTCCCGCGCAGCGCTTTGTCGCTCTCCTCGAACACCGGTTCCCGCCCGACCAGGGAGCCGAGATAAGTACACCACTCCTGGAGGCTGACCGTCTGGTCACCCGCCCAGTTCAGGGTCGTCGCCGGGACTGACGCCACCTCGAGCAGCTTCGGGATCGTCGCGATGATGTCGTCTTCGTGAATCGGGTTGTACAGCGCCGCATCTCCGGGCGGCACGGGGATCGGGATGCCGGCGAGCATCATCTCCATGTGGTAGAACGGCCAGCCGCCGTTGTTTCCGTACGGGACGTTCAGGCGGGCGATCGTAGTGGGCACGCCGAGAACCCGCGCCATCGTTCGGGCGACGGCTTCGCCGGCGATCTTGGAGATCGAGTACGTGGGAAACAAGAACCTGTGGTTGTCGCCCAACGCCGCGCTCTCGGTGCGGGGCTCGTCGCCCGGCGGGTCGTAAACCGCTGCCGACGAGCAGTGCAAGAAAGCCTTGGCATCGCGGCAGTGCGCCATCAGCAGGCCCACCGAGTCGGCATTGGCGCCCAGATCCTTCGTCCAGTCGCCGCTCTTGGCCACCGCCAGGTTGATTACATAGTCGAAATCGGTTGGCAATCCGGTGAAGTCACCAGCGGCGAGATTGACTGTCTCGCAACGCACGCCGGCCTTCTCGAGTCCCTCCCGTGCCGAGGCGTCAGTGAAGCGCGCAATGCCCCAGACAGCGTTGTCGGCCGCCAGCGCCTTCGCGACAGGAGCGGCGACTTGGCCGGTTGGACCGGTGATCAGAATCTTGGAGCCACGCATCGGCTGATCGTATGCGACTTCCTACGCCGCGTCCCCGGACCCCGATTCGCCCTCTTCGTCATCGTCTTCTTTCTTCATGCGTTCGGGGTGGTGATACGTGTTGGTGCGGGGCTGGTCGTGGTCGAGCTTGGGAGGTGGGATCCATTCGGTGATGCCGTCGGGGCATTTTCGGGTGTGCCAGCCGCTGTCTGTGACGTCGCGGTTGTGCGGCCCGCAGGACAGAGTGAGCTCGTCGATGTTGGTCTTGCCGCCTTTGGCCCAGTCGTTTTCGGCGTGGTGCACCTGGCACCAGTAGGCCGGCACCTCACAGCCCGGATGCGAGCACCCGCGCTCGGTCGCATACAGCACCAGCCGCTGAGCAGCAGTGGCCAAGCGAGTGGTCCGGCCCTTGTGCAGTTCCAGCGGCTTGGCTTTGTCGAAGATCAACAGGAAGTTGTACGCCGGTGCGGCCATCCGGATGAGGTCTTTCACCGGCACCAGACTGCCCCCGCCGGTGCGTGCGACCCCGGCCTTGGCCTGCAAATCGTTCAACTCGACGGTGGCGGTGATGGTGACCGGCAGGCCCTGATGCGACCCGAGTTCCCCGGACATCAGCGCGCAGCGGGTCATCGCGGTAAAGGCGTCGTGGTTGCGCTGGGCGGTGGTGCGCACATCGGCATTGACCGCCTGCTGCGACGGTGTACCGGTGATCGTCGGCTCGTCCTGGGCGGGGTCGCACATGCCGGGCGCGGCCCACTTCGCCGCGATCGCCTCCCAGCCCGCGCGGGCTTCGGGTGTCAGGTAGCCGCTGATGCGGCTCATCCCGTCGAAGCCCTGCGGGCCGACGGTGATGCCACGACGGCGCGCTCGGTCCTGATCGGAGAACGTGCCGTCGGGGTTGAGCACCAGCGCATAGTGAACCGCATAACGCTGCAACGCCTGCGGCCCGTATCCGCAGGCGATGCCGGCCAGGTCGTGTTCAGCAGCCGC
>JBLNEK010000264.1:0-9142 GCA_050262635.1 Candidatus Sericytochromatia bacterium | reverse complement strand
CTGGACCCGGCGTTCACCGGCACCGTGGTGGTGATGCTCGACGGCGACTGCGCCTTCCGCAACTGCCCACCCGCGACGCGCATCTGGTGGGGCGCGTATCTGGGCACCTCATACGAGCTGCTCATCGCCGGCACCGTCGGCGACGTCGGAGAACGCATCGCGTCGGTGCGCGCCGACGCTCGCGCGCGGCACGGCTGGATCATGGACACCTACCTGCTGCGGTCCGCGCCGGGGCGGTAACCACCGGGGAGAAGTGCGCGCGTGCGCCGCCTGGAATGCCGTTTCGCGGCACGGGGCGTGGCAGGATCGGCGGCATGGGTGCTTTTCTCGTCCGCGCCGCGGTCACCGGGTTCGCGCTGTGGGTGGTGACGCTGCTTGTCGGCGGCATGAAGTTCGTCGGGGGCGACACAACATTGCAGAAGGTGGGCATCATCTTCGTCGTCGCCGTGATCTTCGGGCTCGTCAACGCGTTCATCAAACCGGTGGTGCAGCTGTTTTCGATCCCGCTGTACATCCTCACGCTCGGCCTGATCCACGTCGTGATCAACGCGTTGATGTTGTGGATCACCGCGTGGATCACCGAGCACACCACGCACTGGGGCCTCTACATCGACCACTTCTGGTGGACGGCAATCTGGGCCGCGATCCTGCTGTCGATCGTGAGTTGGCTGCTGGGCATCGTGACGCGCGACGTCACTCGCGCCGGGCGCGAGTAAGACTGGTGGTATGCCAGAACTCCCCGAGGTGGAAGCGCTCGCCGACCACCTGCGGCGCCACGCCGTCGGACTGACTATCGGCCGCGTCGACGTCTCGGCTTTCTCGGTACTCAAGACCTTCGACCCGCCGATCACCGTGCTGCACGGGCGGACCGTGACGGGCGCGAACCGCTGGGGCAAGTACCTCGGGCTCCTGGCCGGCGACCTCTACCTGATCGCGCACCTCTCGCGGGCCGGCTGGTTGAGATGGTCCGACAAGCTGGCGGCCACGCCGTTGAAGCCGGGCAAGGGCCCGATCGCGTTGCGCGTGCACCTCGGCGCCCCCGGGGAGGCTCCCGGGTTCGATCTGACCGAGGCCGGCACGCAGAAGCGTCTCGCGGTGTGGCTCGTCGACGACCCGGCGAAGGTCCCGGGGATCGCCGCCCTGGGTCCCGATGCGCTGGAGCTGTCGCCCGAGGATCTCGCCGAACTGCTCGCCGGCAACAGCGGCCGGTTGAAGACCGTGATCACCGACCAGAAGGTGATCGCGGGAATCGGCAACGCGTACAGCGACGAGATCCTGCACGTCGCCCAGCTGTCGCCGTTCGCGACCACCGCCAAACTGACGACCACGCAGGTGTCGGCGTTGCACGACGCGATGATCTCGGTGCTGACGGATGCCGTGACCCGTTCGGTGGGCCAGCAGGCCGCGACGCTGAAGGGCGAAAAGCGTTCGGGCCTAAGGGTTCACGATCGCACCGGCCTGCCGTGTCCGGTGTGCGGCGACACCGTTCGCGAAGTCTCCTTCGCCGACAAGTCTTTTCAGTACTGCCCGACGTGCCAGACGGGGGGCAAGGTGCTGGCCGACCGGCGGCTGTCCCGGCTGCTGAAATAGGCTGTGGGCCGTGACCCGTCAGAAGATCCTCATCACCGGGGCCAGCTCGGGGCTGGGCGCGGGCATGGCGCGCGAGTTCGCCGCCAGGGGCCGCGACCTCGCGTTGTGCGCACGCCGTACCGAGCGGCTCGACGAGCTCAAGACCGAGTTGACGCCCCGTTACCCCACCATCAAGGTCGCGGTCGCCGAGCTCGACGTCAACGACCACGAGCAGGTGCCCAAGGTGTTCGCCGCGCTGGCCGACGAACTCGGCGGCATCGACCGCGTGATCGTCAACGCCGGGATCGGCAAGGGCTGGCCGCTGGGTGAGGGAAAGCTGTACGCGAACAAGGCCACGGTCGAGACCAATCTGGTGGCCGCGCTCGTGCAGATCGAGACCGCGCTGGAGATGTTCAAGAAGGCGGGATCCGGCCACCTGGTGTTGATCTCGTCGGTGCTCGGCAACAAGGGAGTGCCCGGCGTGAAGGCCGCCTACGCCGCGAGTAAGGCGGGGCTGTCGTCGCTGGGTGAGTCACTGCGCGCCGAGTATCCGAGCGGGCCGATCAGGGTGACCGTTATCGAGCCGGGCTACATCGAGTCGGAGATGACCGCGAAGTCCGCGTCGACGATGTTGATGGTGGACAACGCGACCGGCGTACGGGCGATGGTCGACGCGATCGAGCGGGAGCGCGGCCGGGCGATCGTGCCGTCCTGGCCGTGGCTGCCGCTGGTGCAACTGCTCAAGCTGCTTCCCCCACGTTTCACCAAGCCCTTCGCCTGAGCTAGGTCGTGCGGCCGCGCTCGGTCCGGTAGCGGCGCACGAGCGCGTCCGTCGAGCTGTCGGACTGCTCGGCGGGCGACGTCTCGGATGTGATCACCGGCAGCAGCGCCTTGGCCTGCGTCTTGCCCAACTCCACGCCCCACTGGTCGAACGAGTCGATGCCCCAGATCACGCCCTCGGTGAACACGATGTGCTCGTAGAGCGCGATCAGCTGGCCCACCACAGACGGCGTCAGCTGCGTTGCGAGGATCGTCGTCGACGGCCGGTTGCCCGGCATCACCTTGTGCGGCACCACATCTGGAGGTGTGCCCTCCGCAGCGATCTCCTCCGCGGTCTTGCCGAACGCCAGAACCTGCGTCTGCGCGAAGAAGTTGCTCATCAACAGGTCGTGCATGCTGCCGCTACCGTCTGCTGTCGCCAAATCGTCGGTGGGCCTGCTGAATCCGATGAAATCCGCCGGAATCAGCCGGGTGCCCTGGTGCAGCAACTGATAGAACGCGTGCTGGCCGTTGGTTCCTGGCTCGCCCCAGAAGATCTCGCCCGTGGAGCACGTCACCGGCGTGCCGTCGAAGCGCACCGACTTGCCGTTGGACTCCATCGTCAGCTGCTGCAGATACGCCGGGAAGCGGGCCATGTCGTTGGAGTACGGCAACACCGCGCGGGTCTCGGCACCGAAGAAGTTGTTGTACCAGACACCCAGAAGACCAAGCAGCACAGGCGCATTCGCTTCCAACGGCGCCGACTTGAAATGCGAGTCCACCGCGTGGAAGCCGCGAAGGAACTCCGCGAACCGCTCACGGCCGATCACCGCCATCAAGGACAGCCCGATCGCCGAGTCCACCGAGTAGCGTCCGCCGACCCAGTCCCAGAAGCCGAACATGTTGTCGGTGTTGATGCCGAAGTGGTCGACGAGCTTGCGGTTCGTCGACACCGCGACGAAATGCCTGGCGACGGCCGCGTCGCCCAATGCGTCGGTCAGCCATCGGCGCGCGGCCGTCGCGTTCGTCAGCGTCTCCAGTGTCGAGAACGTCTTCGACGCCACGATGAACAACGTCTTCGCCGGATCCAGGTCCGCCAGCACGGCCACCAGATCGGCCGGGTCGACGTTGGACACGAACCGTGCCGAGATACCCGCGTCGGCGTAGTGCCGCAGCGCCTGGTAGACCATCACCGGCCCGAGGTCTGAGCCGCCGATGCCGATGTTGACGACGGTCGTGATCCGCTCGCCGGTGGCACCTGTCCACTCGCCGCTGCGCAGCCGGTCGGTGAAGTCGCCCATCCGGTCCAGCACCTCGTGCACGTCGGCGACGACATCACGCCCGTCCACCACCACCGACGTCCCGCGTGGCGTGCGCAACGCGACGTGCAGCACCGCGCGGTTCTCGGAGGTGTTGATGTGCAAGCCGGCGAACATGTCGTCGCGGCGCTGCTCGACACCAGCGGCCCGGGCCAGATCGACGAGCAGCGACAGCGTCTGCCGTGTGACCCTGTGCTTGCTGTAGTCGATGTACAGATCGCCGACGCTGACGGTCAGTTCGGTGCCGCGCGACGGGTCTTCGGCGAAGAACTCGCGAAGGTGCCTGGTGGCGACCTCGTCGTGATGACGCTGCAGCGCGCTCCATGCGGATGACGCGGTGACGTCAGGGATTTCGGCACGAGGGGCGTTCATGCCCCGACCCTAGTTGCTTGCGGCAACGCGATACCGACGTCCGTCGAAACCGTCGGGAAACCCGCTGCGCGCCGTAGTGCGCCGAACGCGTTGATCATCGCGTCCGTCACCTCGTGCGTGTCCTTGAACGTCTGGTCGTCGGCGAGGACCGAGATGTTGAGCTGGTCGACGTAACTCCACACGGTGATGTTCACCGCGGCGCCCGCGGCGATCGGCCCGACGGAGTAGATCTCGGTGACCACCGCGCCGGCGATGCGGCCGCGCTGCCGCGGGCCCGGCACGTTGGAGACGATCAGGTTCAGCAGCTGGTTCGGCGCTTGCCGCCGAGACATCCAGCGGAACGTGCCGATCACGGCATCCGGCGGCACGTACTCCAGCCACCGGCTGATGGTGCGGGGGCCGAGAAGCTTGTGTTTCTCCTTGGCCACAGCCGAGGATTGCGCGGTCAATCGGACGCGCTCCAGCGGATCATCGATGTGCACCGGCAGCGTCACCAGCAGTGTGCTCAACGCGTTGCCGGTGATGCGCTCCGGCGAGGTGTCGGTGGCCACGGGGACCGACGCGACGATCGGCTGGGCGGCGCGCCCGTCGTGACGCAACAGCAGTTCGCGCAGTCCGCCGGCGGCCGTCGTCAGCACCAGGTCGTTCAGTGTGATGCCGAGAGCCTTGCTGGTCTCCTTGGCCTCGGCGAACGAAAGCGTCGCGCTGGCAAAGGTTCTCGCCGGTGACACCTTGTGGTTGAGGAACGTCGGTGGCGGGCGTGAGGTACGTTGCAGTGCGCGCTGGCGGAGTCGGTAGACGCCGGTGGCGCTGTCGCGGATCAACGACGGCAGAGTCTTGAGCTGACGCGCATGGTCGGACGCGGCGACGCGGATCAGCTCCCCTTTCGACGGGACGTCCCCGGCCGTCGTGGGCTCGTCCCGCTCCTGCTCGGTGCCCGGCCACTCCATGCCCCGCGCCATCAGGTTCGCGGAGGCCACCCCGTCGGCCAGGGCGTGGTGCACCTTGCTGATCACCGCGACGCGCCCCTCGGCCAGCCCGTCGGCGAAGTGCATCTCCCAAAGCGGACGGCTGCGGTCCAGCGGGGTGCTGGCGACCTGCCCGATCACCTCGTCGAGCTCTCGGCGACCACCCGGGGGAGGGATCGACACGCGTCGCAGGTGGTAGTCCAAGTCGACGTCGACGTTCTCGCGCCACATCGGATGGTGGAAGTGGAACGGGATGTCGACCAGTTGGTAGCGCAACGGCTCGAGCGCATGCAGGCGCGAGCGGAATATCTCGCGGAACGCCTCGAACGTCGGGTCGCCGTCGAAGCCGGCGGTGTCCACCACAGCCACCTTCAAGGTGTGCTGGTGCACGTTGGGTGTTTCGCTGTAGAGCATCAGCGCGTCCCACCCGCTGAGGCGCTTCACGCGCTCAAGGCCGCCCGCCGGTGCACATGATCAACCGCCTCGATAAGCCCGGGCCCGAACTTGTCGGGCTGCAGGGTGCAGCGCGCGTGGCCGGCGTCGACCACTACCGTGTGCGCACCCGGAATCTGTTCGGCCAGTGCCTTCTGGCGTTGCGCCGAGAACACCCGGTCGCGCTTGGTGACCACCACCGACGTCGGCACGTCCACGTTAGAGATCCACGACCTCGAGTCGAACCGGACGAGCTCGGCGATCGCGCGGGCGATGGCTGCCGGGTGCGTGCTGCGGAACTGGTCGAACACCCACTGGTGGTCGCCGCGCACCGGCTCGTCTGAGCGGGCCGACGCCAGACGCGACGGGACCGGGGTGAAGGCCTCGATGAGCGCCGCGAAGATGCCGGTGGCCAGCCGCTCATGGGCGGCGCGGCTGATCGACGTGGTGGCCGCGCAGAGCACCAGGCCATTGACCCGGTCCGGGTGGCGTTTCCAAACCAGTTGCGCCACAAGCGATCCCATCGAATAGCCCACCGGCACGAATGTCCGCAGGCCCAGCGCGTCGGCGACAGCGGCGACGTCGTCGGCGCAGTCCTCGAGCAGGAACCGCGGCGACGAGATGCCTTGGCCGTGACCGCGCTGGTCGAACACCACGACGCGGCCGAACGGGCGCACGAAGTCGAGCACCGGGCACCACGTCATCAACCCCGTACAGGCCAGCGAATGCAACAGCACGTAGGTCGGCCCGCTCGACGGTCCCGAGTCCACGACGTAGGTGCTGCCTCGTCCGGGCAGGTCGACCACCCGGCCGGTAGGGACACGGTCGACGGTGGGCAACCCGGGAATGTTGGGTATCCGGGGCATGCACCCGATTACAGCACGGGGCTGTGCGGACGGATGGTCAAAGGAGTAAATGTCGGACTATGGATACCGCCAAGCTGTTGTCGTCCGTTCCCACCGGCCTGTGGATCGGTGGTGAGGAACGTGCGGGCACCAAATCCTTCGACGTGCAGGACCCGTCCGACGAGCACGTGCTGGTGTCCGTCGCCGATGCCACCGCCGACGACGCGATCGCCGCCCTCGACGCGGCTGCCGGCGTGCAGGCCGAATGGGCCGCGACGCCACCACGCGAGCGCGGAGAAATCCTGCGGTCGGTTTTCGAGACCATCACCGCACGCGCCGACGACGTCGCCACGCTGATGACACTCGAGATGGGCAAGGTGCTGCCCGAAAGCAAGGGCGAAGTCACCTACGGCGCGGAGTTTTTCCGCTGGTTCGCCGAAGAGGCTGTGCGCTACCACGGCCGGTTCGCGCCCAGCCCAGCCGGCACCGGTCGCATCCTCGTCACCAAGCAACCCGTCGGCCCGTGCTACGCGATCACGCCATGGAACTTCCCGCTGGCCATGGGCACCCGCAAGATCGGGCCCGCGCTGGCGGCCGGGTGCACGATGATCGCCAAGCCCGCCCAGGAAACACCGCTGACCATGCTGCTGCTGGCCCAGCTGATGGACGAGGCGGGTCTGCCCAAGGGGGTGCTCTCGGTGCTGCCGACCACCGACGCAAAGGCGGTGACGGGCGCGCTGATCGACGACGGCCGGCTGCGCAAGCTTACGTTCACCGGGTCCACGGGAGTTGGCAAGGCACTGGTCAAGCAGGCTGCCGACAAGCTGTTGCGGATGTCGATGGAACTCGGAGGCAACGCGCCGTTCGTGGTGTTCGATGACGCCGACGTCGACGCCGCGGTCGAGGGCGCGATCCTGGCGAAGATGCGCAACGGCGGCGAGGCCTGCACGGCCGCCAACCGCCTCCACGTCGCCAATTCCGTGCGCGAGGAGTTCACCGAGAAGCTGATAAAGCGGATGAGCGAGTTCACGCTGGGCAACGGCCTCGACCCGTCGGCGTCGCTGGGCCCGCTCATCAACGCCGACCAGAAGCAGAAGGTCACCGAGCTCGTCGACGACGCTGTCTCGAAGGGCGCCACCCTTGCGATCGGCGGCAAGGCGCCCGACGGCCCCGGCCACTTCTACCCGGCGACCGTGCTGACCGACGTGCCCGCCGATGCGCGCATCTTGAGTGAGGAGGTGTTCGGGCCCGTCGCGCCGATCGTCGGCTTCGACACCGAGGAAGACGGCGTTGCGGCGGCCAATAAGACCGAGTACGGGCTCGCCGCCTACATCTACACGCAGTCGCTGGACCGGGCGCTGCGGGTGTCGGAGGGCATCGAGTCGGGGATGGTCGGCGTGAACCGCGGAGTGATATCCGATGCCGCCGCGCCGTTCGGCGGCGTCAAGGAGTCCGGCTTCGGCCGCGAGGGCGGTTTCGAGGGCATCGAGGAGTACCTGGAGACGAAGTACATCGCGCTGACGAAGTAGTCCTTCGCCTTTTCCCGCGAGCAGACGTGAAAGCTCTTTCTCCGCGGCGTGTCGGGGGACCTTTGCGTCTGCTCGCGGGAGAGACTTCGTCCGGTGAAGCAGCCTCGCCGACGCGCCGGAATCCCCGCGCTCGATGGCGTCCGTGCGATCGCGGTCGCGCTGGTGCTTCTCAGCCACGGCGGAATCCCCGGTGTGGCAGGTGGTTTCATCGGCGTCGACATGTTCTTCGTGCTGTCGGGCTTCTTGATCACGTCGCTTCTGCTCGACGAGCTCGACTTCACCGGCCGCATCGACTTGCTCGCGTTCTGGCGCCGCCGCGCGAAGCGGCTGCTTCCCGCGCTGGTGCTGATGGTGCTCGCGGTGGCCGCGGTGAGTGCGCTGTTTCCGCCCGACGCCGTGGCCCGGCTGCGTGACGACGCGGTCGCGGCGTTCGCCTGGATCGCGAACTGGAGCTTCATCGGCCGGCAAACGGACTACTTCATCGAGGGCGGTACGCCGTCGCCACTGCAGCACACCTGGTCGCTGGGGGTGGAGGAGCAGTACTACTTCCTGTGGCCCCTGCTGCTGCTTGCGGTAGCGGCCGTCCTCGCCGCAGTTGCGCGGCGGCGGCAGCGGCTGCTCATGCAGAACACCGTGCACCTCGCGGTCTTCGGCCTCGCGGCCGCGGGTGCCGTCGCGTCAGTCGTCGCGTCCGTCGTCCTGGTCTCCGATGTTGCGCTGAACCGGGTCTACTTCGGCACCGACACCCGCGCGCAGGCGCTGCTGATCGGCGCCGCGGCCTCGGCGCTGCTGGTGCGCAGGTGGCCGTCGCTGACCGCCGGAACGTTCGCCATTCCGTCGCCTTCGGCCAGGTGGGCGGCCCGGGTGCTGCCGGTGTTGGGCCTCACCGGCCTGGCCGTGGGTGCGCACAGCGCCAGCGGGAGCGTCGGGGATTTCCGTCACGGCATGCTGCTGCTGGTCGCGCTGGCCTCGGTGGCGGTGATCGCACCGGTGGCGCTGGACCAGGAAGGATTCGTCGCGAGGATGCTGTCGGCGAAGCCGCTGGTGTGGCTCGGGATGATCTCCTACGGCGTTTACCTGTGGCACTGGCCGGTGTTCTTGCTGCTCAACGGCCAGCGGACGGGCTGGTCGGGGCTGCCACTCTTCGTCTTGCGCAGTGCGGTGACCGTGCTGCTGGCATTCGCCTCGTGGCGGCTGGTCGAGCAGCCGATCCGGCGCTGGCGGCCGGTGCGGGTGCCGTTACTACCCCTGGCGGGGGCGACTGTGGCCACGGCGATCGCGGTGACGGTCGTGATGGTGCCGGCGTCGGAACCGCCTACCGAGGACGTGTCGACGGCCGCCGCGGTGCA
>JBLNEK010000263.1:0-2879 GCA_050262635.1 Candidatus Sericytochromatia bacterium | reverse complement strand
ACCAATCACACAGGCGCACGACTTGCGGCCACCGCCTTGTCGAACCATCCCGACCGGGTGTGTGGCCGTTCCAGATAGCCGCCAGCATCATCACCGAACACCAGATCGTCGCGGCCCTTATCCTCGCACTGGCGGGCCAGATACGGCAGCAGGAACTCGGGCAGCGGCACGGTGCGCTGCTTATGGCCCTTAGCCTCAATATTTCACGGTGGTCCGAGTTCGCCCGTGACGAGCGCTGAGCTGGTGAGTTGGTCTTGATTTCCGGAGTCGCGGTAGGTGCGGTCGCCGCGTGTCGCGCGGTGACGCCGGGTTCCACGGTCCCGGTGGGTGGCTGCTCCTTCCTGGGGTCGATCGGACACGAGGCCTGTGGGTTAGGGGATCGCCCGGACGCGGTTGACCGCGTCGGCGAAATCCTGTGCCCAGGGCCAAGTTTCGGGAATGCGTAGGTACAGGTAGCGGGCCCGTTTGACGAGGCGGGCGGCGGCGTGCAGCAGCCGGTAGCGCAGCGTCGCCGGTTCGGCCTTGGCGAGCGGGCCGTCCAACAACAGCAGCCGTATCCAGCACAGCAGGTCGATCGCGATGGCGGCGGCGGTGATCCAGGCGGTATTGATCGCGAACGAATGCGACGGCCAGCAAGCCAGGCCGGTCGCCTTGCCGCAGCGGATGAACCCCTCCACCCGGGCGTGCACCCGATGCCGCGCCTCGAGCCGCTGGGGCTGCCCGCCCCGGGTAGCGGTCGCGATGACCTGGTAGCGGTAGCCGTTGATCTGCTCGAACAGCGACAGCTGGCGGCCTTCCTCGATCTCTTCCCGCCGCACCAGGATGCGCATCCCGGCGGGCCAGCCGTCAAGCCGGTCGCCGTCGGCGCCCTCCCGCAGCAGCCCGGTCAGCTCGGCCACCTGCGCGTCCTCGCGGGCCTTGCCGGCCGCATCCAGCGCCGCCTCCCACCCGGCGGCGGGCATCTGTCCGATCGCGACCCGCACCCGCGCGTCCAGGTCGAACCCGACCGAGTAGGCCACCGACCAGCCCGGCCGCGCGTTCAGGTTCGTCAGGTGCTCGACCACGTCGTGGCTGCAGCCCGCCCCGTCGATGGTGATCAACAGGTTGCGGCGCCACCTCGCCGGGATCGCGGCGATCGCCGCGTCGATGATCGCGACGTGATCGGTGGCGGTGTTGGAGCCGGCGTTGCCTTTGCGCGGGATGATCGCCAGCAGTTCCCCGGTGTTGTCGCACCACGCCGTGAGCGGATGGTGCCCGTAGCCGCCTTTGAAATTGCCTGCCGCGCATTCCTTGTCGCTGTGGCAGTAGGTCAGGGTGGCGTCGATGCGGATCACGATCACCTCCCCGAGATCCCCGTAGCAGGTGCGTGACGGCGGGATCCGCCCGTACCTGGCCTCGATCAGCGCCCACGCTCGTTCGCGAACCTTGTTGCGCACCACCGCAATCGCAACCAGCCCCGCATGGTCGATCTCGTTTAGCGACCGCCACATCGTCGGCACCGACGCCACCGGCCCGAACACCCGGCCCTGGTCCCGCAGCACGGCGGTGCCGGCCAGGTTCTCCGCGCCGCCGGCGATCGACACCGCCACGTCGCGCAGCACCGCGCCCCGGTCGTGCAGCACCTCCGGCCTCGACAGCGCCGTCGACAATCCGCTGGTCAGGCCCAGGTTGTCGGCCAGCATCCGGGGGATGACGTTCCCTGCGTGCCCTATCACATCGTCGCCGCGGACCTCGACTCGAAGACTGTTCGACCAATCCGTAGTAGCCTGCATCTGATAGGTGCACTCCTTGTAACGAAGATCTGACCGTCCCAACGTCGATCATCGTTGAGGCAGTGCACCTTTCGCGTTAACAACACTCGCCGTCATCGAATTACGTGAAAGATCGAGGCCGGTGAATTTGGCCGCGACGCGGCAGAACTGTTTCCTATTGCGGTTCCTCGCGACACGCTCTCGGGCTACTGTCGAGTAACCACGGCGCACTAATGGAGGATCCACCATGACCGTTACCCAAGAAGTCACCGAGCGGCAGGCCCGGCAGGTCGCCGAAGAGGCGCGAGAGGCGCAGTGGCACCAGCCCAGTTTCGCCAAGGAGTTGTTCCTCGGCCGATTGCGGTTGGATCTGGTCCATCCGCACCCCAGCGGCTCGGCCCAAAGTGTCGAGCGTGGCGAGGCTTTCCTGGCCACGCTGCGCGAGTTCTGCGAGTCGAAGATCGACGACGCCGCTGTGATCGAGCGTGACTCGCAGATCCCCGACGCCGTGATCAAGGGTTTGAAGGAACTCGGCGCCTTCGGCTTGAAGATCGGAACCGAGTACGGCGGCGTCGGCCTGTCACAGGTCTACTACAACAAGGCGCTCGCGCTGGTCGGCTCGGTACATCCCTCGCTGGGTGCGCTGCTCTCCGCCCACCAGTCGATCGGGGTCCCCCAACCAGTTTCGATGTTCGGCACCGACGAGCAGAAGCGCACATGGCTGCCCCGGTGCACACAGGAAATCAGCGCATTCCTGCTCACGGAGCCGGACGTCGGCAGCGACCCGGCGCGGCTGCACACCACCGCCACGCCCGACGGCGATGACTACGTACTGAACGGGAGCAAGCTGTGGACCACCAACGGCGTGATTGCCGACCTGCTGGTGGTCATGGCCAAAGTACCCAAGAGCGAGGGACACCGGGGCGGGATCACCGCGTTCGTGGTGGAGGCCGATGCGCCGGGCATCGTGGTGACGAATCGCAACGCGTTCATGGGAATACGCGGCATCGAAAACGGACTCACCCGCTTGGACAACGTGCGGATACCCGCGGCGAACCGGATCGGGCGAGAAGGCGACGGGCTCAAGATCGCGCTGTCGACGCTGAATGTAGGTCGGCTGTCGCTGCC
>JBLNEK010000262.1:0-3331 GCA_050262635.1 Candidatus Sericytochromatia bacterium | reverse complement strand
GCGATCTACGCGGAGGAACTCGATGTGACCAGTCGGATCAACAAGTACCTGAGCGACAAGGCTTTCCGGAACATCGCACTCGGGCAGAGCTACTTCGATCTGCTGGGATTGCCGGACCAGGCTCCGCCGATGTGCGCGGCGTGATGTCGAGAACTCCAATGTGGACTACCAGCGTGCACTCCTACCTACCGCAGAGCGGCGCGAGCCGAATGGGGCACATACGCCGTCACCGGCGTGCTTGAACAGGAAGCCGCCGTGGCCCTCAATCGCGTTGCGCAACACAGCATCATGGGCGGCCAGCGCGGCCCGCATTTCCTCGGCGTTGGCCTCCCACCGACGGGTCGAACCCTCCACATCGGTGAACAAAAACGTCACCACCCCCGTAGGAGCAGCGGCCGCAGGAGCGGGCACCCCTGCAGAATCTCACACCAGACACGCTGTCACGCTGTCACCTGTCACAGCCGTGGAATCCGACCGATACACTCACGTCCCGAGGCGCGGTTGCCTGATACCGAAACTCGACCCGCTCCCCCGCTTAGACTTCCTGCGTGTTCTCGGAGACGCGCCATGCGCTGAACGGGGACTTGCGGGTCGCCTATCGGGCCTCCCCTGAGGGTGAGCGCGACATAGTGTTGGTCCCGAATTGGTTCACCTGCTGCGAGCACCTTCCAGAGTTGCCGTCCATACAGGGGTGGGTTGAGGCGATGACATCGCTCGGTCGGGTCATCTTTTTCGACCAGCCGGGCAGTGGAGCTTCCGATCCTGTGGAGCCGGGCGCGATGCCGACCCTTGAGCAATGGGCCGACAGCATCACTGCGGTGCTCGACGCTCTCGGGAGCCCTGGCGCAGCTCTGGTCACGTTTACTGGCGCACTCCCGACAGCGGCGCTATTCGCAGCGACACACCCGGCCCGCGCCACCGCGCTCGTCTTGCTTGAGGAAAACGCCGTTCCGTACGCCCAACTCACTGAAGGACCCTCAGCCGAAGAAGTCACCGCCGCCATGGTCGAAATGTGGGGAACGGGTGAGTTCCAACATGTGGTCAATCCGGACATGCCGTGGAACGAGGAGATTCGGGCAGCTTGGGCACGATTTGAACGCCTGGCGGTGAGCCCACGGACCGTCGCCCTTCTGTACCCTCTTTTTTTCAAATCGGATGTCCGGACGGTCCTGCCGACAATCCGCGTGCCAACGCTCGTATTGCAGCACGCCGACGACCCATTCTCTCTGCCAGCTTTCGGCAAGGACCTCGCCGATCGCATATCGGGCGCGAAATATGTTGAGCTTCCCGGCCGCAACATGTACCACTTCGTTGAACCCGGATGCCGTGCATCCTTCCAAGAGATCGCCGAGTTCCTGACCGGCGAGCAGGCCGAGGTGGCGGATGACCGTGTTCTGGCCACGGTGCTCTTCACCGACATCGTGGACTCGACGCGCCGGGCCGCCGAGATGGGTGACCGCGAATGGCATGCCTTGCTCGACGCGCACGACGCCATCGTGCGGTCGCAGCTCAATCGCTTTCGGGGTCGCGAGGTGAACGCCTCGGGCGACGGCTTTCTCGCGATGTTCGACGGCCCGCAGCGAGCGATCCGCTGCGCCATGGCAATTCGCGACGCGGTGCAGACAGTCGGCATCCAGGTGCGCGCCGGTTTGCACACTGGCGAGTGCGAGGTGCGCGGCGATGACATAGGCGGGATCGCGGTGCACATCGGTGCACGGGTGAGCGCGCTGGCCCGACCGAACGAGGTGCTGGTGTCCAGCACGCTGCGCGATCTGGTGATCGGGTCCGGCCTAGAGTTCGAGGACCGCGGCGCGTACCAGCTGAGGGGTGTGCCCGGCGAATGGCGGCTGTTCGCCGTCGCCGGTTCGTGGCTGTCGTTCCGGACAAGTGATTCGCTTGCGCCGCAAGGTGATCGAGAGAATACCTTGCCGCTGATCCACAAAATGGCCAACAGGTGATTGGACACTGCGGAGCAGCCAGTCTCCGCTGCGGCTCTTCGTCGGTCAACGCGATCTATCAGCGTCGGTGTCCCAATGCCGATCGGAACAGACGTAGCGATGCGATCACCTGCCGAAGTGCGTGCGATGCACCGCCGCCACCGCCTCCAGGTCGATGATGTGCTAACACGAGAGTGCCGACCCTGCGCGGGTATTGAACTGGAAACCTCATCGACATCGTCGACTTTTCGATCTGTACCTGATGGTTTGCATCAGCGTGCAGCTGTGCCGAAGTCGATGGCATGACGCGACGCCGCTCAACCAAGGAAGAGGAGGATGTCCGAGGCGCTTGACCCCTATGCGGTGCTGGGTGTGTCGCCGTCGGCGACATCGGCCGAGATCACCCACGCCTACCGGCGGAAGCTGCGCTCCCAGCATCCCGACACACGCAGTACCCAGCCAGCAACCGCCCCGGTCGCCGATGAGCAGCTTCAGCGGTTACTGGCCGCCTACACCATCCTTCGCGACCCGGGCCGCCGCGCCGCCTACGACCGCACGGCGCGCTCCACGCCACGCCCGGTGCGGCCATCACCACACCCGGCGGCCATCAGCGAGTCGACATTCCCGTCACCCACAGTTCCCCACCGCGGACCCAGCCCGCACCAACCCCACCGCTGTGGGCCGGACCAGTCCGCCGACACCGCTGAATTGCTGCAGGGGAGATTTTGTCCGGCCCGACGGCAGCACCATCCAGCCGACACGCACGCCGATCGGCTACCGGCGATTCACTCTCAAGGGGATTCAGGACATCGCGGTGTGTTGTACGCGACGGGGTTGGTTCACCCTCGACGAGCTGAGGTCGACGATCCGAGAACTGCTCATCGCCGCCCGCCTCACGAGGCAAGTTCGAGATTCCGCGTTAGAGGTGTCTCGAATAACTGCCGCCGAAAACACTTAGATGTGATCGGCTCGGCGGGAGAATCTTGTCCACGACACCGACTCCATGGGAAGGGGCTGAGTCACGGTGGTCTGTCTCGACGTCGTGGAAACCTCGCCCGACATCCGCGATGACTCCAACTGCGAACAATTCGGAAACGAACACCCTGCCGTTGCACCGGCCGCTGCGGACCCGCCGGGCGCAGCACCTTCAGTCCCTCGTGCGACGCGGGCGTGGCATCGCAAGGCAGCCGTCCTAGCTGCTGCGGGCACGCTCGTGCTCCTCGCCGCTGCTCTGATCAGCATGCTCATGACTACCGGCACGCCCAGCGAGGGTGACACCAGCGGGCCACCGCTGTCGGGCAGCACCACCGCCGCCGGGACGTACACCACCACGGTCACAGTCACGCGATACACCACGGTCACCTACACCACCTACACCACGACGACATACAGCA
>JBLNEK010000261.1:0-2570 GCA_050262635.1 Candidatus Sericytochromatia bacterium | reverse complement strand
GTGACGATGACGAGCCGGGGAGGAGATCCGCCACCACCCGTGGGTTCACTTGTCTCACAATCGGTTTGGCGTCGAGGCGCGACGCGAGTTGGCGGCCGACGCGCCGCACCAGGACCTGTTGGCTCGGGACGCGCGGGGCCTGCACACCGCGAGCGGCTCGACTCCGAGCGCGACTTTTTGGAGGCCTCTCGGCGGCGTGAAGACGACCGGGTCGCGGCTCACCACCGGTGTAAATGGGTTCGGACGTAGGTTCCCTCGAAGACGAGCTAAGTCTGAGGAAGGAGCCCACGTCCGTGTCGAAGAGAATATCGCCAGCCGAGCGGCTGCGCGTACAGATCGATGAGGTCTTTGTTGGCGGGCATGATCTGGCCCGCGCGGTCGAGGAAGTCGCCCGGCTGGGCGCCCAGCTGTTGTTGCAGTGTGCGGTGGAGGCTGAGGTGGCCGCGTTCCTGGGGCGTGATCGCTACGCCCGTCTAGCGCAGACCGAGGATGCCCGCGCGGGGCTGCGCAACGGCTACTGCCCGACCACGGTCAAGACCACCGCGGGTCCGATCACACTGCAGCGACCCAAGCTGCGCAACACCACCGAACGGTTCGCCTCCCAGCTGTTCGGCAAGGGAGTGACCAAGACCAACGCCCTGGAGGCGTTGGTGATCGCGGGGTTCGTGCGTGGACTGTCCACACGCGATGTGGAGGCCGCCCTGACCGAGGCGCTCGGTGAATCGGCGACGGTGTCGCGCTCGACGGTGTCACGGATCTGCACCGAGATCAAAGTCCAATTCGAGGCGTGGAGTGCCCGCCGCCTCGATGACGTGCAACTGGACTACCTGTTCCTCGATGGCAGCCATTTCAAGTACCACGACAACGCCGCCGCCGAACCGGTGCTGGCCGCCTGGGGCATTGACACCGACGGCAAACCGGTGTTCATCGGACTGGAAGCGGCCTCATCGGAGTCCGGTGACGCGTGGGAAGGATTTCTGACCGGTCTGGGCGAACGCGGGCTGGCCTGCCCGTTCCTAGTCATCTCCGACGGCGCGGCCGGACTCGTCGGGGCGATCGAGCGCACCATGGGCGCCGCCCTGCGGCAACGCTGCTTGATCCATCGCGCCCGAAACGTGCTGGCCAAGGTACCCAAAGACGCTCAAGCCGACGTCAAGGCTGACTACTGGGCCATCTTCGATCTCCCCGACACCATCGCACCCGGGCTGAACGCGGTGGCCATCGTCCAGCAGCGCATCGACAGCTTCGCTCAACGCTGGCGCGATGCCTACCCCGCGGCGGTGCGCTGCCTGCTGGCCGACCGCGAATCGCTGACGGTGTACCTGCGATTCCCCCGCGAGCACTGGCAGCGTATCCGGCACTCCAACTTCATCGAACGCACCTTCGGTGAGACCCGCCGCCGCGTCAAAGTGATCGGCCGCCTACCCGGCGAGCACTCCTGCCTATCGCTGGTATGGGCCGTGCTGGACCGCGCTTCAGCCGGCTGGCGTGGATTTGCCATCACCCCCGCTGGGCAGCGGCTGCTGGCCGACCTGCGCCACACACTGCACGACCCACCACCCCCACTGCGACAACCAGATCCGGCACCCCACGCCGAAACCGGCACCACCCCAACCGATTCAGCAGCCATCGCATAACATCACCAAGGAGCGGGACCTACATCACGCATTTACACCACACCTGAGACGCCACCTGCCGGAGCGGCGCGGCGCGCCACCGCTCGTTGTCCGGCGAAATGTAGAGATCGTCGAATTAAACTTGGTTTCGTGGCCGGCGTACGAGTCCGCTGGCATGACGTCGTGGCGCAACGCGCACACGAAGTCACCGGCGAGATGTTCGCCGAGTACAAGGCCCGGCGGGCCAAGGAGCGCCTCGAAAACGAGCGGTTCATCATCGAGACGAGCGTCTTCCTGAAGGGTATCGACGGCTTCCTGGCCAGGCGGAGCCGATGAGCGACGTCAATCGGCTGCCCGCCGACACCAGCTATCACCGTTCCCGCGGGGACGCCCGATTGACCGAACGCACTCGTCGATACCAGAACATGGCGACAAGTTCGCCGAAATTCTGATGTTCCGCCAACCGGCGACGGCGGCTGTCACGTCATTTCGCTGGCGCATGCGTCAGCTCGTGGCTGGCCGTGAGCTGTTCTGCCGCGGTGCGGTCACCGACGTTGCAGCTTGCGGTCATTTGGTGTTGGTGAGCTGTTGCGGCGATCGATGCCCCTGCGGATCTCGCCGGGGCTGTGGACGACGCGCGATAGGTTGCGTTGTTCGGAGGACCGAAGTTGCCAGGGCACGCTGGTCACCATGACCCCTGGTTCGAAAAGCAGCCGACCTTTTAGGCGCAACGAGCTTTGGTTGTGCAGCAGGTTCTCCCACCACCGGCCGACCACGTATTCAGGGATATAGACGTTGACGACCGCGCGCGGTGAGTCCTTGCGCAGCCGCTTGATGTAATCGACGACTGGTCGGGTGATCTCGCGGTAGGGCGATTCGATGACCTTCAGTGGTGTGGGGATGTCGAGTTGTTCCCACTCGGCGAGCAATTCATGGGTGTCGCTGTCATCGACA
>JBLNEK010000260.1:0-2845 GCA_050262635.1 Candidatus Sericytochromatia bacterium | reverse complement strand
TGAGCGTCACCGACACACCGATCAACAGCAGGGCGATACCTATGGCCGCTGGCTTGAGGAGCGCTCACCGGCGTGACTGCCTCTGGGCGCGGCGCTCGGAACGGGCCGCATCATCGAATTGCCGACGCAACTCGTCTGCCCGAGCACGGGCCGCCTCGGCGCGCGTCTGTGCCTCCAAAGCCGCGGCTGCGGCATCTTCTACCGACGTTGCCTCATCTGTCGCGTCGAGCACCGTTGCTCGACGCTTTCGCGGCGACACTTGCTTTTTCGCTCCTCACGTCCGCGGGCGGCTCCCCCGTCGCTTGTTCTGGTGCCAAGGGCAGCCACCCTATCACCGGAGGGCGGCGCCATCTTCTCCGAATTGAAGAACTTCCTTCTCGCTTATGTCAGAGTAGCGGTGTGAAAGTCTGCGCGATTGCCGGTGCGTGTTTGTTGGTAGCCGGAGCGCTCACCACTGCGCCGCGGACTTCCGCTGAGCCGACCGTCTGCAATGTGCCGGCCTGTACGCCGGGAATACAGCCTGGAGTTGTTCTCGGGGCGCCATGCGAGAACACCACCTACTACGTGTTCGGGGTGACGGACTGGGGCCGGCTGGTGTTCTGCGGTTCGCCGCGCAGATACGAGCCCCGGTGGTTCAGATCGCCGTCGATGTTCGGGATCAAGGACGAAAACACCAACTGTAATAACTATGAGCACGGCGTTGCGCAGGCGCCGGACGGGCTCTTCCTGATGTGTGTGCCTGTAGAAGGTCAGGAACTCTGGCTGCGCGGCGACACCTGATCGGCTAACGCACCGGCGTGAACCGGATGTTCAACTCCGTGAGCCCGCGCAGGATGAACGTCGGCTCGTAGTTGTAGCTGCGCTGGCCGGCCGGGCCGTGCTTCTCCTCGTCGATCGTGATGTCGCCCAACCGGTCGAGGATGCGCTCGATCGACACCCTGCCCTCGACGCGCGCGAGAGGCGCACCAGGACAGGAGTGAATGCCGCGGCTGAACGCGATGTGCTCGCGCACGTTCTTGCGATCGAGTTGGAACTCATGCGGATGCTCGAACCGGCTCGGATCGCGGTTGGCCGCACCTGGGCTCACCATCACCGTGGTGCCTGCCGGCACCGGGACGTCGCCGAGCGCGGTGGTCTTGCGCGCCATCCGGAAGACGGATTTCACCGGGCTTTCCAGCCGTAGGCACTCTTCGATGAAGATGGGAATGCGGCTGCGGTCCTGCCGCAGCTGTTGCTGTAGCTCGGGTTGGTCCCCCAGGAATCGCAGAGCGGCGCTGAGCAGCTTGGCGGTGGTCTCCTGCCCGGCGCCGAACAAGAACGTCGCGGTGCGCACGACGTCGACCACGTCAGGGGTCGACCCGTCCGGATACTTCGCCGTCGCCAACCCGGTCAGCACGTCGTCGCGAGGATTGCGCCGGCGGTCCTCGATGTAGTAGCTGAACATCTCGTCGGCCCACTCGAGCGGGTTCGTCGCGATCGGCTCGTGGTCGAGCGCGCCGATATTGGTCCCCGGCCGCTGGGCGCCGAAGTTGGTACGGAACTTCTCGTGGTCCTCCTCGGGAACGCCGAGCAGGTCCGCGACGACCAGCAGCGAGAACGGGCGCGCGTAAGCGGCCAGGAATTCACACTTGCCGTCGGCGATGAACTCGTCGATGTGGCGGTCGGCGAGCCGCCACATGAAGTCTTCGTTTTCCTTGAGCCGCTTGGGTGTGAGCAACCGGGAAAGCAGCGACCGGGCGTCGGTGTGGTTCGGCGGATCCATGGTGACCATGTGCTCGTACATGGGGATCTCGGTGCGGTGCGCCTCGATCTGCGCGCAGATGTCGTCACCTTCGGGCACGAACGGAATGGGGGTGAAGGGCCCCGCAACCGCCACACAGGACGAGTAGGACTCGACGTCCTTGTACACGGCGTTCGCCGCTTCCCACCCGGTGACCGCCAGCACGCCGTTGTGGATCGGGCAGCACGTCGCATTCTGGCCGCGCAGGTGATCGAAGTAGGGGTGAGGGTCCGGAATCAGCGACTGATCGGTGAAGTAGTCGACCGAGTCGAAGTTGGTCATGGGTGGCTAGCCTCCTGAAGCCCTCGTCACCTGGTGACGAGCGACGTATGCTGTGCATCTGCTTAGCATGCTGGCACGATCGAGGTCAAGGTCGACAGGCCGGCCGGGGCGTTACGATCTGCGCATTTGACCGACATGACGACGCAAGGCTGACGGGCATGGCATCGGGCCGCAGGATCGGGGCGCCGGACGCGAAGAATCGCGGCGTGCTGCTCGACGCCGCCGAGCGGCTGATGCTCGAAGAGGGTTATGCGGCGGTGACTTCCCGGCGTCTCGCCGACCGCGCCGGCCTTAAACCGCAGCTGGTGCATTACTACTTCCGCACGATGGACGACTTGTTCCTCGACGTGTTCCGGCGCCGTGCTGAACAAGGGCTCGAACTGCAGAAGCGGGCGTTGGAGTCGCCGCAGCCGTTATGGGCGCTATGGCGGCTCAACACCCACCCCACTGCCACGCGCATGACGATGGAATTCGCCGCCCTGGCCAACCACCGCAAGTCGCTGCGCGCCGAAATCGCCTATTACGCAGAGCGTTTCCGCAACGAACAACTCAACGTGGTGTCCAGTGCGCTGTCGCGCTACGACGTCGCCAACGAGGTGCCGCCGGTGGTGTGGTCGGTTCTGTTTACCGGTGTTTCCAGCGTTTTGGTGCTGGAACGGCAGCTAGGCATGACTGCAGGTCACGCCGAGACTGTCGAGCTCGTCGAGCGCTATCTGAGGCAGCTGGAGGGTGAGCCGGAAGCGGCCGACACGGTGGCCGCGCACTGGTGAATCACCACTTGCG
>JBLNEK010000259.1:0-2602 GCA_050262635.1 Candidatus Sericytochromatia bacterium | reverse complement strand
CGTCACGCTGCTGGCACCGGGCCCGGTGCGCACTGATCTGCCCGACGACGCGGAGGCGTCCCTCGTCGACAAGCTAGTGCCGGAATTCCTTTGGATCTCAACGGAACACACCGCGAAGCTGTCGCTGGACGGGTTGGAGCGCAACAAGATGCGCGTCGTGCCCGGCGTGACGTCCAAGGCGATGTCGGTGGCCAGCGGCTACACGCCGCGGGCGATCGTGGCGCCGATCGTCGGCGCGTTCTACAAGAAGCTCGGCGGCTAGGTCTGGATTAACGTCGGCGTCGGCCGGTGCCGAACATGCTGCGGGTGATCTCGCGGCCGATCACCGTGCCGGCCGAGCGCAAGGGCACTCTTGAACGCCGAGCTCTGCAGCACGTCCTCTAACGCGGATTTCCGGGTAGTTGGTTCGGAGCAACTACCGGCGCCTGGGCGAAGGGCCTGACCTGCGGTTTAGTTGTTGTTTCGGTGTGGTCCAACGGTCAATTGTTGTGGTTATCTACCTGGTATTTCAGCGATTTGTTGATCATTAACGTCTCGTGATCATCGGTAGAACGACTGCAGAGTCACGCCGTGATACGCAGAAGTCACTGCAGTTCAATAACTTTGCGTGTCAGCGTGTTGTCGTGAGGGTTGCCGAGTAGAAGCGGTAAAATTGTCGCGTGCCAGCCAGATCGCCACAACGGCGGGAGGCTCGGGCGTTCACCGCGCCGGAACAGGTCAACCACCGCCGCTACGAGGCGCTGCGGGCGTTCTTCGTCGACGGCCTGTCCTACGCCGAGGCCGGCCAGCGGTTCGGCTACACCCGCTGGGGAATGGTGAATCTGGTGCGCGAGTACCGGGCGGGAAAGCTGGAGTTGTTCGCCCCGCCGCGCAAGCCCGGCCCCACGCCGGGGTCGGCGCCGGCCAAGGAACGCGTCCGCGCCCGGGTGATCGAGCTGCGCCGCGAGGGCCTGTCCACCTACGAGATCTCCGCCCGGTTGGCCACCGAGGGCACCCCGCTGAACCGCACCAGCGTCGGCGAGATCCTCACCGAGGAAGGCTTCGGGCGCCTACTGCGCCACCCCGAGCCGGTCGCCAGCACCAGCCCGGCCACCCCAGGACGCGACACCCGGCTGCCGCGCACCGCGCGGCTGGACTTCCAAACCTGGCCCGCCACAGTCGAAACCGGCAAGGCCGGGCTACTGCTGCTGATCCCCGACCTGGTCGAGCTGGGCCTGCCCGAGCTGGTGCGTCGGGCCGGCTATCCCGGCACCCGGGTGGTGCCGGCGATCTCGTGGCTGCTGTCGCTGCTGGCGCTGAAACTGACCCGCACCCGCCGCGTCTCCCACGTCGATGACCTACTGATCGCCGACCCGGCAGCGTCCCTGTTCGCCGGACTGTCGGTGCTGCCGAAGAAATCCGCGCTCACCGACTACTCCTACCGCACCGGCCACGACCACCAGCGCCGGTTCCTGGCCGCCCTCGACACGCAGATGATCCACGCCGGGCTCGCCACCGCCGAGGACGCGGTCTTCGACCTGGACTTCCACGCCGTCATGCACTGGGGCCACGACCCCGCCCTGGAAAAGCACTACGTGCCCACCCGCTCGCAGCGCGCCCGCTCCGTGCTGACCTTCTTCGCCCAAGACAGCGGCACCCACAACCTGGTCTACGCCAACGCCGACCTCACCAAAGCCACCCAGGCCCGCGAGGTGATCGCGTTCTGCGACCACTGGAAAGCCGCCTCCGGCAACGATCCGACCATGCTGATCATGGACCAGAAGGTCACCACCCACGCCGTGCTCGGCGAACTCGACGACCGCGGCGTCAAATTCCTCACCCTGCGCATGCGCTCGGCCGCGCTGATGAAACACATCGACACGCTCACCGGCACCGATTTCAAGACCATCACCCTCGACCGGCCCGGAAAGTTCAACCGCCCCAAGGTAAACGAGTCCGCCGGCGTGACGCTCACCGACTACCCCGGCACCGTGCGCCAACTCGTCGTCACCGGGCTCGGCCGCGACGCACCGACCGTCCTGATCACCAACGAACACGACCTGTCGGCCAAGGCGCTCATCGAGCACTACGCGCGGCGCATGACCATCGAGCAGCGCCTCGCCGAGATCATCCAAGCCTTCCACGCCGACGCGCTGTCCTCAGCGGTCAACCTCAACGTCGACCTCGACATCATGCTCTGCGTGCTCGCCCAAGCCCTCACCGCCGCCCTGCGTAACCGCCTGCCCGGCTACGCCACCGTCACCCCCGACGTGCTGCAACGCCGCTTCCTCGAAACCCCAGGCCAGATCACCACCAGCGGCGACACCGTCACCGTCCGCCTCGACCGGCGCGCCTACACCCCCGTGCTCCGGCAAGCCGACCTCCCCAACAACATCCCCATCCCCTGGTGGGAAAACCGAACCCTACGCTACGAATTCAGCTGACAGTTGCGCCGAACCTCCTGCGTGGAAATCCGCGCTAATCCGGGTATGTCGAGCGTGGTCATGGTGCCAAGGGAATAGACCGAGGCGTCCGTGAACGAGGCGAACGCGCCCAGCCACCTATATGCCGAGGCCCAGAGCACGCCCTCGAGCCCGTGCAGAACCGCCAATATCACTGCGAC
>JBLNEK010000258.1:0-3633 GCA_050262635.1 Candidatus Sericytochromatia bacterium | reverse complement strand
TTAGACTCCTAGTCTCGCTCGGCACACAGCTTGAAAGGTCTGTATTGCGCTAGATGGCCGAGCCACCTCAAGGAACACACAGCGGAGAGTTCCAGGAACGGCCTGACCGCTCGGCTGCGTTGGCGCAACTTTAGTAATCCCGCCTTCTAATCTCATCCTGGTATTGACTCATGCTGGAAGCGAGTCTTTCGTCAACGACGACGTCCAGGACCCCGAAGTGATCGACGACCAGCCGCGCACGGTTGACCCAATGCCGAAACTCGTCATTGCGGCGAAGCGAGTCAATCTGCTTCGCTGTACCTCGCAGCAGGATGAAACCGGTGAGGTCTCCACTGTGCGGGGCAAGGAAGGCCATTTCAAAACGTTCGATCCGTCCCCGGCGCCCGCGGCGGTAAATCCGGTGCCGACCTGACCCAGCAGCACCCGCCTGTGATCCGGTGCCCTGGACCGGACTGACTGTATGCGCAACCGGCCAGTCGATTCCCTTGACCGGTCACGATCGCCGTGGGAGGACGAAGTACGTCACGATTGCCAAGGTCAACGGCACAAGGGTGACGGCGAGCAAGGTGAGTCGGACGCCGTTGGTGAAGTCCCAGCCCAGCGTCAGTCCCGACGCCTGCTGAACCAGGTTGGGGTCGAAGCGGGACACGCCCGGACTGTGGGCCAGCGAGCTTCTCACCGCATCCACGGCGTGCTGGGCCTGCTGCGCCGACAGCCCGCGCGAGTGTGCGTCGGCCAGCCACCGGCGGTGAAAGAACAGGTTGAACAACATGATGTAGACCGTCGGACCCAGGGCGTAACCGGTCGTGCCGAACGTGGAGCGCATCGCGGTCACCGAACCGGCCCTTTCCGGTTCGGCATAGCCAAGGACCGTGTCGGACGCCGGGGTGGCGGCGACGTCGGCACCCAGGTTGAGCAGCCAGGTGGCCAGCACCAGAATCCACAGCCCCATCGTGGGTGCGGCGGTGATCGCCATCACCAGCCCGCTGGCGACCAGCACCAGCAGACCCGCGATCAACACCGGGCGAGCGGTGTACTTGCCGACCAGATGCCCAGCCCACAGGCTCGCCCCCGCCAGCAGCACGGTGCCCGGCAGGTACACCAACCCGATCGACTTCGCCGACAGCCCGAGGACAATCCCACCGAACTGCCCCAGCACCACATTGAATCCCCCGCCCAGAAAGCTGATCGTCAGCACCGTCAGCACCGCCACCAGGAACGGGGGACGGGCGAACAGCGCCAGGTCCAGCGCCGGGTGCTGCACCCGTCGTTCGTGGCGCACGAACGCCGCCAGCGCCAGCGCGCTGCCGAGGAGCGGAATCCACACCTGCGGGGACGCAAGCCCGTTCTGGGTCGCGCTCATCCCATAGATCAGGCCCAGCAGGGCCACGCCGAACAACCCGACGCCGAGGACGTCGAGTCGGCGCGCGGGCTGCCGCGGCGGCCCGGCGACATAGCGAGCGATCACGATCAGCGCGACCAGCGCCAGCACCGGAGTGACGAAAAACAGTCCCCGCCACCCGAGAAGGCCGACGATCCACCCGCCCGCCAGCGGGCTCACCCCGTACAGGATCGCATCGGTCGCCATGAAGATCCCCACCGCCACCGGCCGGATCTGCGGCGGCACCGAGACCGTCAGCAGCGCCATGGACAGTCCGACCAGTGCGGTCAACGCGAACCCATCGGCCAACCGCATCACGATTAGGAACGGGTAGTTCGGCGACAGCGCGGCCAGAAGCTGCAAACCGATGTTGGCCAGCAGACCGTAGACCAGCAGGCGTTTGAGCCCGTAGATGTCGCCGAGGTTGCCCACGGCCAACACCGCCGCGGCGGCGACCAGCGTCGCCGCGCTGGCCAGAAACCCGAGCTGGCTAGCAGGCACGTCCAGGCTCCGGCTGACCTGCGAGAGATTCAACGTGAGCAGACGCGGATCGATGCCGGGAATCGCGAAGGCCACAGCCAGGCCCAGCGCGGCGAAAAGCGTCCCTGCCGTCATCGGCGGACGCTGTTGATCCCCGCCGGTAGCATCGCTGGGCACCGGCACATTCTCACACCCGCCCGCGCCCAACAGTGCCCGAAGCCACCTGAACCCCTCCCCTGGCCGAGCCGACCGTCGGGCGCGAGTACCTGATCTGAACATGACAGCGGATTCGCGGAATGCTTACGACACTGCCTTCACTGTCTTGGCCGCCGTCTCGGCGATCAGTTCGGCCGCCATAGCCGGTAGGTGCGGCTTGAAGGTCTCGGTCAGCTTGGCCAGCCCGGAGGAGGGGTAGCTACATCGCATCGACGACTACATCCACCTTGGTAGGAAGCTGATCTGGGTCCAGGACCACCCGGACCCCCTGGAGGGCGAGTCGTTGCCGCGGCCGCAGGAGGCAATCACGCGCCTGAGCGGCGGTGCACCCCACCGGCCCCAAAGACCAGCAACGCAAACTAACTCCGTATCTGTTGCCCTTCGCCGACCTGCCGCCCGACATCGCCGACTACGACCGCATCTTCGTACGCAACATCCCCGCCTTCCTGGCCGCCGCCGGACTGCAGGTCATCCGCGGTACCCCAGCACTAACCCACCCGACGCGGCTGTTGTCGGAGCGCCGAACACACACCTTCGCCGCTGACAGCGCAGCGGATCATTGCGTACTTCCCTGGGCAAACAGGACCAAAGGCCCTGCACGGTGAGGTCGTGCTGGCAGTCTGATAACACAGAGGGGGAGGTCGAGGGAAGACCGTCAGCACTTGTTTGGCTGGGTGTGTGTCCGGGGTCTCGGAGTCATTCCAGCCGGGACGCCGTCAGGCGATCGCGGTCAAGCCGAGACTGCTCCTCGATCCGGCGTGGCGGTCGCGCGGCGGCATAGGATTGGCCACCGTGTCCGACGAGGCGATCAACGGGATCCCCCGCGTCGACCCGCGCGCGCGTCGTGCGGTGTGGAAGCGAGCGATGCAACGACTCGTGTCTACCCGGCCCGGCGCGGCGGTCCACCGCATGATCGCCGCACCAATCGATGCGCCGATCATGCGGGCTAGCGGCGGGCGTGTGAACCTCGGGGTTGGCGCGGTGCCGGTGGTCGTGTTGACGTCGACCGGTGCACGCAGCGGCCAACAGCCAGACTCCCCTCGTGTATTTCACCGATGGTGACGACGTGATCCTGACGGCGTCGAACTACGGCGGTGCGCGCCATCCCGGCTGGTAATACAACCTCCTGGCCCATCCGGTATGCGAATTGCACATCGGGCCGCGCGGTGTCAGGGTCCGCCGGAGCAGGCTCGTCGGCCACCGCAGTCGAGCGGTACTGGTATCCGACGAGCAGAGCGAACATCGGCTGTTCCTCCTGCGCCGGTAACCCGGGTTCGTTGTCCTCGAACCGCAGCAAGGCAAGCGTTGGCCCGGTGAGCGACTGCTGGGCACTGAAACGTCCGACCGGGTGCCGCTCGGCGTGGTAGGTGGCCAGCAACGCGGGCCCGGCCACCCCGTCCAGGACAGCGGCGAGTTTCCAGGCCAGGTTGTGCGCGCTTTGGATGGCAGCGTTAGCTCCCCCGGCCTTGAGCGGGGGCATGGTGTGCGCCGAATCACCGACGAGAAAGGCTCGCCCCGATTGGAACTGGTCGGCCACCTGCTCGTAAGGCTGCCAC
>JBLNEK010000257.1:0-4588 GCA_050262635.1 Candidatus Sericytochromatia bacterium | reverse complement strand
GGCAGGACGTCGACGAGTTTCAGCTCGGCCCGCAGCACCGTCACCAAGGTCGACTCGCTGCCGACCAGCAGGCCTGCCACGTCGAATCCGTGCTCGGGCAGCAGCGAGTCGAGGTTGTAGCCGGACACTCGTCGCGGTATGTGAGGGAATCCTTCGCGGATGTCGTTGGCGTACTCGTCGCGCAGCCGGCGCAGCTGGCGGTAGATCGCCGCGCGCAGGTCGCCGTGCGCTCCGATGCGCGCGTACTGGTCGTCGGCCGTGGGGCCACACCAGAACCGGGTGCCGTCGTAGCAGAGCACCTCCAGCCGGGCGATGTTGTCGACGACCTTGCCGGTGCGCTGGGCGGTGGCCCCGCACGAGTTGTTGCCGATCATCCCGCCCAGCGTGCAGTTCATGTGCGTGGCCGGTTCGGGGCCGAAACGCAGTCCGGTCGGTGCCAACTGGGCGTTCAGGTCGTCGAGGACGATCCCGGGCTGCACCACGCAGCGGCGGGCATCGGCGTCGACGGACTCCAGTTTGTTGCAGTACTTCGACCAGTCGATCACCATCGCGGTGTTCGTGCACTGGCCGGCCAGGCTGGTGCCCCCGCCGCGCGACAGCACCGGCGCCCCACATTCGCGGGCGACGGTGACCGCCATGGCCGCGGCATCGGGCGTGCGGGGGATGACCACGCCGATTGGCACTTGGCGGAAGTTCGACGCGTCGGTGGAGTACGCGGCCCGGGTGCCCGCGTCGAAGCGCACTTCGCCGTCCACCCGCTCGCGCAACATCATTTCCAGTCGTCCGGCTGTCACGTCCGAAGTACTTCCCCCCTTTTTCGGCGGTTATCCAGCACCGCAGCCGGGTAAGCCTCCCGGGTGGCCGTCGACCGCACCGCCGACCCCTGGGGAAGCCGGACGCCGTACGGGGTTGCAATGCCACCCCGAGACACTGCGGCAGATGCGGTGGGCCAACGCGATGCTCAAAGAGCTCTCGCCGCAGGCTCTGGCCAGTTGAGCTGCTTTCCCCCGCTGTGGACGGTGGCATGCTGGCGTTGTGGGCATCGTGTTCCGTCTGCTGGAGTTCTGGTGGGTCATCCTGCCGCTGGCGGGCGCGATCGTGGCCGGTGTGCGGGCGTGGCGCGGCGGGACCGTCCGTCCGCCCGCGCCGCCGGTGGAGTCGGATCGGTCTCCGGGACCCCGCCGCCAGGCCGCCTACCGGCGTGAGCTCAGCCGGGTGATCGGGGAGCACGACCGCACCGACGCCCGATGGCTGAGTTACGAACTCGACGCCGCCAAACTTCTCGACTTCCCGCTGATGACCGACATGCGCAATCCCCTGACCGTCGACTTCCACAAGGCCAAGGTGAACGCACAACTGCTGCGTCCGGAAACCGTCGACGACCTGCTCGACGACCCCGAAGCGCAGCGGCAGTACAGCGACGCCGTGCGCGACTACGTGACCGCCTTCGACGTGGCCGAGTCGGAGGCGATCCGCCGACGCCGTACGGACTTCTCACCGGAGCAGCGACAACGGCTCGGTCGCGCCCAGCATCTGCTTCGGCTGGCGTCCGATTCGGCCGCGACGCCGCAGGAGCGTCAACGCGCCTATGAGCGGGCAGGTAGGGAACTCGAGGGCCTGATCGCGCTGCCGGCCCCCACTCGCGCCGGAATCGAACGACGAGTCGTAGGTGAGATAGACGACTGACCGTCCTGTCGGACCCCCGGCCTAGGTTCGGTCGCGTGAAGAGGGCGCTGGTGATCGCGTGCTGCGGCGCGTTCGTGGCCGGCTGGCGAGTGAGCGGCGACCCGTGGGGCGGATTGGCCTTCGCCGCGGCGCTCGCGGTGGCGCTGTGGCTTGTCACGGCTCTGGGCAGGCGCTGGCGAGACGTCTTCTATTTGATGTCAGGCCTGCGCAGGGTCGATCTGATGAGCGGCCCCGAGTTCGAGGACTACGTGGCGGCCAAGTTCAGGTCCGCCGGCTATCGGGTGTCGGCGACGCGGTCGACCGGAGACTTCGGGGTGGACCTTATTGCGCGGAAAGGCAACGCGCGCATAGCCGTTCAGTGCAAACGCCACGGCAATCCCGTGGGAGTGGCCGCGGTCCAGCAGGTGGTGGCAGGCGCGGCCGTACACCGATGCACGTCGACAATGGTGGTGTCCAACCAGGAGTTCACGCCGGCAGCCGTCACACTGGCGCGCAGCCACAACTGCAAGCTCGTTGGGCGTTCGCGGTTGCAGATCATGCCCGTCTGAGAACGTCAGCTGATGGGTATCTCGGCCGCACCGAAGTCGTCGGAGCTTCTGAGCTCGATCCGACGCCTACCGAGACGCGTTGCAGATCATCACCCGCGAGCTGTCCGAGCGCGACCTTCAGGAGCAGGCCGACAACCTCGACGTCGCGGTCTGCCAGCTCGGCGGTTAACTCCGCGCCCTGCCGGGTAAGGAAGATTCGTGTCCAAACCGAACGAGCCGCAGCATCTCGGCGTGATGATCCCCACCGAGGAAACGCACCCCGACCACCGGGAACACGCCAAGCAACCCAAGCACGTCGACGATGACGAACTCGCGCGCCGCACCGAGCACGAGCGCGAGATCGTTTCGGATAGCGAGTAGCCATGGCCAGGGTCGACGTGTCCGTCACCTCGGACATGAGCTGCGACGAGGCCTGGGCGCTGGCCTCGGACCTGCACCGCTTCGACGAGTGGCTGACGATCTTCGGCGGCTGGCGCAGCAAGGTGCCGTCGACGATCGAAAAGGGCACGAAGGTGTCGTCGTGCATCAAGGTCAAGGGCTTCCGGAACACGATCCACTGGGAGGTCACCCAGTACGACGCGCCGTCGTGCATCGAGATGAAGGGATGCGGGTTCGGGGGGGTGCGGATCGACCTGAACCTGCGCATCACCGAGAACGGCGCCGGGTCGAAGTTCCAGCTGTGCGCCGACCTCTACGGCGGCGTCCTTTCCGGGCCGGTCGGCAAACTGGTGGCGCGGGTGCTCAAGGGCGACGTCCGCAAGTCGGTTGAGAACCTGTCTCATCTCCTGTCGACGGCGCGCAGCTAGAACCAGCCGTCGCGCATCCGGATCGTCGAGCGCTTCCCTGTGCTCGCCGATGATCGTGACCGTCGTCCCGCAGAAGCCGGCCTCATGCGCGTTGCGGCGGAACAATAGGGCGACTTCATCGTGGTGCTGAGGTTAGTGGCCGGACAGCCCGGGTAGGTGAGACTCTGATGCAGATGACACACGGTGCCGGGGGAGGCGACCCCGACCCTGCAGAGGGCAGTCACGTCGAACACGGCCTTGTCGAACATCCCACAGCGGAGGACTTCGGGCAGGCGCAGAGTCTTCCGGCGGACCCCACATGGTTCAAGCGCGCGGTGTTCTACGAGGTGCTGGTGCGGGCGTTTTACGACGCCAGCGCCGACGGATCCGGCGACCTGCGCGGGCTGACGGAGAAGCTGGACTACCTGCAGTGGCTGGGTGTCGACTGCCTCTGGCTACCGCCGTTCTACGACTCCCCGCTGCGCGACGGCGGTTACGACATCCGCGACTTCTACAAGGTGCTGTCCGACTTCGGCACCGTCGACGACTTCGTCGCTCTGCTCGACGCCGCACACCGGCGCGGAATCCGGGTGATCACCGATTTGGTGATGAACCACACCTCCGACTCCCACCCGTGGTTCCAGGAATCCCGGCGCGACCCTGCCGGCCCCTACGGCGACTTCTACGTCTGGAGCGACACCAGCGACCGCTACGCCGACGCACGAGTCATCTTCGTCGACACCGAGGAGTCGAACTGGACCTTCGACCCGGTGCGCCGCCAGTTCTACTGGCACCGCTTCTTCTCCCACCAGCCGGACCTCAACTACGACAACCCGGCCGTGCAGGAGGCAATGCTCGACGTCCTGCGGTTCTGGCTCGACCTGGGCATCGACGGTTTCCGGCTTGACGCGGTGCCGTACCTGTTCGAGCGGGAAGGTACCAATTGTGAGAACCTGCCGGAGACGCACGCGTTCTTGAAGCGGTGCCGCAGCGTGATCGACGACGAGTACCCCGGCCGGGTGCTGCTGGCGGAGGCCAACCAGTGGCCCGCCGACGTCGTCGAGTACTTCGGCGACCCCGATACCGGTGGCGACGAGTGCCACATGGCGTTCCACTTCCCGCTGATGCCGCGCATCTTCATGGCCGTGCGGCGCGAGTCACGGATCCCGATTTCGGAGATCCTCTCCCAGACGCCGCCGATCCCGAAGACGGCACAGTGGGGCATCTTCCTGCGCAACCACGACGAGCTGACGCTCGAGATGGTGACCGACGAAGAGCGCGACTACATGTACGGCGAGTACGCCAAGGACCCACGGATGAAGGCGAACATCGGCATCCGCCGGCGCTTGGCGCCGCTGCTGGAAAACTCGCGCGACCAGATGGAGCTGTTCACCGCGCTGCTGCTGTCGCTGCCCGGATCCCCCGTGGTGTACTACGGCGACGAGATAGGGATGGGCGACAACATCTGGCTCGGCGACCGCGACGGGGTCCGCACACCGATGCAGTGGACACCCGACCGCAACGCCGGCTTCTCGACCGCGGACCCGCAACGGCTGTACCTGCCCATCA
>JBLNEK010000256.1:0-10979 GCA_050262635.1 Candidatus Sericytochromatia bacterium | reverse complement strand
GATCTGACGCCGATGCAGGGTGATGTCGGCACCGACATGGTCGACGGCGGCAAACACATACGTCGGGCGTCGCCGAGTGCCGAGATCCAGCAACGGCATGATGTACGGGTAATCCGAAACGCGAATCACCGCGGCCAACGGTGGATTGATCAGATGCTCGTTGACTAACACTTGATTGCCGGCCGCGATCACTGCGCGGCCACGTCGACCCACGGCCGCTTCGCTGTGCAGTACGGCCCACTCGAGGGTGACGATGATGTCTTCTTTCACGCCCTGGTCCGCCAGATGTCGCCGGATATCGCGCCACCGCGCGTCCAGGTTCGCGTCGGCTTCGGCGGTATCGCGCGAATCATCGAGATAGATCGACACGAACGGGCCCCGCGCAGTCACCATCAATCGGAAGCGTTCGAGTCGCATGTGTACCGCTCCTACCCCTTGGTCGACTCGTGCTGCCGCGCCGGCACGAGACGCGTGAGAAGAACCGCCTGCGTTGGCGTGACGCATGTGTTTTGGAAGTCGCGCCAACGTTATAAACCGCCCATATTCGACGACAGAGTCGTAAGCCCCTGCCTGAGGGCATTTGGTCCCTTGGGAGGCAACGGTCCGGTCGCTGTTTGGCAGAACAGTCCCGCGAACACCACCCACAGAAAGCGGCCATTCGTCTCAAAGTGTTGGCGTGTCAAAGATCTGATCAACGGCGATCGGGCGCCTCCAGCAGAATCAGATCGTCTGATGCAGCCTCTCGAGCTCACTTTCTACGCCTGGACTGACAAGCACTGGGTAGGGCTGGTCAGCATTGGTTAGCGACCGAAGTTGAGACGGAAGCGCTTTGACCTGATGGCGCGCCCGTCCTCGCGCCGCATCCAGATCGGCGATGTGGTCGGCGAGGCGCCGGCCGTGTTCCATTACCGGCATCAGCAACGGCGCACCGGCGAGCTGTTCGTTGGGCTGGCCGATTGTGTCGCCGGCGAAGGTTCCGTTGTCGATGCTGCGGAAGACCTGCTTGCGTCCTGGATAGATCAGCTTGCCGCTGGAGAACTTGGTTCGCCCGATCCCGGCGTACTCGACCAGCTTGTAGGCCATGTCGAGTGCGGGCGCGTCCTCGGCGACTACGAGCTTGGTGCCCACGCCGAAACCGTCGATGGGGCAGCCGTCGTCCAATAGCGCTGCGATGCGGTGCTCGTCAAGGCCCGACGAGGCGAAGATCGCGACGTGATTCAGTCCCGCCGCGTTTAGCCGGGCGCGCGCGGCTTTCGACAGTGCGCCGAGGTCGCCGGAGTCAAGCCGGATCGCCTGCACGGTGAACCGCTCGCCTAATCGCTCAGCCAACTCGATGACGTGATCGACGCCGTGCAAGGTGTCGTACGTGTCAACGAGCAGTGTCGTGCCGGGATAGAGCCGCGCGAACGCGTTAAAGGCGTCGAGTTCGTCGTCGAATGCCTGGACGAAGCTGTGGGCCATGGTGCCGAATGCAGGGATGCCATACCGCCGTGCTGCGAGTAGGTTTGATGTGCCGCCGGCGCCCGCAAGGTAGCTGGTCCGCGCCACCTTTAGCGCCGCATCGGTGCCGTGCGCACGTCGAGCGCCGAAGTCCACGACAATGCGGCCGCGCGCGGCGTCCACCACGCGCGCGGCCTTGCTGGCGAGCACGCTCTGCAAGTGGATCTGGTTCAGTACAAAGGTCTCGACCAGCTGGGCTTCGATGATCGGCGCGATCACCTGCACGATCGGCTCGTTCGGGAATACCGCGGTTCCTTCCGGCACGGCCCAGACGTCGCCGGTGAAGCCCACGCCCGAGAGCCACGCCAAGAATTCATCGGAAAACAGGCCAAGGCCGCGCAAGTATTGCAGGTCTTGGCGGTCGAAGTGAAACGACTCGAGGAAGTCGAGTACGTCGGGCAGGCCAGCGGCCGTGATGTAGGTCCTGCAAGGTGGAAGTTTTCGGAAGAACGTCTCGAACACCGCTGTGCCCGTCATCCCTTCAGCCCAGAAGGCCTGCGCCATCGTGACCTCATAGAGGTCGGTGAACAACGCGCCGATGTCCTGGCGTATTGCCATTTGCGGCCGCTACCCATTGCTCATGAAGACTCCGAACGGTCACGCCCTTTCCAGCTCCGTAGTAGGGCGCATCCACAGACTCATCCCGTATCGCCCGGCGCGAATAGAGAACAAAGGCCCAATAACGGCAGGAGGAAGCATTGGCAGGCCAGCGATCGGTTTAGGGGCCGAACGGGGCAGAGCCGGCTATCAGGCCTCTCCCAGAGGACCTCGTGCGACGTCTCGGCGACTACCCGGAACTGGCCTGACGGCCTTGGAGTGCAGCGACCAGTGCGAGGCGGACCTGTTCGGCGATTGCGGCGGGTGCCGCGGTAGGAAGTTGGGCCTCGGCGGCGGCGAGGTCGGCGGCGAGTGATTCGTTGTGGAAGACGGCAGAGACCCAACGCGAGAAGTCGTGGCGCGGGCAGTGGTGCCGCAATACCCCTAGACGGCAGCGAATGAGCTCGTCTTCGAGTTCGGCGAGGTTGGCGGCGACCGCCCCGGTGGGTATGTCGCCTACCGTTCGGAAATAGAACCTGCGGCCGCGGTCGAGGCCGGCATGATCGTACTTGTGCTGGTGACGCACATGCGGAGTGCTGCGCTCTTTCAAGGTGAATGCGACGGCTTGGTGGGGGTGTGCTCGCCAGGCCAGGACGGCGCGGCCGGCGGGGGCATCCAGCAAGTGTGCGATGTGGGCGCGGGGCATGTCAGCCACCGCCGCCGTGAGATCGACGAGGTGGTCCGGGGGCCGCGGCGAGCAGAGTGCGATCACGGCATCCAGGGCCGCGGGGACCTGGCTGGCGAGGTCCTCGGGCCGCCAGGTGACCAGCAGGTAGCCCTTGGCAGTGGCGTTGAAGACGCCCAGCGATGCCCCCGTCCGCCCGAACGGGGCGTGGGCTTCGTCGACGACAACCCATTGGGGGAGCCCCGTCATGGCCCGCTGGGCTTCGATTTCGGCGGGCAAGCCCGCCAGGTAGTGGGCCTGCCCGGCGGCGTCGAGATGGGACAAATCGACGACCACCGTCACATTGCGCAACAAACGAACGATCTCGGCGGGGCCGGCGAGGCGGCGGTCCTCGCCTCCGGTCACCAGCACATCGCGTAGCTCGCCGAGGCCGATGTGGTCGCCTTCCGGGTCGAGGACGACGACGCTGTAGCCGAGCCGGACCAGCTGTTCGCATATCAGGCCGGTCAGGTACGACTTGCCAGCACCGGTGCCGCCGCACACCGCGACATTGAGTTGGGAGGCCGGGAGGGTGACAGCGTCGCCGCGGTCATCGACGCCCACCGTTATCTGCCAGCGCCGGGGATGAAGATGGGTGTGCCCGGCAAGGAGCGGTCCTCGCAAAAGGTCGGCCACCCCTTCACCGTCGGGTAAGGCGAGCGTCATGTCGGCGTGGGCGCGGAGGCTCTCGATGGCGTTGGCGACGGCGACCCCGACCTCGCTCACCTCCAGCAGACTGTGGTCATTCTCGGCGTCACCGACCGCCAGGGTGTTGTGCTGCGACAGGCCCAAGTCGCGAAGCGCCTCCAACAGACCGCTGCCCTTAGTGACCGCGGCCGGCATGATCATCAACTCGCCCCTATTACGTACGAGGCGGCAATCGAGGCCCAAGCCCCTGATCACCTCGAGCGCGGTCGCCTCGTCGGATCCGTCGCAGGCGATCAGCACCTGCCCGCTGCGATGACCCACACCACGGGCGCTCAGTTCTCGGCTCACGGCGCGATCGATAGGTTCGGCCAGGCGCCGGACGCCGACAGAGGTCACCAATACCGCGCCATTCTCGGCCACGAGGGCATCGACGTGATCCTCCACATCCGCGAAAACGGCGCGCAACTCGGTCACGATCCGCCCCGTCACCAGGATCACACGGAGTCCCCGGGCGCGCGCCTCGGCGAGTGCGGTCAGCGTGTCGGGTGCGACCGGGCCTTCGACGAGCGTGCCGTCGTAATCAATCGCCACCGCGCGGAAATACCCGAGCGATCCCTCAGCCATAGCCTCAACCAGCTCGACCAGTCTGTGGGGCCGTTCGGGGCTGAGCGTGAACAACTCATCGCCGCTACCAGTGTTGATGACGAGGGCATCGAACGCCCCAGACCGGATGGCATGCAACGTGTCTCGCGCTTCGTCGAGTTCTCGGCGCAACTGGCCCTGAGGGTCCTCGGGAGTGGTCACGTCGCCTCATCCGTTCTCGCCCGAAGCTGCAAGCCGGCGAGCAACCGGTCGGTGTCGGAGAGGTCACCGACGACCTTGCGGACCGGCTCTGGAAGCTTACGGACGAGCGTGGGCACGGCCAGTATCTGGTCTTCGGCCGCCCGACGAGGATTCGCCACAAGATCCACGATTTCGATTTGATACCGCCCCGCAAGGTACTTCTCGCAGGTGCGCTGCAGGTTCTCGATCGCGAGGAGGCACTTGGGCGAGTGATCGGCGACATACAGCCGCAGATCCCATTTCTCGGAACAGGCAGCTTCACCGGCGCGCGGTTGGCCCATCGTCGCCCTCATTCGCCGGTCGGAGTCGGGTCGGCCCAGCGCCATGCGGCCAGTGCCGATTGGTCCGCCTCGGCGTCGGCCATCCGGTTCTGTTCGCGCACTTCGATTCGCTTCAGCTCAGCCCTGTCCGCGGCAAGCGCGTCTTCTAGCAGATGAAGTTGCGCCTCGCGCTCGACGACGCTCCGCTGAAGCTCACGCCGCTGCCGCACAAGCTCCTCCGCCTGCCTACGAGCCGCGACACGCTGCTGAGCTTCCTGCACCAGGCGAGCCGAGCCGGTCAAGATACCTGACGGGCCCACATACACGTCGACGAGCTCAACGCCGTGGTCGGTCAATACGAATTCGCGCACCTGATTCGAGTGGGCGGTTCCTCGCGACTTGAGTACGTACAGCAGCCGGTTGCGCTCCCCGTTGGACTCGACGTCGCGCAGTAGCAACCAGGTGTCAACCAGCGACGATACGCTCACCGTGCTCGTCTCGTCCTCGCGAGACAGTGTCGTGGCCATCGTCGTGATTCCTCGGGATTTCAGCAGGTAAACCTCTCGGGCCACCATCGAAGACACCTCGGAAGCCGAGGCCCCGTGGAGTAAGCCGGCCATCCCATCGAGTACGGCAACCGATGGCGCGACCTCCTCGACCAGCCTGGCCAGGATCGCCAGGTGGGTTTCGAGTCCGTATGCGGTCGGCCGGGCTGCCCAGATGCGCAACAAGCCCGCCTCAACCCACCGCCGCAGGTCGAGCCCTATCGAACCCATATTGCGGATGAACTGGTCGGGCGATTCCTCGAACAACACCAAGAGTGCTCGCTCACCTCGCGCACAGGCTGACTCGATGAGATGCGCGCCGAGCGTGGTCTTGCCCGTACCCGCCCCGCCGCTGACGAGAATGGTCGATCCGCGGAACGGGCCGCCGCCCAGCATGTGATCAAGGCGAGACACTCCTGTTGAGATGCGCTCCTCAGACACGCTGTAGTCAAGACCGACCGACGTGCTCGGCAGCACGGCAATGCCACTGGACGAGATCAGGAACGGATACTCGTTGGTTTCATGCGCCGAACCGCGATACTTGACGATCCTCAGAATTCGCGTGGCGATCTCCTCGCGCACCCGTTGGTTGAGAACGATCACGCAGTCCGAGACGTACTCCTCGATCCCATGGCGAGTGAGCCCCGTCTCGCCCCGTTCCCCAGTGACGATCGCAGTGACCGACCGCGCCTCGAGCCAGCAGAACAGCCGACGAAGCTCCGCCCGCACGATGGTCTGCTCCTCAAATGCCTCGAACAGCACCTCGATCGTGTCGAGGACGACCCTCTTCGCGCCAATCCGCTCGATCGAGTCGGCAAGAAGAATGAACAACGGCTCGAAATCAAATTCCCCCGCCTCGCCGAACTCAGACGGCTCGACTCGGAAGGAGTCTGCGACAAGCATTCGATCTCTCTGGAGCCCATCGAGGTCAAAACCCAGCGAGGCGACGTTGGCGCTGACCTTCGCCGTCGACTCCTCAAACGTGAGCAGGACTCCGGGCTCGCCATACTCCCGAGCGCCCGCGACGAGGAACTGCAACGCGAGCAGCGTCTTCCCTGTTCCAGCTCCGCCGCTCAGCAGCGTCGTCCTACCCCGCGGCAGCCCGCCCCGGGTGATTTCGTCCAGTCCGCGGATCCCCGTCGCAGCCTTCGGCAGCGCAGCGCCGGCAGGTTCGGCCGTGCCTGATATCACGTCCGTCACGCCATGATCGGACACCATCACCCTCCGAGAGATAAGTAGACCGCAGGCGACATCGGGACGGCTAGCGGCACTCGATTGTCATATCGGGCGAATCGACGAACGCCACTGCAGCCCAGAAACACCGACTCCTCCTTACTTGCCGACAGACACGGTTGGACAAACGTAGTGCTGTGGTGATGGTTCGGATCAGCGCGATCGTATTCCCACACGGCCACAAAGGACCACCGTCGAATGGCACCGTCAACTCGGGTCTTTCAAACCGGAAAATGCGCACGCGACAGCCGAACGACCGCAACCCTCGAGGGCGGCTTTCGCGAAGTCGTCTCTTCTCGGTGCGTTCATTAATCTTGGTGGTCAACCGGCCATCACGCAGTGATGTCGACATCTTGGCGATCGAAACCGGGACCGATGGTCGAATACCGCAGCCCGCGAGGTCGAATATGGACCCTGGGAGGGCCCAACGGCCCTAGTCCGGCCCGAATCCGATTTCTACCCTCGAACTGTGAACAGCCAATTCCGTGTCATTCGGGAGGGCGCCATGAGGGCGAAAGACATCATGCACGCAGGCGCGGCGACTTTCGGCGAGCACGAGACACTCACCGCCGCAGCAAAACTCATGCATGACACGGGGTTAGGAATGCTGCCCATTGTCGGCGAAGACCACCAGCTGCTATACAAGATGCGTCGGCTACCCGTGGTTGACCAGCATCACCTGCTCGGCATCATCAGCGAGGCGGACATCGCGCGGCACCTGCCCGAAGACGAGATCGCGTCATCCGTCAAAGCAATCTGCGCGCCTTAGGAATTCTGCGCTCCATGGCTGACGACGGCCGCGCCGCGCGCGTCATTGAGTTGGTGCAGCGGCTGAACAGCGAGGTCCACCCCCACGCGTCGCCGCTCGTCGTTACGCTCGACAGCCCGTTCGACGACCTGGGCATTGGAAGCCTTGAGCTGGCCGAGCTACTGCGCCGGGTCCAAGACGAGTTTCGGGTGACATTGCCCTCCCACCTGCTCGGCACCGCGGAAACGCCGCGTGATCTGCTCCGGGCGGTCACCGAAGGCCGCGCCCCACCGACCGAGGGAACTGGGGGGACCGCGCCCCTGGTCACCACCGGAGGCATCGGAACGCCGTCGGCGGCCTCGACGCTCAACGACGCCCTCGCTTGGCACGTGCAGGCGACTCCGGATCGCACCCACATCCGCATCCTCGACGAGTCGGGCAGTCCCGTGGATTTGTCCTATGCGGCGCTGCACCGCGAGGCGGCCGCCGTCACGGCGGGGCTGCTGACCCAAGACGTCATGCCCGGCGACACCGTCGCGATCATGTTGCCCACCAGCCGGGCCTACTTCGTCACCTTCGTGGGAATACTGCTCGCCGGCGCCGTCCCCGTACCGATCTACCCGCCGGCGAGGCCGTCGCAGTTGGCCGATCACTTGCGTCGCCACAGCGGCATCCTCGCCAACGCTGGGGCTGTGCTGCTCGTCACAGTGTCCGAAGCCCTGCTACTCGGTCGGCTGCTGCGCTCGAACGTGGAATCCCTGCGAAATGTCGTCGTGCCCGAATCCCTCAGGGCTGCAACCGCTTCCGCGTTGCCCCGGCCACGGTCAACCGATCTGGCGTTGGTGCAGTACACATCCGGCAGCACCGGCCAGCCCAAGGGAGTGGCCCTCACCCATGCGAACCTACTGGCCAACATCCGGGCAATGGGCCAGGCCGCCGACGTGTCGGGCGCAGACACGTTCGTCAGTTGGCTGCCGCTCTACCACGACATGGGTCTGATCGGGGCGTGGCTCGGCAGCCTCTATTACGGCATGCCGCTAGTGATAATGCCCCCGCAAATGTTCCTGACCCGACCGTCGCGGTGGCTCAAGGCGATCGACGCCAACCACGGCACCATCTCGGCCGGTCCCAACTTCGGCTACGAACTGTGCCTGACCAAGATCGACGACAGCGAGATCGAAGGTTTGGACCTAGGCAGCTGGCGGTTGGCTTACAACGGTGCCGAGCCGGTCAGCCCCGCCACAGTCGAGCAATTCACCAAGCGCTTCGCCCGATACGGCCTACGGCCAGAGGCGATCGCACCGGTTTACGGGCTTGCCGAATCCTCAGTGGGTCTGACCTTCCCGCCGTTGGGCCGCACACCGCTGATCGACCGTGTCGACCGCAATACGTTCGTGCGCTCGGGGCGCGCGCAACCCGTCACGTTCGACCGCACCGACGCGCTTCGTTTCGTTGCCTGCGGACGGCCCCTGCCCGGCCACGAGATCCGCGTCGTCGACGCCATGGGCAACGAGCTCGCCGAACGCCGTGAAGGGCGAATCGAATTCCGCGGACCCTCGGCGACCGCCGGCTACCTGCACAATCCTGAGGTGACGCGGTCGCTTTTCCACCGCGACTGGCTTGACACCGGCGATCTCGGCTACCTGGCCGACGCCGATCTCTACGTCACCGGGCGGGTCAAAGACATCATCATCAGGGCCGGCCGCAACCTGCACCCGACCGAACTCGAGGAGACGGTCGGCAACATTGCCGGTATTCGCAAGGGATGCGTCGCGGTGTTCGCGAGCCCGGACCCCAAGGGCGGCGCCGAGCGTCTGATCGTGATGGCCGAGACCCGAGAGACCGACGAACAGGCGAACGACGCGTTGCGCTCCCAAATCGTCTCAGCGACGGTGGACCTGCTCGGTGTAGCGCCAGACGATGTGGTGTTGGCGCCGCCACGCACCGTCCTAAAGACATCCAGCGGTAAGATCCGCCGCGCCGCCAGCCGAGAGATCTACGAGAAGGGCAGAATCGGCATCCGCCAGCGGGCGCTGTGGTGGGAGCTGGTGCGCTTCAGACTGCGCGGGGCGGTGCCGTCATGGCGGCGCGCCCATCGCGCCGCAACGGCGCAGGCCTTCGCCGCCTACGCATGGTCGGTCTACGCAATCCTCGCGGTGTCGACCATCATGCTGCTGGCGATCCTGTCCCGGCTGCGCTGGCGTCGCCAAAGCGCCGGTGCGGCCGTGCGGCTGCTCGCTCGACTCACCCGAACGCCGCTGGCCGTGCACCATCTCGATCACCTTCCCGACGGGCCTTCCATTGTCGTGGCCAACCATCCGAGCTGGCTCGACGGGCTCGCGCTCGCCGCGGTGCTGCCGCACTCGTTTCGTTTCGTTGCCGGCGAAGTGCTCGAGGGGGAGAAACTCAACGGATTCGTGCTCAAACGGCTCGGCACGGAGTTCGTCGAACGCTACGAGCGCGAACACAGCGTGGCCGACACCGACCTGGTCGCCGCGCTGGTTCGAGCGGGAGAGTCGTTGGTGATCTTCCCCGAGGGGCGACTGGCGCGCGCCCCCGGCTTACGGCCTTTCCACATGGGCGCCTTCGTCGTCGCGGCCCAGAATGGAGTGCCGGTCGTTCCCATCGCCATCCGCGGAACTCGGGAGATCCTGCGACCCGAGCATCGATTCCCCCGGCGCGGAGCCATAGACATCACCATCGGTGAGCCGATCCGACCAACGCACACCGACTGGTCGGCGGCAGTCGCGTTGCAGCGCAAGGCGCGAACCGCCGTCCTGCGCCTCTCGGATGAACCCGACGTCGAATGAAACCAAGTCAAAGGAAGGGCTCCGCAGATAGCCAACGCCGGCGGTTTCCTTCTCGTCCCAATGCTTCACCTGCTGTTCGGCTTAACAGTGCCGAAAGCGGCAGGCACGAGCCTTGCAGTGATCGCTGTGCTTGTCATACCAACGACCGCGACGCATTGGGTCCTGGGCATATCAATTGGCCGGTGGCCGGGGGGCTCACACTCGGCGCGGTCCCGGCAAAGCGCGGTGACCGCGATATGGGGCCGCCGGGTGGATGCCAGCAAGCTCAGGCGGCCTCGGCTGGTTCTCGATCGCCAGCGCAGCGGCATTCATCCTCTATCGCCTGGTTCTGTTGGGCATGCGACGGCAGTTGTTGGATAGTTTGGAGGCCCTGGTTCGTCTGGGCTCCCTCCCAATGGGCATTGAACCCACTACAGAAGCCGCCGGTGCGGTATCCCCCGCGGTAAGTCCTCCGTTCGCACTTCGGTGTGGGCATCGTCAGCAAGAAAGCGCGGTTTGTGTAGAAATCACCCACAAACACCAGCTGAACGGCAAGACCGATTTCGATTCACACAGACCCGTGCGCTGAACTCCATCAAGGCCAAACGGTGTCAGATGCATCCACCACCGAAGCCGGGTAAGCGCGTGCCACGAGTTAAACGCAAATCCCGCAGCCGGCGCTACCCATCTGTGAACGGCAGGGCGACCAGCCCGACAAGGCTAGCCGTCGGGGCGCTCGCCGAGGCCGGCGTGCCCATGGCAGTCCAACGCAGCACACCGCCGCCGCTTAGGCGACACCTCCACCTGATGCTTATCACCGTCCCAATGCGTCAGACCATGCGAAATGAGCTCTGTTTCGCCCCCGCAGATCGGGCAGCGATGGTCAGCGTCACGTACGCTAATCGGCTCTAGTGGCTCGTCCATGTATTTCACGCTAAACACTTGTGGGTGTTGGAACGAGTGCCAAAAGACCATGAGCTTGAGCAGATCGCCCCTACTTGTGTCTGACGCGCCGGAGTTAAATGGGCACAGTCCGGGATCGTCCGATCCGACTTCGACTTTGGGAGGTCATCATGTCAGGAGGCACCGTCGCTCGCGTTACCGAGGTCAGCGCGAGGTCCGACACCAGTTTCGAAGATGCTGTGAAGACTG
>JBLNEK010000255.1:0-13451 GCA_050262635.1 Candidatus Sericytochromatia bacterium | reverse complement strand
GCCGGATTGTGCCGTCCTTGACGGATACGTTGAATTGCATTGCGCGGTAGGGCCATCCGGCGGCAGTGTGCCACTGGGAGACCACCAGCCCGAATCCTCCGACAACGTCGGGCCGCGATGCCGGCCGCAGGTAACCGCCGTAATGCGCCGCACGTCACGCCGCTGTCCCCGCAGCGCCAGATCGCAGGTCGGACGGGATCACCGATGTGACGCCCACAGCGCCGTGACGCCGGTCCGGTCACGTCGATCAACTTGCCGGTCAGCATCAGTCCAACGACGCCACGACTTATACGGTGGGACGATGGGACGACGGGCGATCGCTGTCGGCGTCGCCCTCGCACTCTGCCTGACCGCGTGCTCGCCCGGCCGGCGCGTCGACCTCGGCGACGAGGCGGCGGGCACCCTGGTCGCCGCGATCGCCGGCGAGCCCGACCAGTTGGACCCGCAGAAGACCAGCGCCTACTTCTCGTTTGAGGTGCTCGAGAACGTCTTCGACACGCTCGTCGAGCCGGACCAGAATTTGGAGATGCGCCCGGCTCTTGCCGAGTCCTGGGACGTCAGCCCCGACCAGCTGACGTGGACGTTCCACTTGCGCAAGGGGGTGACCTTCCACGACGGCACCCCGTTCGGCGCCGACGACGTCATCTACTCGTTCAACCGGATCATCGACGAAAAGCTCTCCAACGCATACAAATTCACCTCGGTCAGTTCCGTGACCGCGACCAGTCCGGACACGGTCAAGATCACGGTCAGGCAGCCCACCCCGAACCTGCTCACGAATATCGGTGGCTTCAAGGGCATGGCGATCGTGTCGAGGCACAACGTCGAAAGCGGCAGGATCGCAACGCATCCCGTCGGCACCGGTCCGTTCATGTTTGCCGAAGCCAAGAGCGGCGACTCCATCACATTGAAGGCCAACCCGAACTACTGGGGACCCCCACCCGCCGTGTCGGGGGTGACGTTCCGGTTCATCTCCGAGCCGTCGACCGCGCTGTCGGCGCTGCAGGCCGGCGAGATCGACTGGACCGACTCGGTGCCCACGCAGCGTGTGGACGAGCTGGCAGGTGACGAGTCCATCGAACTCGGCGTCACCCCGAGCACCGATTACTGGTATCTGGCGCTCAACGAGGCGCGCGCACCGTGGAACGACGTGCGGGTGCGCCAGGCGATCGCGTACGCGATCGTGCAGGCCACCAGCTACGGCACCGCGGCCGCCAACCAGCTCGCGATACCGCAGGGCAGCCCGTGGTACACCGACTACCACCGCTACCGCCGCGACCTCGACACGGCCGAAAACATAATACGCGGAACGGGATTCACTGATCGCCCGATCGACATGCTCGTCACCGGCGAATACCCCGAAACCGTGACCGCCGCACAGATCGTCGCCGACAACCTCGAGCCACTCGGCATCGACGTCAAGATCCGCACCGTGGACTTCGCCACCTGGCTCGACGAACAGAACAACGGGCACTTCGACATGCTGATGATGGGCTGGCTGGGCAACATCGACCCCGACGACTTCTACTACGCCCAGCACCACACCGGCGGAAAAAGCAACGCGCAGAAATTCTCCAATCCGGACGTCGACAGGCTGCTCGACACCGGCCGCACCGAGGTCAACCGCGATGCGCGCAAAGACATCTACGCCAAGGCCGCCACGATCATCGCTGACCAGGTGAGCTACATCTACCTGTACAACCCGTCGGTGATCCAGGCTTGGAGCACACGGCTGTCGGGCTACCAAACCCGCCAGGACGGTGCTATCCGCTTCCGCACGGCAAGGCTCGGCTGATGCTGCGGTTCCTGGCGCGGCGGATGCTGTATTCGCTGGTGGTGTTGTTCGGCGTGCTGGTCCTGGTTTTCGCGCTCGTGCACCTTGTGCCGGGTGACCCGGTACGCATCGCGCTCGGTACCCGCTACACCCCCGAGGCCTACGAGGCACTACGCGCCGAAAGCGGTCTCGACCGTCCTCTCGTCGAGCAGTTCTTCTCCTATGCCGGCTCCGCCGTGACCGGCGACCTCGGCGTCAGCTTCCGCAACGGCGATCCCGTGACACTCACGCTGGCTGACCGGCTGCCCGCCACGGTGTCACTGGCTGTGGTGGGCATCCTGATCGCGTTGACCGTCGCCGTGCCCGCCGGTATCTGGGCGGCCCTGCGCGAGGGCCGGCTCGCCGACGCAATCGTGCGGGTGTGCAGCCAGTTCGGTGTCTCCATACCGGATTTCTGGCTGGGCATCCTGCTGATCGGGCTGTTCGCCACCACTCTCGGCTGGCTGCCGACGTCGGGCTACGTCCCATTGACGACGAACCCCGGCGGCTGGTTGCGTCACGTCATCCTCCCGGGTGTGACCGTCGGCGTCGTCGCGGCGGCGATCATGACCCGCTACGTGCGGGCCGCCGTCCTCGACGTCGCCTCCATGGGATACGTGCGCACCGCGAAGTCCAAGGGGCTGCCGCCGCGGGTGGTGACGTGGCGGCACGTGGTGCGCAACGCGCTCGTCCCGGTTTTGACCATCACCGGCATCCAGCTCGCGACCATCCTCGGTGGCGTCATCGTCGTCGAGGTGGTGTTCGCGTGGCCGGGCCTGGGCCGCTTGACATATCAGGCCGTGGCGGCCCGCGACTATCCCGTCATCCAGGGCGCCGTGCTGCTGATCGCCGTCATGTTCCTGCTGATCAACCTTCTGGTCGACATGCTGTACGCAGTCGTCGATCCCAGGATCCGGCTGTCATGACGAAGATCAGCGCGACCCTGCTCGCCGTCATCGGATTCGTTGCGATCAGCGCGAACCGGCTTGCGCCGTACGGGGTCAACGACGTCGACGTGGCCGGCGCGCTGCAACCGCCGAGCGGCCGGCACTGGCTCGGCACCGACGAGCTCGGCCGCGACGTCGCATCCCGCGTGCTGGTGGCGACCCAGGCCTCGCTGCAGATCGCCGTCGCGGCAGTGGCTTTCGCTTTCATCGTTGGCGTCGCGGCGGGCCTCGTCGCAGGTTACCTGGGCGGCTGGACCGACGCCGTGCTGATGCGTGTAGTCGACGTGATGTTCGCCTTTCCGGTGCTGCTGCTCGCGCTGGCGGTCGTCGCAGTCCTCGCTCTCGGTACCACGACCACGATCCTCGCGATTGGCATCGTGTACACCCCGATCTTCGCGCGGGTAGCACGGGCCAGCACGCTCTCCGTGCGCGTCGAACCGTTCGTGGCGGTGTCACGCACGCTCGGGGCAGGGCGCGTCTACATCCTCGGCTGGCACATCCTGCCGAACATCGCCGGGCCGGTGATCGTGCAGACTTCGCTGTCGCTGGCGTTCGCGATCCTGTCCGAGGCCGCGCTGTCGTTCCTCGGCCTCGGCATCCAGCCGCCCGAACCGTCATGGGGCCGAATGCTTTTCGACGCCCAGGGCTTTATGCACCGGGCATGGTGGATGAGCGTGTTTCCCGGTGCGGCGATCTTCGTCACCGTGCTGGCATTCAACCTGTTCGGCGACGGCCTGCGCGACGTGCTCGACCCGAAGCAACGGGCCCGCCAATGCTGAGTGTCCGGGACCTGCGCGTGCGCATCGGGGGTCGTGAGATCCTGCGCGGCATCTCGTTCGACGTGGCCCGCGAACAGACGCTGGGGATCGTCGGCGAGTCGGGTTCCGGCAAGTCGATGACCGTGCTGGCCGCCACCGGGCTGCTCGATGCGCCCGGTGCGGTACTCGGCGGCTCGAGTGTGCTTGGCGGCGAATCAAATTCGACGACTCAGCTCGTCGGCGCGTCAGCACGGACGCTGCGCGGAGTCCACGGCGGCCGGATCGGCTTCGTCTTCCAGGACCCCGGGACGTCGCTCAACCCGCTTCTGACACTGGAACGGCAGATCACCGAATCGCTGCAGGCACACCGGAAGATGACCAGGCGCCAGGCCCGGATGCGGGCACTCGAATTGCTCGAAGCCGTGCGGCTGCCCGATCCCGAAGCCAAGCTCGACGGCTACCCGCACCAGCTGTCGGGCGGGCAGCGGCAGCGGGTGATGGTCGCGGTCGCGTTGGCGTGCGACCCCGAACTGCTGATCGCCGACGAGCCCACCACATCGCTGGACGTGACTACGCAGGCGCAGATCATCACGCTGGTGCGCGACCTGCAGCGCGACTTCGGGACCGCAGTGGTTTGGGTCAGCCACGATCTCGGCGTGATCGGTGAGGTCGCCGATTACGTGACCGTGCTGCACGACGGTGCAGCCGTGGAGCAGGCACCGGTATCCGGCATCTTCGACCACCCGCGCGATCCCTACACCCGGCAGCTGTTGGCGGCGCGGCCGCTGATCGAAGCCGACGGTCCCCCTGCACCGCCCGACGACGCACCGATGCTGCTGAATGTGGCCGGCCTGACGTCGACGGTGCGTGACGTAAGGGACGTGTCGTTCCACATCCGGCGAGCGAGCACGCTGGCGCTGGTGGGCGAGTCGGGGTCCGGCAAGTCCAGCATCGCCGAGATGCTCACCGGGCTGCTCGAGCCGGACGCCGGAACCGCGACGTTGGGCGGGGCGAACACGTTCGGGCTGCGCGGCCGAGCCGCCAAAGCGCTGCGCAGGCGGATCAGCCTGGTACTGCAGGACCCGTTCACGTCGCTGGATCCCCGTGCCCGGATCGGAGCAGCGGTCGCCGAGCCGCTGGTGGTGCACCGGTTGGCTTCCGGCCGCCGCGGCCGGCGCGAGCGGGTAGCCGAACTGCTCGAGATGGTCGGTCTCCCAGCCGAAATGGCGACTCGGTATCCGCATCAGCTGTCCGGCGGCCAACGCCAGCGGGTGAGCATCGCCCGCGCGCTCGCGGTGGAGCCCGAACTGCTGATCCTGGACGAATCGACTGCGTCCCTTGACGTCTCGGTGCAGGAGCGGGTGCTCGACCTGCTGCTGGCGCTACAGCGTGACCTGGGCCTGGCGTACCTGTTCATCGCCCACGACCTTGCGGTGGTTCGCCGGATGAGCCACGACGTCGCCGTCATGCGCGGCGGACAGATCGTGGAATATCGGACTGCGGCTGAGCTTTTCGCCTCGCCCGAGCACGAGTACACGCGAGCTCTGCTGGCGGCAGTGCCCCCGGCGCTTCCCCGGTGCCAGTCGTGAGCTGGCGTCGCGTTGTGGACGTGACGCTGAGCGAGGACGTCGCGGCTCCGCCGGCCCGGGTGCGCGACTTCTACGTCGACCTCGACAACATGGCAGTGGTTCACCCGCTGGTGGTGTCCGTGCGGACCGTCGCGCGAGCCGACACCGCGGACGGGTACATGCAGACCTACCGCGTCGTCGACCGGATTACCTTGGGCCGCTTGCGCTTCCGCATCCTCTATGTCGCGAAGCTCCAAGTGCCCGCCTCCGGCGACGTGATCGCCGAGGCTCGCCAATTTCCCGGCGTGCGGCTGCGAACCGTCGTGACGTTCGGCGAAAGCCCCGTTGGCACGCGGATCGTCGAGCGCATGCACATTTGTGCGCCCCGCCCGCTCGCGGGGGTGACGTGCCGGCAAGCCGAGAACGCGCACGCCGAGATGCTGGCCAACATCCGCCGGCACTTCGCGTAACCTCGGGCTACACCGGCACCGCCTCCATCGGCATGTCGACGGTGCCCTGGCACGGGCCGCCGGCGATGTCGGTCTGCCACTCACCCATCAAGGTGCCGTCCGGCTTCGGCGTGTAGCGAGTGGTAGACGATGCCGGGCTCCACTCGATCGTCTCGTCCGGCAGCAGGCAGGCCCACCGCCAGTTGCTGCTCGACGTCCACGCCGAACCGTCCCACGTGAACTGAACCAATTGCGGGACAGTCGGGTTCCTCGGCGCCGGGCCGTCGGTGATCGTCGCCACGCAGCTTCCGGACGAGCACGACGAAGAAAACGTGTAGACGTCGACGTGCATGGACTCGGGCTGGTTGGCCGCCATGGACGTCCCGCTCTTCTGAGCCGTGAAGAAGGTGATCTCGTACCGGCCGTTCCACGACGGCTCGGCCAGCGCCGGCGGTGCCGACCAGATCGACGCACCCAACGCGACGAGACCCAAGGCGACGAACCCTCGAACGCGATTGCCGGACATGCTCTTTCTCCCTCCGTCTCACAACAACTTATGCTCGATCACGGTCGTCAGATGCGGTTTGGCCCAACCGCCGGACACCTTCTCGATGCGCACCCCGATCTCGCCGCCGGCGATCTCCAGTGTGCCGATCTGGTTGCGAAAGTGCGGCATGGTCACCGGCCGCCAAGCCAGCCGCGGCATGCCGACTCGTGTCGTCTTGACCAGCGCCCGACCGACCGCCTCGGCGACCCGAGTGTGGCCCATCCGCAACACCGTTCGCTCCACCGCCGACACCTCTTTGCGCAGGCCCGAACACACCACCTGCCAGATCTTGGTGTCGGTAGCCGGGGTGTTCTCCGGCAATGCCACCTCAGTGACCCAGCAGTGGTGCACGTCGCCGCCGAACAGCAGCATCGACGCCGGGGCGGCGCCGCGCTTGCCGGTCGCGACGTCGATCACCAGGTCTTCGAAGGCACGGAAGCTGTGCTGAAAACATGCCCAGTGATCGAGGTTGGCTCCAATGCGCACCTTCTCGCCGATCCCGCACAGCCTCTTGCCCCACGCGCCGTCCGTGACGGCTTCCGACCACGCCTCGATGTGGTGCATTCCGTACGGCAGCAGAAACGGCAGCGAACTCGCGAACAGAAGATGCTGGTAGTCACCATCGACGTGCGAGTTGATCCACGCCCATTCGGCGTCGGTCATGATGCGGCGGTCTCCCGGCTTCAGCTGCCTTCCCGTCCGGGAGTCGGCCACGATCAGCCGCGCCGGCCCGAGGTCGCGACAGAGGCTGAACCGGGACACGCCGTCGTCGCTCTCGGCATTCTTGGCCAGCGCGCGCACCGCGTCGCTGCCCTGGCGGCTCTCGGTGATCTGCTGGAAGGTCTCGTCTTCGGCCAACTCGGCAGGCGACAGATTGCCCAGATGCTGGTAGATCCAGTAGGCCATCAGCCCGCCGATGATTCTCGTTTCGTACCAGTCGGTTTGGCGCTTCTCGTTCAGCCACTGCGCCGAGGTGTTCCACTTGTCGTTGATCTCGTGGTCGTCAAAAATCATCGCGGTCGGGACGGTAGAGAGGATCCAGCGCACCACGGGATCGCTCCAGGCGTCCCAGTAGCCGATGCAGTATTCCTCGAAGTCCTCCAGCACCTCGACCGGCCCGTTCTCATGCACTTCGCGGTCCGCGACGAGGTCTTTGATCGTGTCGTTGACCTGGTCCGCGTAAAGCTGGTCGCCCATCATCAGCAGCCCGTCGGGCCACAGCGCCGACGGCTGGCGCAGCATCCGCATCCCGTACGTGCGCAGCACGTCGATGCCCTTGCCCTTGGGATGCCACCAGTGCTGGAACGTGTACGGCGGACGGTGCGGTGCCGAGGCTCGGCACGACCCGAAGAGCAGTCGCAGCGTGCCGTCGCGCGGCATCAGCCGGATTCGGGGCTGCGGGAATTCGTACTCGGCTGGGGGCCAGGCCCTCGTGCCGTCGAGGCGGACCTCGTAGGGGTACTCGGCGTCGGGGTCGAGCTCCTCCAGGCAGACCACGGCGAAGTGATGCCCCTCGACTTCGAAAGTGTCGGCGGTGCGGCCCAGCACCTCGACCTGGCACGCTTCGTCGGTCTCCACCCAGACGGTGGCATCGGTCTTTCCGACATGGCGCAGTAGTGGTCCTACTCGCACCTCGGGCACTTGCTCATCATGCACGAACACCGCGCCGCGAGGTACTACGCTGCGGCGATGGATGACGTTGCGACGCGGTTGGCCGAGATCGTCGGCGACCGGAACCTGCTCACCGGCGATGCGGTTTCCGAGGACTACTGCCACGACGAAGCCCTGGGGGTGCCGGCGCACAAGCCCGCTTATGTCGCCAAACCCGCGACCGCTCAGGAGGTCGCGGGGCTACTGAGATTCGCGACGGAGCATCGCGTGCCGGTGACGGCCCGCGGCTCCGGTTGCGGCCTGTCGGGGGCGGCCAACCCTGTCGAGGGCGGGCTGGTGATCTCGTTCGAGCGGATGAACGCGGTGCTCGAAGTCGACGTCGACAACCATGTCGCCGTGGTGCAGCCGGGCGTGACGCTCACCGAACTCGACGCCCGGACAGCCCCCCACGGACTGAGCTACACCGTCTACCCGGGCGAGCTGTCGTCGAGCGTCGGCGGCAACGTCGGAACGAACGCCGGCGGGATGCGGGCAGTGAAGTACGGCGTCACGCGGCACAACGTGCTGGGGTTGGAGGCGGTGTTGCCGACGGGCGAGATAATCCGCACCGGCGGGAAGATGTCGAAAATCTCCACCGGTTATGACCTCACGCAGCTGATCGTCGGATCGGAGGGCACCCTGGCGCTGGCGACGGAGGTGACGGTCAAGCTGGTGCCGCGCCTCGCCCACGGCGCGGCGGTGCTCGCCCCGTTCGACGACTTCGACCGGGTGATGGCGGCGATCCCGAAGATCGTCGCCACCGGCCTGGGGCCGAACATCCTCGAGTACATCGACGGCCCGCTGATGGCCGCGCTCGCCGACAGCGAGAACCTGGAACTCGGTATCCCTGACTCGATTCGGGAGTCGTGCGAGGCGTATCTCATTGTCGCACTGGAGAACAACCACGACGACCGACTGCAGGAAGACGTCGAGACTCTCGCCGACTTGCTGTCGCAGTGGGGTGCGCTCGACGTTTACGTGCTCGAGGGTCCGTCGGCACGCAAGCTCATCGAGGCCCGCGAACGAGCGTTTTGGACCGCGAAGGCGGTCGGTGTGGACGACCTCATCGACGTTGTCGTGCCGCGGGCGTCGATGCCGCAGTTCTTCCGTACAGCGCGCGAACTGGCGCTCGCCGAAGGCGTCGGCGTGGGCGGGTGCGGGCACGCCGGCGACGGCAACGTGCACGGCATCGTCTTCTGCAAGGACCCAGAGGTACGAAGGAAGGTGCTGACCGAAATCTTCGCCGTCGCGCTCGAACTCGGCGGAGCGATCTCGGGCGAGCACGGCCTGGGTCGCGCGAAGACGAGCTACTTCCTCGAACTGGAAGACCCGGCGAAGATCGCGCTGCTGCGCCGGATCAAGCAGAGCTTCGACCCGGCGGGGATTCTCAATCCCGGTGTGTTATTCGACGATCACCAGTGCGCGTCGTAGTTCCACAGGGACATGTCGTCCGGCGGGTACTGGTGGCAGATGTCGGTGGTGTGCGCCGCCACGCCCTTGTTGTTGAAGAACAGCTTCGCGTGGTTCGGCCAAGCGGCGGTCAGCGGGTCGGCGAAGTTGGTGACCAACTCCTCCGAGTAGGCCCGGCGCCCGGCGTAGTCCAATGAGTAGAACCAGTGCATCTTGTCGATGGTGGCCTGCTGCACGTTCGGATGGTTGTTGTAGTCGATCATGTACCGCTCGTAGTAGAAGGGCTCGACGTCGCGCGCGGCGGCCATGATCTGCTCGGCGGTACAGGTGGTCTTCAGCATGCGGTTCGGGATCGGATAGTCGTCCGTGGCGTCGGCAGAGGCGACTGCGGGCCCGGAGATCCCGGCCATCGCGATCGCGCCCGCGGCAGCGATCGTCATGGTTGCTTTACGAAACATCTAAGGGCTCCTTTACTGCGCCTCGGCGCCAAACGGTGCTTGTGTTCCCGGGTCGGGCGCAGGGTTCGGCTGCGCAGCGGACTGCAGGAACGGAAGGTTGTCAGGGCAGTAGAACTGAATCGCGGCGCCCAGGAACTGCCACGCCTGCTCGGTGGTGGTGCCCCGTTGCAGGTTGCGGTGCACGAAGAACGCCGACGCGCTGGGATCCTGATCGAGGTGGTTCCAGATCCGCTTGCAGGCGATCTTGCCAATCCAGGCGTTGTAGTCCTTCTGCCCGTAGATGCCGTACGTGTGCAGCACATTATGGAAGTCGGTGTCTGGATCGGCGTGTGCCGGTACTGCCAATGCGATGGCCATCGCGACGGCCAGGATCGCCCCCCTAGCTAACTTCATTAGCGCATCGTAGCTCTTCGCCAATAGCTGTGCGCAAGAACCGGCAGCACGGCCGTGCCCGTAGTTCGAGTTTGCAGGCTCGATGTTACCGATTCAGTTAAATGGACTAATCTGTCAATGACCTGTGGCGACTGGACGAGGGCGGGAAGGGTGCGATGACGCAGATACGCAACGACACCTGGTCCCCTACCAGCAGCGGAGACGTCGACGAAGCTGCGACCGGGCCGGTGTCGGTGTCCGCGACGTCTGGGGCGGCGCAGCCCACGAAGCGTAAGAAAAAGGGTGTGTGGGGGGCGCTCAAGAAGGTGTGGATCGTGCTGGTGATCCTGCTTGTGGTTGCGCTTGCGGCCTTCGGCGTCGACCGGCTTCGCCAGGTGTTCGGCAAGACGGAGCTCACCAGGCCGGGGGCCGGCCTCGTCAACGACCCGGAGCCGTTCAACCCCAAGACGGTCACGTACGAGATCTTCGGAGAACCCGGAGCCGTGGCGACCATCAACTACCTCGACCTCGACGCTCAGCCGCAAGAAGTGATGGACGTCCCGCTGCCGTGGTCGCTGACGCTGACCACCACCGCTCCCGCCGCGAGCGCCAATATCGTCGCGCAGGGCAACGGGGACATGATCGGCTGCCGCATCACGGTCAACGGTGAGGTCAAGGACGAGAAGACCACCCAGGGCCTGAACGCTCAGACGTTTTGCCTGGTGAAGTCCGCATGACGAACACCCATGTGGGTGCGCACCCGATGATCCCGCGCTTCATCCGGCTGTTCTCCGTGCCCATCCTGCTGGGCTGGATCGCAATCGTGGTGCTGGTGAACGTCATCAGCCCCCAGCTGGAGAAGGTCGGCGAAGCGCACGCAGTCTCGTTGGCGCCCAACGACGCCCCGTCGATGCAGGCGATGAAACGCGTGGGCAAGGATTTCCAGGAGTTCGACTCCAACAGCTCGGTGATGATCGTCCTGGAAGGCGAGGAGCCCCTCGGCCAGGACGCGCACACCTTCTACGACGGGCTCATCGACAAGCTCGAAGCCGACAAAAAGCACGTCGAGCACGTCCAGGACTTCTGGGGCGACCCGCTGACGGCCGCGGGTTCGCAGAGTGCTGACGGGAAAGCCGCTTACGTCCAGCTGTACCTTGCGGGCAACCAGGGTGAGGCGCTGGCCAACGAGTCCGTCCAGTCGGTCCGGGAGATTGTCGCGAGCGCCACGCCGCCGCCCGGGGTGAAGGTGTACGTCACCGGGCCCGCGGCACTTTCAAACGACCAGCACCATGCCGGCGACAAGAGCCTCAAGCTGATCACGGGCCTCACGATCGTAGTGATCTTCGTGATGCTGCTGTTCGTCTACCGCTCGGTGGTGACGGTGCTGCTCGTCTTGGCGATGATGTTCATCGAGTTGGCCGCTGCCCGCGGAATCGTGGCAACGCTGGGCTATTACAACCTGATCGGCCTGTCGACGTTCGCCGTCAATCTGCTCACCACCCTGGCCATCGCCGCGGGAACCGACTACGCGATTTTCCTCGTCGGTCGATATCACGAGGCGCGGCAGAACGGCGAAGACCGCGAAACCGCCTTCTACACCATGTATCACGGCACCGCGCACGTCATCCTCGGCTCAGGGTTGACGATTGCCGGTGCCACGTTCTGCCTGCACTTCACCCGCCTGCCGTACTTTCAGACGCTCGGCTTCCCACTGGCGATCGGCATGCTCGTCGCGGTCGTCGCCGCATTGACGATGGCGCCCGCTCTATTGACCGTGGCCAGCCACTTCAACTTGTTGGATCCGAAGCGAAAGATGAAGACCCAGGGCTGGCGCCGGGTCGGCACCGCCGTCGTGCGTTGGCCCGGACCGGTTCTCGTCGCATCGATGCTGCTCGCCCTGGTCGGCCTGCTTGCCCTGCCCGGCTATGTGCCGAGCTACAACGACCGCGAGTTTTTGCCCGACGACATCCCGGCCAACCAGGGATACCTGGCCGCCGACCGGCACTTCCCGCAGGCCCGGATGAATCCCGAACTGCTGCTGGTGGAAACGAACCACGACGTCCGCAATCCAGCGGACATGCTGGTGATCGACCGGATTGCGAAGAACATCTTTCACATTCCCGGCATCGGCCGCGTGCAAAGCATCACCAGGCCGCTGGGCACTCCGATCGAGCACACGTCGATACCTTTCTTGATCAGCATGAACGGCACCACGCAGACGATGAATCAGACGTATCTGAAAGATCGTATGGCCGACATGCTGGTTCAGGCCGACGAGATGGGCAAGACCATCGACAACATGCAACGCATGTACGCGATGATGGGAGAGCTCAACGAGATCACCCACAGCATGGTCGGAAAGACGGACAAGACCGTCGAAGACACCAACGAATTGCGCGACCACATTGCGGATTTCGACGACTTCTTCCGGCCGATCCGCAACTACTTCTACTGGGAACCGCACTGCTTCAACATTCCCGCCTGCTGGGCATTGCGGTCGATCTTCGACACACTCGACGGCATCGACCTCCTCAGCGACGACATCGCTTCCCTGACAGTCGATCTGCATAAGCTCGACGAGCTGATGCCGCAGTTGCGGGCGCTGATGCCGCCCATGATCGCCACCATGCAGACCATGCGCAACATGATGCTGACGATGTATCAGACGCAAAACGGTATGCAGAACCAGATGGACGCCATGCAGCAGAACGCGACGGCGATGGGACAGGCGTTCGACGCCTCCAAGAACGATGACTCGTTCTATCTGCCGCCGGAAGTGTTCGACAACCCCGATTTCAAGCGCGGACTGAAGATGTTCGTGTCACCGGACGGAAAAGCCGTGCGGTTCATCATCTCTCACGAGGGTGATCCCGCGTCCGTCGAGGGCATCAAGCACATCGACCTGATCAAGAATGCGGCGTTCGAAGCCATCAAGGGCACCCCGCTGGAGGGCTCGAAGGTCTACCTCGGCGGCACCGCGTCGACGTACAAGGACATGCAGCACGGCGCGAACTTCGACCTGCTGATCGCCGGGCTGGCGTCGCTCTGCTTGATTTTCATCATCATGCTGATCCTCACCCGAAGTGTGGTGGCTGCTGCCGTCATCGTCGGCACCGTGCTTCTCTCACTGGGCACCTCGTTCGGGCTGTCGGTGCTGATCTGGCAGTACATGCTGGGCCTGCACCTGCACTGGATGATCATCGCGATGTCCGTGATCATCCTGCTGGCCGTGGGATCGGACTACAACCTGCTGTTGGTGTCCCGGTTCAAGGAAGAAATTCACGCCGGAATCAAGACCGGAATCATTCGGTCCATGGCGGGCACCGGCGCGGTGGTGACATCTGCCGGGCTGGTATTCGCCTTCACCATGATGTCGATGGTGGTCAGTGATCTACGCGTTGTCGGTCAGGTCGGTACGACGATCGGTTTGGGTCTGCTGTTCGACACGCTGATCATCCGGTCGTTCATGACGCCGTCGA
>JBLNEK010000254.1:0-3571 GCA_050262635.1 Candidatus Sericytochromatia bacterium | reverse complement strand
GACCACGTCGAGGTGACCGATCTCGCCCTGGCCCAGCTGCCCCACGACGTGCGGCACGGCACCCCGATCCTCGTCCGGGCCGACGACCCCGGCTGCTCCCGCCGATGGCTGGGACACCTGCCCGCGCGACGGTCACGGCCTGGACCCGCGGTTCTCGGTCAGTTTCACCATGACCGCTGTCGACAACCTCCACGGTCCAGCAGGCCATCCTGGCGCTGCCGAGCCCGGCCTAGACGCGTGCGGTCGAGGCCGACGGTGACAGCCGCGACGGCGCGGACGTGGCCGAACTGACGGCCCTGCTGCCCGACCTGGCCGCGGCCGGCTGGCCCGCCGGAACACGCGTCGTCGTCCGCCGTGAGCGCCCGCACCCGGGGGCTCAGCTGACGTTCATCGACGTCGACGGGTGGTGCTTCCAAGCCTTCGCCACCGACACTCCTGTCGGCCAGCTCGCCCACCTGGAGGCTCGGCACCGAGCCCACGCCCGCGTCGAGGACCGGATTCGGTGTGGCAAGGACACCGGCTTCGGCCGGTTCCCGTCCCGCTGGTTCCCGATCAATCAGGTATGGCTCGAACTCGCCCTTACCGCCGTGGACCTGCTGGCCTGGACCCAGAGCATGCTCGTCGACCGGGAACCGGCCGGCTGCCCCTGCGCTACCGGCTGCTCCACGTCGCCGCCAGACTCACCCGCGGACAACGCCGCAGCTACCTCCGCCTCGCCTAACACTGGCGCTGGACCGGCCAGCTCGTCGCCGCCTTCAGCCCTGCGTCGACTTCCTGCCCCGGCGCCGTCTGGCTAATCCACGCCACACCCCCTGACGGCCCAAGACCGAGAAAACCGGAGACGCTGGCCGCGCGCCAGCACTTCGATATTCCCTCAGAAAAGACAACTCCTCGCACCTGTCGTAGACGTCGCATCACGACCTTCGACGATGGGCTTACCGAGAGGCCCGGGCGGACGAGGCGACCGAGTCCCGATCGGCCACCGTGCAGCGCCGACCTTGCGCCGGGTGGCCTCGATAAACTCGCCGCCGTCGTGCCCACCGGTCGGCCCGCGGCCTTACCGGCGGCTCGAGGTTGGCCCTCGTCGTGTACGCCGATCCCGGCGCGTCTGGCCTTTGGGCACCTTGCGGCCGGCGGCAGCAGCAGCGAGGATCGCCGCCTCGCCCGCGGAGGCGACGGTGAGCGAGATGAGGAACGCCTGAGCGCCGGTAACGATGGCGCGCTGGGCCAGGTCGATGAGGAAGGTGCGGACGAACACGCAGTGGCTCCAGGGGAGCGGGAAGCCTCCAAGGTCCGAGCGACCGGACGCTACGTCAAGCGCAGGCGCAGTCAAGCGAGCGAGTCGCAGCAACTTGCCTCGCGCCCATTGGCGCGTACTCTACCCCCTTACTCGACGGCCGCCTTACTCTCGCTCGACGGCAGCCCTGCATCAGCGAGCTCCCGCCGGGCACCCTCGTAGGCGGCGGCGCCTAGCGCTGCCGGGTCGATGCCGGGGCGAACGGCGGCGGTAAGGGCTGTAAGTTCCGTACGGACCTGCCCCAGTGCCGTCTTGATCCAGGCAACATCGACCGTCGACTGCTTGATCCGGTCGTCCATCCAATCGACGCGGCGCGCGATCTCGGCGAGCTGGGCGGCCTGCTTTGGCGTCATGTCGTGGTCCTCCTGCTGCAGCCACCAGCCGATGTCGACGGCACCAGGGTCCCAGTGGTGGTTGCCAGGGATCTGGCTGTGTCCGAAGTGGCCGCCGTGGCGGCACCAGATCCGCGCCGAGCGGGTCCCGTTGTTCTCGCCGTAGGCGGCGGGGACAACGCCGGGGCGGCGCTCATCGGGACCGTAGGCCAGCGGCCGCCCGGCCGGCCAAGTCCGCGGAATGCCGAGTGAGTCGAGCCAGGCCAACAGCTCGGGGAACCTGTGCATCAACCTGGATGTAAACGGCACTTCGGCGCGGGCGACGACCTCGATCTGTATGCAAACGACGCCGAGCCGGTTCGTCGGCACACTTCCGGGCCGCAGCGCCCGAGCGGCCACGTCGGCCGGCAGGTGCTGTTGAATTTGCCCATCCCGCGGGTCCCACGTGATGTGCGGCCAGAAGCCCTTGCCGCGGTACACCGACAGGGCTCCTGCGATGGTGCTGCCCTCCGTGGTGTGCCACACCGCGCGCGACGGGCCGCCGAGCATCAGCCCGCCGTTGTCGTTTGCGACGTAGTCGCGTTGGGCACCCGGACACCACAACCGCACCGAAATCACGCTCCCTTGTCCGCCGATGTAGCAGGTTGCGGCGAGGCGACGCCCTGCTTGCTGTCGTCAGAGTCGTCACCCTCAAGCACCCCCGCAAGGAGCCCCGGCTTCCTGCCCTGCAACGGCCGTGAGCTTCCTCGTAGCGAAGGCCGGTGCGTAGAAGGCCTGCGGCGGTCGCACTGTACGAGTATCCGGTGAGACCGTCACGCATTGCCGTCTCGTTCCGCCAAGGTCGACTGAGCGTGGCGCTGCTCCGCAATTTGGCAGCGGAGGCCGTACAACTGCGGCAAAAGCTCGCTACGCGCATCGTTCAGGGTCACTGCGAGCGCCAATCGCAGGGTTGGGCCGTGCTTGCGCCAATACCGCCGGGTTGATGAGGTCCGTACCGCGATCGGTCCCTACAGCGGCCAAGGCGGCGCGGAGCGCGACTAGATCCAACGCCGCCTCCTCCAGCGCCTGTAACGGCCCCGTCCGTTCGACGGGCCCTTCACAGCGGCTCACGAAGTCGCGATAGTCGTTGCGCCTCCCCGACCGAGCCCTTCCAGTATCCGAATGAGGGCGGCGAGCAGACGCTGGAGCAGGTCGCCGAGAACCCCGGAGAGATTCACCCCGTTCAGGAGTCCGGCGATCGCACAGAGCAAATTACCCAGCAGGTTGCCTGCGCCCGGCACGGCTGTGATGTCGAGAACCACCTGATTCAACTGGACCCGCAGGCCCAAAAGGTTTAAGTCCAGGGGCCCAAGTTCGAGGCGCAGGATCGGACAGGCAGCGGGCTGCGTCATCGTGGTACTCCTGCTAAAGTGGAATCGTGGCATCTTCCAGCCACGAGCAACGACCGGGAGACTGCCAGGAAGGCTAGTAATAGGGTACGGCGAACCCCCCTATGTAGCAAGTGAGCTCTTCACGGGAAAGGTGCAGGGACTCTGACCGCAAGCATGCGAGCGCAAGCTTGTAACGGCTTCTTTCGCACGCGAAAAGGTGACTGTCCAGCAGATTCCTGCTGCTGGTAGCCACGGCTGACCTTCCTGGAGCCGGCGGAGTACGGCGAGCGCCGAGCGGCCGTGTTTGGCGGCGGTGGACAGGTAACTGCGGAGCGCGCAGGAGGCCGTCGCGCCAGCGGTGGTACGCAGGCAGCCGGAGATCTTCTGTCGGAGCTTGACCATGCGAATATCGCGCTCGGCGAGGTTGTTTTCGAACGGAACTCGGAAGTGTTGGCGAAGCGGAGCACGTCGTCGCGGTAGCCGTCGAGGCGGTCGAGCAGGTTCGCGGCCCGGTTGCCGCGCCGGCCTCGGTGACCGCCGGGGTTGGCCGCCCACCCGGCTTGCACGATCTG
>JBLNEK010000253.1:0-13621 GCA_050262635.1 Candidatus Sericytochromatia bacterium | reverse complement strand
GAGGCACTGCGCGACGTCAGTGCGGTACTGCCCGGTGCTTATCCGAACCGCTAGTTTCGGAAAGCTCTGCGGCTCTTGGTCGATCAAGCGTGACGACGCGTTCGTGTGGCGGGGGATTCTCGACCCGACATGCGTATGCGACGACGTCGTGTCGGCAAGCCACCGTCTGGCTGACGCCGCCAAGGAAGGCGACTGGTCGACGGTCTTCGGTCTGCTCGACAACCCGGAGCAGCGGCTGGACGTCAACTGGTGGCGGCCGGGTGGATCCGCGTGGTTCACGCCGCTGCATCAGGCGGCGTGGCACGGCGCGCCCATCGACGTCGTCGTCGAGCTGATGGCGCGCGGCGCCCTGAGGTCGGTGGCCGACTCCAGGCGGCGCACGCCGTACGGCGTCTATTTGGCGCGCGCCAAGGCGAAAGGCATTGCCCATAAAGCCAATCCGATGGCGCGCGAACTTCTCAAGCCGCCGCCCTCCCCGATGCCGACGGAACAGGTGCGGGCTCTAGACCGTCATCTCACCGCCGTTATCGACGGACGCATCCGCGGAGTGCTGGTCAACGATCCCCGGAAGGTGTTGCGATACCCGCCCGTCGGAATCCTGCATGAGGTACCGGGCCAACAGCTGTGGTTTCCCGTGCCGGGTATGTACGGCGGCTTCCACATCGTGCTGCGAGACGACCATCTCGACGTCAGGAGTTGGTGTCGGGTGGCCGGCGGATCGGGTCAGGCGCATCAGGTCACCGACGAGGGCGCGACACTCGTCGACGAGGGATTCGTCTGACGCCAAGCATCGTCAGCCACGGAACTCCCCGTCCGACGTCTCGTGACGTTGCGCGCGCTCGTACGGGGAATGGCCGCTCGCATCGAACCATTGGCAGCCCAGGCAGGCCGCATGGTCGATGGACGGCACCGCGTCGAGGACGACGCCGGGGTGCCGGGATGGCCATTTCTCACGATCATCGCCGTAGACCGATTCGTACGTGCGGCACAGATATTCGCGTTGGTCCCAGAAGCGGCGCGCGATGTTCACGCCGGATGAGCCACGCTTCCAGTCAATCCAGCTGGTTACCATTCCTGGCGGGAACATCGCATCCCAGTAGGGCCCCCAGGTAGTCCAGTATCCGGCCGACCATTGTGTCGACGGCTTTTTTGGCCCGCCGTACGGATTATTCATAGCTCGTCCTCACGAACGTGTTCTTGTGCGGTCTCAGTCGGCGCAACGAGAACCAGAATTCTGGGCTCGGTTTCGCGGCCGGTAACACGACGTGAATGTCCTGTAGTGCTTCGAAGATGTCGATGTCACGCCGTCGTGAGCCGTACAGCGTTGCGACGGCGGGGGCACGGTTGTGCACCGTCATGTCGTGTACGAATACCTCATGCCCGTCGGCGCGAAGTCGCTCAATCGCCCGCACGGTGTCGAGGAGGACGAAGTCCAGGTTGGCGTTGGCGCTCCTCTCGCTGGCTAGCCGCACGTCGAGATGTGTTACGCCGCGGGGAATGTGCCCGTCGGCGACCGGGCACAAGGAGACGACGGCGTCGACACCTTTGGGCAATTTGTCGAGCGAGGCAGCGGCTCCGACCCACACGTAGTCGTCGCGGGGGTGACGCATTGGCCTCGGATGTTCGCGGTAGGCGCCGTGGGTGTAGTCGAACCAGGAAATAACCTCGGGGTCGACGATCTTCGTTGCGAGGTGGGACAAGCAGTGCGTATTGAGGCCGGGCCAGCCCTTCAACGGCAGTCGCCAGTCCCACGGCACCGCCGACACACCGTAAAGGGCGCCCAGTAATGCGCCCGCGGCAGAGGCGACGGTGTCGGTGTCACCGCCGGCGCGAACAGCTGCCTCCAGGGCCAACCGAAGGTGATCGGCGCGGAACACTTCGGCGGCTGGATGCTCACTCGGTACCGGCGTTGCGACGATGGCGGACAAGGCGCAATGCATCGCGGGCACCACGCGGCTGTTGGTGTCGGCGTATTCCGACGGGTGTGCCTGTTCCGCTTCCTCGATCCGTGAGCACCATAGGTCTTGTCGCTCAGAATCGAGGTGTGTCAGGCCAATTCGGATGTCAAGCTGTCCGGTCAGCACGGCGTGGCGGATTGCGGCGGACCACAGCACGCAGGCATCAGCGGAGTCTGGGTCGGGATGTGTGAGTCCGCTGATCCCACGGGCTGCCGCGACGAGCCCGCGTTCGTCGTCGAGGTAGCCCAGCGCGAGCGGAGCTGCCCGGGTCAACGGGCTGCTACTCGCGATGCGATCTGTTCCGTCACTGAGTTTGGCCGCCTCGTCACGCGCGGCTTCAGAGGTGACGCTCCGCTGGCTGACTGCGCGGAGGACTTCCCAGGTTTGGGGGTCGACGTCCTTGGCGTTGCGCGCCCACCAGTGCCACCGTTTGACAACAGCGTCTAGGGATTTCGGATAGCGAAAGTCAGCTGCAGCGGCCAGTGATTCGGCGATCGCGACCGCCATCGAGGTGTCGTCGGTCCATTCGCCGGGCTGAAACCGGCCCCGACCACCTCCGATCATTGCGACTGGGTGATCGGGCGGGACGAGGCCTCCGAACTCATAGCCGGCGCCGAGTGCATCACCAGCCGCGGCTGCTGCGAGCACGCCGATAGCGCGATCACGTTGTACTTCAGTCAGATTGAACTTTGACGAATTCACAAACACTCCCGGACGATCCGGGCCTCCTAGCGGAGGCACTCTTGCCGGCACCGGTTAGTGCAGGCCGCTTCGTCATCCGAGCCACCCACGAGCGTGGGGTTGGCGCACCGTCAAGTCGGAGCTTGGCGACGGTGTCTCGTGAAGCAGGGCCAGTCTATACCGCCGGGGCGAAAAGCCGGGAGGTTCGCTAGGCGATGCTGAGCCGACGAGCCGAGTGGGGACCGCCGACGGCACGCCGTTGCCACCGGCTCAGCACGCTACTCGGCGTGACGGCTGCCGGTCATCGCACGGAAGGCGCCGCGAGGTCGACCATCCCGGCCTGCGTCGGCTGATGCTAGACCGGAGACCATCGCCGCGGTGGCCCGCGAGCTGGGCTCGTGGGACACCGTCAACACCATCGCCATGGACGCCACCCAGACCATCGTCGCCGCCGACACCAGCCGTCTCGACGGGGTGCGGGTCGTCGGCGTCGACGAGCACCGCTGGTCGCACACCCGCCACAGCGACAGCTTCGTCACGGTGATCATCGACTTGACCCCAGTCCTGGAGGGCACCGGCCGTGCCCGGCTGCTCGACATGGTGCCCGGGCGCTCGGCAGCGGCGCTGACCAGCTGGCTGGCCACCCAGTCACCGACCTCCCGCGACCAAGTCGATCTCGTGGCCATGGACGGCTTCGGCGGCTACAAGACCGCTGCCACCGAGCAACTGCCCGACGCCACCACGGTCATGGACCCGTTCCATGTCGTTGCCTTGGCCGGCGCGAAGTTAGACCTGACCCGCCAACGCATCCAACAGCAAACCTGCGGTCACCGCGGCCACACCGGGGACCCCGCTCTACGGGGCGCGGCGCACCCTTCGTACCCGACTGCCGCTGTTGAGCAGCCGCCAACACTCCCGACTCGCAGCCGTTTTCGCCGACGACAACCACCTGGCCGTCATAGTGACCTGGACCATCTACCAACGCATTATCGCCGCCTACTGCCAGCCCGACCGCCGCCGCGGCAACACCATGCTGGCGGCCATCATCGCCTCCCTGCGCCGCCGTGTACCCGCGGGGCTGGACCCGACTTGGCTCAATTTAGTGTTCGGATCAAGCTGCGATCGGCACCCTGCACTCGTTCGCCCAGCGCATTCTCACCGAACACCCCATCGAAGCGGGCCTACCCCCGCGTATCACGGTGCTCGACGAGATCGCGTCGCAGGTGGCGTTCGAGGATGGCTGGGACGAGTACGTCGACGAGCTGCTCGACAAACCAGCGATGGAACAGCCGCTGCGGCTGCTACTTGCCACCGATGCCAAACTGACGCACCTTCACGACGTCGCAGTCGCATTCAATGCGAACTGGGACCTCGTCGCAGACCGCATCAACTTCGAGCCACCAACGATTCCGGCTCTCGACGTGTCGGCTTTGCTCAGCAACCTCGATGAAGCCATGACCCTCACGGACCACTGCACATCAGAGAACGACAAGTTGCTCAAGCACCTTCAGGGGACCGTCCAGGCGTTCGCTCAACAGCTGCGCGATGCGATCGACGATGACAGCCGGCTTAAGCTCCTTGCCCTCCCCGGACTTCGTTGCAGGAAGGGACGCCGCGACAACTGGACGAACGTCGGTGTCGAGGTCGTTCGTGACCAACTCGACGATCTCGAAGACCAATGCGAGGCGCTTCGCCGCGGAGTTCAGGAAGCGGTGCTGCGGGTGCTTGCGTCGTCGCTTGCCGACTTCACGGTCCGCGGAGTAGAAGGCCGCCGACGCGACGGCGAGCTGGAGTTCCACGATCTTCTTGTGCTCGCGCGTGGCATGCTGCGCGATGCGGAAACTGGCGCAGACGTGCGCGCCGCGCTGGCAAATCGCTACGAACGCCTCCTCCTCGACGAGTTCCAAGACACCGATCCGATCCAGATCGAGCTCGCAGTGCTGATCGCCTCCAACGATCCGCTCGCCGGCCAGAAGGACTGGTGGACCGTGGATGTCGAGCCCGGTCGGCTGTTCTTCGTGGGTGATCCCAAGCAGTCCATCTACCGATTCCGGCGAGCAGACATCGCCATGTTCCTCAAGACGCGCGACGAGCTCGTCGGCTCGAGCGAGCAACTCACACAGAACTTCCGCACCTGCGAGCCGATCGTCGAGTGGGTCAATGGAACTTTCTCCACACTGATACAGGAAACTGCGGGGTCCCAGCCCGCCTATCTACCGCTCTTGCCGGTCCGGGACGCAGCACCTGCCGGGCCGCCCGTAGCGTTCTTCGGCGCAGAACACGGCTCGAAGTTGAAAGCCAACGATTTGCGCGCAGCCGAAGCGGCCGATGTCGCCGGCGTGATCCGGCGGGCGCTCCGCGAGCAGTGGTCGGTCGGTGAGAAAGACCAGGACGACAAGGAAACCTGGCGCGCTGCGACCTGGTCCGATATCGCGGTCTTGCTCCCAGCTCGCACGTCGCTGCCGTTGCTCGAGAGAGCTCTTGAGGCAGCGGACATTCCCTACCGCGCCGAGACGTCCTCGCTCGTCTACGGAACCCGGGAGGTGCGCGAACTCATGCTCGTCGCCCGCGCGGTCGACGATCCCACCGACTCATTGTCAGTGGTTGCCGCATTGCGCACGCCGGGATTCGGTTGCGGCGACGACGATCTCTTTATCTGGCGACGTCGTTACGGCGGACAGTGGGATCACCAAACACCGGCCCCCGATGGCGTTCCGACCGATGACCCGGTAGCAGCCGGAATCGCATGGCTGGGTGAGGTGCACCGCGAGCGGCTGTGGCTTTCGCCGAGTCAAGTGCTCGATCGAATTCTTCGAGAGCGCAGGTTCTTTGAGCTGGGCACCGCAGAACGACGACCGCGCGACCTGTGGCGCCGCCTGCGCTTCGTCCTCGACCAATGCCGCGCGTGGGAACAAGCCGGTGGCGGCACACTTCGCCAGTACCTGCGTTGGATCGAGGGACAGTCGGCCGAGGGGTCACGCGTCGTCGAGACTGTATTACCCGAAAGCGACGACGAAGCGGTGCGCATCTTGACAATTCACGGTGCGAAGGGCCTGGAATTTCCGATCGCCGTTTTGTCGGGCCTCACTACCGAAATGCGCAGTCAGCATCGTGGCGTGCACGTGCTATTTCCGCCGACCGAGGGCTGGGCGATCAAGCTCTGTAAAGGAGTGAGCACCAGCGACTTTGAAGAGAATCAGCCGCTCGACGAGCAGATGGGTCAGCACGAGAGGTACAGGCTGCTCTACGTCGCAACAACACGCGCCCGCGACCATCTCGTGGTATCCGTGCACCGGAAGGAAGGCAGTCGCACGACGCCCACGTCAGCCGAGGTGCTATACCAAGCCGGCTGGGACCCGGACCGCGTTGAACTGCTGGACGTGGCGGCCGAGCCAGCAGTCACACGCGACAGCGCTGATGCTGGCCCCGTACCAAGCGTGAAAGACCTTCCCGCGGTTGAGGAGTGGCGCCGTGGTCACGAGGCAGCACTCACCTCGGCATGCAAGCCGGTAGCCGTCTCGGCGACGCGGCTGGCCGCCGAGGAGGCCGCGCGGCGCGAAGCCGAAGAGGAAGCGCGTCGTGCTGCGGCGGGAGACCCGGGACTGGCGAAGGGCCCGCGCGACATCGACCTGCCGCCGTGACAGAAAGGCCGCTACGGCACGGCGATCGGACGTGCGGTACATGGTGTGCTGCAGACGGTCAACCTTTCGACAGGCGATGGCCTTGTCGAGGCGTGTGCCGCGCAAGCTGCGGCGGAAGGAGTGCTCGGGAAAGAAGGTGTCATCGAAGCACTGTGCCGAGCGGCATTGGATTCGGAGGTAGTCCAGCGCGCGGCGGAATGCAAGCATTGGCGTGAGGTGTATGTAGGCGTCCCGTACGGTGATGGCATCCTCGAAGGATTCATCGATCTTCTGTACGAGGATGACGACGGCCTGGTCATCGTCGACTACAAGACCGACTCCTGGCGCAACCCAGGGGATCTCGATGCCAAGGTCGAACGTTACCGAGTCCAGCTGCGGGCCTATGCCAAAGCGGTGGAGGACGCCGTCGGGCGCGATGTCGTGCGCGCGGTGCTGCTGTTCCTCTCACGCGACGAAGCGGTCGTGCGCGCGGTCGAACTGGGGTTAGACGGAGTATCCTGAATCTGCTTCACGAGATGCGTCGCCAAGCTCCGACTGGACGCACGCCAACCCCACGCTCGTGGGTGGCTCGGATGACGAAGCGGCTGGTACCAGCCGGTGCTGGCAAGAGCGCCTTCCATACGAAGGCTTGGCTTTAGGAGTCTCCATGTCCGGATATGCCTGGGATCTTTCCGGCACTGACAAGCACTGCAGCTCATACGGTCCCGGTCATCAGATCCACTGGATCCATTTCAATCACTCCATGCGGGAGCCATCGACGGTCATCCCTGTCACCGCGGTCGTAACCGACGATGGGTTCGTGTACATCCAGGGCGATGGCCTGTCGGAGGTGCGCTGGAACCACCGGCCGGCGCTGGTCCGCGCCGCTCTCGAGCGCTTCGGCGGGATGGCAGAGTGGAAGCCACGCTGGCGCATCCTGGCGGTCCCAGCGGAATCCTTCTTCGGGAGTGCACAGACGGTGTTTAACCTTGCGGCCCCCGACGATAGGCGAGAATGCCACGTCACTCGCGCGACCAACCCCGACCACCTGGTCCCGAGCACACCGTCAGCGACGAACGTGGCACCGCTGCGGATAGCCGACCGGTACGCATCGGGCAGGCGCCGCCGGGGGTGACAGCCCGCGAGGGTCCGCTCCTCGACACAAGCTTGGAGTCGTCACGGGCGGAATGCCCCATTTGTGGATTCGTGACGGCGCGCCAATTTCCAATGTTGCTCGTAGGACCCATCATCTCGATAGCGGCCGCCGGCATGGAACCAGTGGCAGCCTAGGCATGCTGCATTGGCTCCGAGGATCACTCCCGGATGCTGGGTCGGCCACATGTCCCGATAAGGCCCATAAACCGTTCCGTAGGCGCGACGCAAGACTTGCCGCCGCTGCCACAGCCGCTCGGCGTCCTCAAACCACGTCGGGACAACCTTCCAGTTGACGATGAAATGCACGCGGCAGGGCGGATGGAGGGCTTCGTAGTAAGGTCCCCAAGTCGTTGACGCGTATGACGGCGCTCGGCTCAACGGCCGTAACCCATTCGCTCTGTTAGGTTTTCGCTCGCTTCCTGATTGGCGGTCCATCGGCTCAGCAGCCTGTTTGGCTGAATCGGCGGGCCCGCTGGCATCGTTTGTCATGTCAAGTCACCCAAAGGTACGCGACGCCGACGCGGCCCGGATGCGTACCGAGGCGCGACGATCGGTGAGGGGATTCGGTTGAACTTTGACGGGTCCACAACAACTCCCGGACGCTCCGGGCCTTCGGTGCGAAGGCGCTCTTGCCGGCACCGGTTGGTGCTGGCCGCTACGTCATCCGAGCCACCCACGAGCGTGGGGTTGGCGCACTGTCAAGTCGGAGCTTGGCGACGGTGTCTCGTGAAGCAGAGCCAGGCTATACCGCTGGACCGACAAGCCGGGGAGGTTCGCTAGGCGATGCTGAGCCGGCGAGCCAGGTCGGGACCGCCGACGTCCCGGATGAACGCGGGGTCGCCGCAGACGACAAGTTGGTCGCGGGCACGCGACAGCCCGACGTAGAGACGTTCGCGGGAGCGTTCGAAGCGAGCCTCCTCGTTGACGACCAGGACGACAGCGCGCCGCTCCAGGCCCTTGAAGCCGAGCACATGGCCGTAGAACACCTGGTCGGTATCCCAGAACGTGTCCCAGTACGCGGCGTTGCCACCGGCTTGGCGCGCGATCTGCTCGGGGTGTCGGCTACCGGTCGTCAGCAGCGCGAGATCCTCTGAACGCCAGCCTTGGTCGAGAAGCGCCTCGATCTGGTCGTCGCCGACGTCCATAGCCTCTTCGCGGCTGCACGGGATGAACGTGACGGCTGGGCCGTCGCTGCCGAGCATCCGCATCGGGTGGTCGACGAGGGGCTGGAAGGCGGTGGCGATCTGGCGGGTGTTGCGCAGGTTGTGGTCGAGGATCAGCGGCGTCAACGGAACCGGCGGGGAGCCGTGCCGTTCGAAGACGCGCTGGCCCTCGTCGGTGAAGACGTAGAGGCCGCCGGTCTCCTCGTCTTTGAGCGCGGCGAGCAGTGGGTCCCACCAGGCGTCGGCAAAGTCCTGCGCTTCGTCGACCACAATCGCATCGAACCGGTGGCCCGGTTCGAGTTGTGTTGCAAGGTCGGCCATCTGGCGCGGCAGGTCGTGTTCCCAGAACTGCACGGTTTCTTCGGTCCGCAGCGCCTCATCGGGCCCTTCGGGTGCTCCCCACAGCATTCCCAGCGCATGGAACTCGCCGACGTATCCGGGCTGTTGGCGCCGCGGCCAGGTGGCGCTGACGCGCTCGAGATAGGAGGCCAGCCCGTGGGAGTAGCAGACAAGAGCGACGCGCTGACCGCGTTGTGATAGGCGACGGGCCTGCTCCATGGCGAGGAAGGTCTTGCCACTGCCGGCTCCGCCGCGGACTTCGACGCGGTTCAGCAGTCGGATGGCGTCGAGGATGACGGCTTGGTGTTCGGTCAGCGCGTCGGCGGCGTCGTCGTTGGCGAGTGCGCGGGCGACGACGTCGCGCTGCGGTAATCCCCTGCCGCTCAACACTGTCCGCAGCTGAGCGATGCCGGCCTGGGTGAGCAGGGAACGGTCCATTTCCTGGCGGATAAGGATGTGGCGCAGTTGGTGGGCCAGCGCCGGCATGTTGGTGCGGTCGATGATCTTCCACCGGGGGCATTCAGGCAGCGCGAAGTCGTCCGGCAGCTGAGTGTCAGGGAGGACGACGACGTGGTCCCATCGGACTCGGCCCTGAGTCCAGCGCGGGTCGCTCTCGACGTAGTCGCGCAGGGCGTAGCTCGCTTCGCGAGCCTGCCGGACCGGTTCGATGTCGACCTGTCTGTCCCCGCGGAATTGACACCAGCCCGTGCCGTCATGCCAGACCTCGCCGCCCTTGACCTCGACGCAGACGATGCCGGCGCCTTCGATCGCGACAGCGAAGTCGACTTCGTGGTCCTTGAGGTGATCGGTGACGCGCTGGCCGGGGATGACGAGGTCGCCGGGCTGGAGTTGCTCGACGAGCGCTTCGTAGACGCGGCGCTCGGAGCGGTTGGCCACACGCGGGCATTCGGTCGCGGTGATGGTCACCTTCGCTCCTCCCCCGTTGCTGCCGGTGGTCTCGAGGGCCACGGAGTCGTCTCTTCGCCGTACTTCATGGTGGCATGGGGCGTCTGCGGGTGTGCGATTCTGTCGGTGCTCCGGAGTAGCTTGCGGACCATGATGGCACGGCGTCGATCGGGCTCCAGCGACAACGTTGGTTGTGCGACGATCTTCGCTCTGCTCCTGGTCATCGGGCTGATCGTGAAGTACTTCTGGTGGATCGTGGCTGGGATAGCCATCGTCGGCGCGATCGCTGCCACTTACGTGATCGCGCGCCGGGTCGCTGATCATCGGGCCGAGGCGGCGCTGCGAGCCGACGAACTCGCCTATCGAGCGGAGCTCGAGAGTCGCAGAGCCCAACGCAGGCAGAGCAAAGACTTGTTCGGCCTGTCGATCACGTCTGAATTTCCCGCCGAAGCGTCAAAGGACCAGCCAGCCGCAGCTGAGCTGCCGCCGCTGGCGCGGACGTCAGCTGAATTGAAGACCCTGGTCAAGGAGGAGAAGGAAGGCTGGCGCTGGGTGGCGTTCGGCTCAGTTCTCAGCCAGCGACAGGCCGCTGTGCGGTCGAGGTTGCGGGATTGCCGGCTCGGCTACTCGGCGAGGGCCACCGCCCGCCTCAACACCGGGGTTGAAGTCGCGAGCTTCGTCACCGCGCGGATGGACGCGCTACTCCGACTAACGGATCAGGTGGAGACCTTCATGTTGGCACCCGCGTTCAAGGAGGTGTTCGGTGAACCCGGGGACGAGAGCACGGCCGATGCGGACGGGATTATCCAGGTCGCCAACAGGTTGATGGACTACCACGAGCGCTTCCTCGAACTGGCCGAGCAGTGCCTGGGCGTCGATGTTCCGACGCTGTACACAGACCTCATGCGCGACTGTTCGGATCTGATGCGGATACCGCTCGACGGCTACGAGGATTTCATCGACGATTTCCTGAAGCGGCTCAGGGAGATGGCGGAGTTAGCGCCGTATGCGCGCGGCCCATTCGAGGTGGACCCCGTCTTGCTGAGTTTTGACCTAGACGGCCGGCTTCTGGACATCATCACGAGGCGCCTCAAAGCGGCGGCGAAGGCGTAACGGACCGCTGACAGCCGTGAAATGTCGGTCCGGTTAGCTACGCTCCGACGCAGCACAGTGTTGTGCATGGGGAGGTAAGGAACCATGAGCTCGGAATTCGCTCGCGCGGCCCCTGACAGTGCTTAGCCAGAAGTGCGTTCGAGCCCGAACTGGATCCTCAGACAAGTTGCGCTCGCCGTAGCCGCAGAGCGACGGGCCGGTCGGACTCAATGTCGACGTCGGGGAACCGAGCCAGCAGAGCACATACGAATGCTGACCGCTTCACATTGAGAGGGCCAAGAAGCTCCTTCTGGCTGAGTCGGCCGTGCCGGCGGAGAGCCTCCCAGGCCGTCGCAACCATCCCTGCGGGTACAAGCTGCGGTCCCGATCCTCTCTCCTTCGACCGCTCCGTTTCGACCCATACACCGTCGCGGTCGACCGAGAAAATCCAGTTCGGTCGTGCGGTCCCGAGTGTCGTGACTATGTCACCCGGTTTCACTGCAGTCGAGACACGGTCGAAGAGCTCGTCGTTGAATGGCTTGGCTACCGTCATGCCGCAATCCTGCCAGCCATCCCTATTTGGAGCCGAGTCCCTCGACTGCCGGTCGCGGGCACGCGGTAACAGGCTCGAGCAGAGGCGGAGTCACATGATCACTCCGACGTCAGGCAACCGCGGCAGCGAACGACTGATAGAGATCCCCTGGCAACGGCGTGTGCAACTCCCACGTGATGGCCATTGGCTTCTCACCGACGTGGCCGCGATAGGTTGCTGGGCCGAGGAACCAGAAGGCGCGGTCGTCGGCGCGCAACCGGGTGAACAGCATGATCGAGTGACCGTCGCGTTCGTGGTGTCGGTACCGCAAACCTGTCCCGCTGTCTTCCCGGGTCATGGACTGGCTTTCCCAATGGATGAGTGTCGGGCTGATGGCGTAGTCGCGGTAGCGGGTGGTCGGCGAGAAGGCACCGGTGCTCTTATCGAGCGTGAACGCGAGCAGCTCCGCGTCGGCATCCTTCGCCTCGTACACGCCACTCTGCCAAGCCGCCACCTTCGCGTCAGCGCCAATACCGAACGCGGCGAGGATCTCGAGTCGTGTGTATCGAGCGTGTACCTGCAGTGGCACGTCGGGATGGTGCGGGAGGTCGCCGTGTACATGGTCAACCCGCTCGTCGAGCTCAACTAGAAGCTCGGCGAGCTCGGCACATACCTGCGGATGTGACCACACCAGATCGACGGCGTCCTGCACCGAGTGGTCCTTGGTGAGAACCTGGTCGCCGATGCTAGCGACGAGCATCCGGACCAGGCGTCGTTCCCGCTCCGGCATCGTCGAAACGTCAACCGCCGTCGGCGATTCGAGCAGTCGCCGGTACGTAGCGATGCGCTCGTCGTCATCGACATGCACCAGCCGGCCGATCGCCCGGCGCAGCGGCTGCTCGTGCTCTCCTGCCGGCAAGCCCGGCACACCCGCCGCGTCGCACAGATCCGACCAGCCGCGTGAGCCGTCGTAGACGTCAGGCAAGTCGAGGCCGGACTCTTCGAGGAACTTCGACAGCGTCACGTCGGGGTACTGCTGATGGACAACCCGCAGTTCCTCGACGCGTGCCGGCCAGCGCGACGGGATCGCCTCACGCAAACTGCGCAGCACAACCTCGGAGGCCTTCTGATCCAGATGCATGTAGCAGCCGGCTGGCAGAAACGGAAAACCTTGCTTCACAGCGTTTTCGATGTCTCGCCGCGTGCCACCGATCAGCGCGCGATAGCGCCGGTCGAAGCGGAATTCACGACGATGGGTGCCGACAAAGTCAAGAACAGTGCAAGAAGTCTTGCCCTCTAACCGACGCAAGCCGCGTCCAAGTTGTTGGAGGAACAGCGTCGGGCTCTCGGTGGGACGCAACATGAGCACGGTGTCGACAGCGGGCACGTCGACGCCTTCGTTGAACAGGTCGACCGAAAAGACAACCCGAATCTTGCCGTCTGCGAGGTCATTCAATGCAGTCTTGCGCTCAGCCGGTGGGCTGTCACCCCACACCGCGACGGCCGATACCCCGGCCCTATTGAAGTGCTTCGCCATGAATTGTGCGTGCTGGATGCTGACACAGAAGCCCAAAGCCCGCATGCTGCGCGGATCCTCTGCAAACCGCAGCACTTCCTGCAGCACGGTGCGCGCCCACGCGTCGGTGCTGGTGTAGAGGTTGCTCAGAGCTTCGATGTCGTAGCCCTGGCCGCGGCGCCATGGGATGTCGGTCAGGTCGAGTCCATCATGAATCCCGAAGTACATGAAGGGCGAAAGACGATGCTGGTCGATCGCGTCCCACAGCCGGAGCTCGGCGGCAATGCGGTCGTCGAACCAGTGAAGAATCGAAAGGTCGTCGCTGCGCTCGGGTGTTGCGGTGAGGCCGAGTAGTTCTTCCGGCTGCACGTGATTGAGAAGCCTGCGGTAGGACGGTGCCGCAGCGTGATGGAACTCGTCGACGATGACGACGTCGAAATGATCGGGCGCGAGGTTCTCCAGGTTAGCGGAGTTGAGGCTCTGGATTGAGGCAAAGACGTGCTCGAAGCGATGCGGGCGGGAGCCACCAATCCATTTCTCCCCAAAAGAGGCTTCGCGCAGGGCATATCGGAAGGTGGCGAGGCTCTGGTCGAGGATCTCGTTGCGATGGGCGACGAATAGCAGGCGCGACCGAGACAGGTCTTCCCGCAATCGGGCGT
>JBLNEK010000252.1:0-3966 GCA_050262635.1 Candidatus Sericytochromatia bacterium | reverse complement strand
TGGGTTAGCTAGCAGACCGCCGACCAGGCGTTTCCGGGTAGGCCAACCCCGCCGTCTTAGGAACCCGAAAACGCCCAGACAGCAGCACCGAATGGAAACCGTCCGGCCCGGTCCGCGTTGGTCTCTTCCGCCGCCAGCGACCGTCTGCCCTTCAACCTCAACGCGAATTGGCCGCCGCGCGAATATGCTCTGCGAGCATCGCTGGCGCACTGACTTGGGGGAAGTGTTTGCACATCAACAGACCGATCGAACAGCCGGATTGGACCGCGAGCACAACGTTGTCAAAGAACATGCCAGCCGGATTCAACTCCCCAATTGTCCATGTGATGGGCTTGCCCGCGAGATCGTCGGGCGAGTGCGGCGCTGGCAGCCCCGCTGTGAGGTAGCGCCGAACCCACGTCACATAATTCTTCGCAAGTCGCGCGTGGTACTCCTCGCCGAGTGCTTCCCAAGCAGCGAGATCGTCATTCAAGACGTGCCCGAAGGCCAACTTGCAGCTTTCAACGATTGCCGAATCATCTAGCGCGGTAAGGGCGGCCAAAGGTGCTGCGGCTCGGGCCATCGCCACTTCATGCACAACAGCCTTCCGCACCAGATCGGGGTGTCGGAGGACGAGGTCAAGGACGGCGATCCCGCCCGAGCTGCATCCATAGAAGGTGGCGGGGTGAGTTCCCAAAGACCGGACCAGACCGGCAATCTGATCAGCGAGTTTCGATACCGAAATTTCCTCGGGACTTCGGACGTGGCTTCTTGAAAATCCGGGCATGTCGAACGTGAGCACGGTGAAGTCTTTGGCCAACTGCACCGCCACCTGTTCAAACGGCGCGCAATCCCCTTCCCCAGAGGGCACCAATACGACAGGTGGCCCCTCGCCGCGCTGTTCGCAGTACCAGACAATGCCGTCCGTTTTGTGCTCAAATCGTCGAACAGATTCCACGCTGAACCCCGCGGCCTTGAATGAAGCTTCCTGCTGGTCGGATGAGACATATCATCTTCGCCTTGCGCTCGGTAGGCGTATCAACAAACGCCGTAATCGAAGCGGAGTTGGGTCGAGCCAGTCGTCCAGCGCCCTCCCGCACTGTAGCGCCGCAGATAGTTTGTCGGCGGTGGGGCCGCGAATGGCTGCCACCACCCCACCTCAACCTGCCACCGGGCGTCAACGACTTTTTCAAACCCGAGCGGTACCTCAAAGAAGAAGACGACGAGGACGACCCATAGCCAACCTCGTCATTGGCGCTGCTCACAGATCGCAGATCCGCGCGAAATTGTGATCACGCTAAGGCAGTTCGGCGACGACGTCGGCACGGGTCGCGTCGAAGCTGAGATAGCCCTTGATCGGCTGAGTCTCGGGCGGCGGGTCGTCGTAACTCCAGCCGACGTCCTCCACGATCGTGTCGCCGATGACCGCGGCCCAGTAGGTGGCGTAGCCCTTGTAGTTGCAGTAGCTGGGCGTGTCCGTTCGGCGCAACAGTTCGGTGTGAACCAGCGAGGGATCGACGTAAAGCCTTGGTGCAAGCGCGGTTTCGAAGACGATCATCGTGTCGTCGCTGTCGACGAGCGTGGTGCCGTTGACCGTTACGCGCAGGCCGCGCCGGGTGGGGCGGCAGTCGACCCTGTGGTATGGGTTCGGAGGGTAGTGGACGAGTTGGCGGCCTTCCTCGAGCCAGGTGTCGACCGCATCCCAGGGCACTTGCACATACCCGGGCGCCTCGGGTTCCGGCTCGTTCGGCAGGTCTCCGACCTCGGGGGCCGGGAACGCGTAGCTGAGGGGGCGATCCCGACGGTGCACCAGCAGTGCCCGTTCGGTGTCGATCACGATGTCGCCGTGGCGAATTGCCTGCACCCGCCGCGGGTGCGGCTCTACGTAGACGACTTCCGCCGGCAGCGGGGGAGCGAACCACCCAGCGGGATCCTTGCTGAGCGGCCCACGCCCGGCCACGAGGCTCACCGTGCGGACCTTCGCAGCGGCTTCGAGAACATGGCGATAGCGTGACACTTCCTGCCGCATCCGTAAAGTATGGGACCGAGGAGGTGATCGGTTGGCCACCGCACGAGATCGAATGGTCCCGGCGCTCGGGCTGGCGGCGCATCTGGGCCGCGGTGTTGCCCGGATCGCCACGGACGCGGTGGTGGGCCGCTTGCGGTCCCTTCCCCGCACGCTTGACGACGTGACTCGCGAATTCCTGTCGAAGATCATGCGTCGGGAGGTGACGTCGTCGAAAGTGATCGGCAGCGATAGGGGCACGTCGTCACGCGCACGACTGGCATTGAGCGGCAACGATGTTCCGGATTCGGTCTTCCTCAAGATGCCTGCGAAGACGGTCGCCACCCGGCTGATCGGCGAACTGGGCCGCCTGGCCCAGACAGAGGTGCTGTTCTATCGCGAGCTGTCGCCAAGGCTCACGGGTGTGCCCGCCTGCTACGGGTCTTGTTTCGACGCGGTGACTGGGCGATTCGTCCTCGTGCTGGAAGACCTGGCCGCCGACTCCTGCGACTTTCCGGACACCCTGCATCCGCTCGACAAGGATCAGGCGAGCAAGGTTGTCGAGCTGCTGGCCCGGTTGCACGCGGCGTTTTGGAACCAACCGGTGGACTGGGTGTATTCGGCGTCCGAAGACCGCACGTCGCTGCTCACCCGCTCGCTTCTGAACATGTCGGCCCGCCGGCTGGCCGACCGAATCAACGTCGAAGAAGGCCGCTTCATCATTGATAACTACCGGGCCGTCGCGGCGCTGATCGACCGGCGGCCGAACACGGTCATGCACGGCGACGCTCATCCGGGCAACGTCTACTTCCGCAACGGCGAGGCAGGACTGCTCGACTGGCAGGCCGTTCGACGTGGGCACCCCGGCCGCGAACTGGCCTACACGCTGGTCACCAGCATGACCACCGCCGACCGCCAAGCCTGCGAACGCGACCTGCTCGCCGCCTACCGGCGCGCCCTGGCAGCCGCCGGCGGCCCGGACCTCGACGCGGACGACCTCTGGCTTCGCTATCGGCAGGGCTCGCTGTATGCGTACGTCGCAGCGCTGATCACCGCCGGCCTTGGAGGCATGCAAGAGGAGGGCATCGCACTGGAAGGTCTCAGACGCGGCGTGGCAGCGCTCGGCGATCTCGAGACCGTCGCTGCACTCAAGCAGTCGATGTGACCGTCAGGCGTCGCCGTTCGGCGGGTGCTTGAGACCCACCGCATGGCGGAGCTGGGCGAGGAACTGGTCGGCGTCGTCACTGGCGACCAGGTAGTGCGACACCGCCACCCGGATCGCGGTGGCCGCTGCGACAGCGCTGTTGGGTCCTTGCAACAGCCGCTGCAGGCGTTCGCGCATGACCGGAATAACATGCGACAACTGCCCGATGACGTGACCCGGCTCGACGTCGACCATCCGGTAACCGGAGTAGCTGTGCTGGTACTTGACGATGAACCTCAGCGCAGCGTCCAATTTCTCTTTGCCGCGCAATCCCCGTGTCGCCTCGGCGATTCCGCGGTCGTACATCTGCCGTTCCCACTCGCCGAACGCGTCGAGCAGTTCCTCTTTGGAGGCGAACCAGCGGTACAGGGTGGGGCGCGAAACGCCGGCCTGCGCGGCCACCTCGGACAGGCTGAGCTTGGTCATGCCCTTGCGGCTGAGCACCTCGGATGTGGCGACGAGAAGGCGCTGACGCGTGGAGGTGTCGTCGTCGAGGTCATCCCGGGGCACTACCGCTGACCGTGTCATCCGTATAGCTTTACAAGAAACTGACGAAGTGTCACGCTCATCCGGTGTCCGACCCCCGTTCCGCTGGCCCCGCGATAGAAAGTGTGGCATGGCAGGGCCGGTAGAGGGCATCAAAGTCATCGAACTCGGCGTTTGGGTAGCCGGCCCGGCGGCCGGCGGCATCCTCGCAGACTGGGGCGCCGACGTCGTCAAGATCGAACCACCGCGTGGCGATCCCGCCCGGATGTTCGGCCGGATGCTGGGCTGCGAC
>JBLNEK010000251.1:0-53284 GCA_050262635.1 Candidatus Sericytochromatia bacterium | reverse complement strand
GGTGTCGTGTGACGAACCGCACGAGGGCGAGGTCTACGCGATGATCAGGGTGTCCGGCGACACCTTCCCCGGCCAGACGGCGATGCAGAACGAGTACGAGCAGCGGTGCGTGTCCTCGCTGGACGCGTACGCGCCGGACGCGACGAGCGACCCGGGCCTCAGCAGCTTCCTGCTGTATCCCAGTCAGGAAACGTGGGATCGGGGCGACCGTGATGTGGCGTGCATCGCGATCACGCAAGACCGGCGAACCGGCTCCATCAAACAGTGACGTAACAGCTTCGTACTGACGATCGCGCCGTTTCGTCGCCAGCCGGTACCTCAGGTACCTTTTTTCCATGACCGAGCAGCAGTTCGACGTGATCATCGTCGGCGCCGGCTTCGGGGGAATCGGTGCGGCCATCCAGCTCAAGCGACTGGGCTACGACAATTTCGTCATCCTTGACCGGGAAGACGACCTGGGCGGGACGTGGCTTGTCAACCACTACCCGGGACTGACTGTCGACGTCCCGACGACGAGTTACTCCTACTGGTTCGAACCCAATCCGAACTGGTCGCGGCTGTTCTCCACCGGGGCGGAGATCAAGCAGTACGCCAATGACGTGGCGGACAAGTACGACGTGCGGCGGCACATGCGGTTCAACACGAAGGTCGAGGGCGCCCGCTGGGACGATGAGGACAAGGTGTGGCGGATCGCGCTGGCCGGCGGCGACACAGTTTCGAGCCGCTACCTGATCACCGCCACCGGCTTCCTGTCACAGCCGCATACCCCGGATATCCCCGGTATCAACACGTTTGAGGGCAGGGTCATCCACTCGGCCGCCTGGGATGACGACTACGACCTCGCCGGCCGCCGGATCGCAATCGTCGGGACCGGAGCGACTGGAGTCCAACTGATTCCTGCGCTCGCCAAGAAAGCCGCGGAGCTCACAGTCTTTCAGCGCACCCCGATCTACGTGGTGCCGAAGTTCGATGTGCCCATACCGGATCGCGCGAAACGCTTGTTCGCCAAAGTCCCAGCGGCACAGCGGGCGATCCGGTGGGTGACCGACATCCTTTACGAGTTCTTCGCCGTGGTCGGGCTCAACGCCGACAGGCTGGTGCCTCGGCGCCTTCTCATCAGCGCTGCCGACCTCGCCAAGATGCTGCGGTTCGCATCTGTCCGCGACAAGGAGTTACGCGCAAAGCTGACACCTGATTTCGACTTCGGGTGCAAGCGGCCCACGTTCTCCAACACGTATTACCGAACCTTCACCAAACCCCACGTGCACCTGCAGACCAGTGGCATCGACCGTTTCGAGGCCGACGGGATCGTCGCCAGCGACGGCACCAAGACCGTCATTGACACGTTGGTGCTGGCCACCGGATTCGACCTGTGGGAAGCCAACTTCCCCGCGATCGAGATCATCGGACGTCGAGGCCGCAACCTGGGAAAGTGGTGGCGTGATACCAGATTCCAGGCCTATCAAGGCCTTTCGATACCGTACTTCCCCAACTTGCTCATCTTGGCCGGCCCGTACGGCTTCCTGGGCCTCAACTTCTTCAACACGATGGAATATCAGATGCGCCACATGGAACGACTGTTCGGCGAAGTCAAGCGACGCGGCGCGACGACGTTCGAGGTGACCGAAGAAGCCAATTCCCGCTACCTCGACCGCATGACCGAACTGAACGGGCATTCGGCATTTCAGGTCAGTGACTGCACAACGTCACGGTCCTACTACTTCAACCCACACGGTGAAGCAACGCTGCTGCGGCCGATGCCGACTCGGGTGGCGGTTCGGGAGGCATCCGAATTTCCGGTGACCGACTACACGATCGCCTGACCGGCCGAAACGCTGATCGGCTTGGCGCTGGCGGTGCCGAAGACCCGCAAATCGGCGTGATCGGACTGCTGGGCTACGGCGGCTACCTGGCGGCCAACATGCTCAAGAACCAAGCAGCGTAAGTTCCATCAGCCGCCGCACGCAGGCCTGTGAGTACGCCGAGGAGTCGTAGTGCACCAGGCCGCCGACGTCCACCACGAGCGCCATCGCGGCGTGCACGCGGAACCTGGCCTCGGTTCTGGTGATCCCGGGTGACGCCGACGTCGCGAGCCGCACCCACGAGTCGATCGTCGCCTTCTGCACGTTGCGCAGCAGCACATCATCGGCCGACGCCAGGTTGACCCGCTCGGCGTAGTACACCGAGACCAACTCCGGGTTAGCGAAAGTTGTTGCGACATAGGCCGCTATCAGCCGCGTGAGCACCGTGCGCGAATGGTCTTCGGTGCCCAGGATCACCGACAGCTCACCGGAAATGCGATCGGCCGCGCGGCGCATCGCCGTCGCCAAAATGTCACTCTTTGCAGAGAAGTAGCGGTAGATGCCCGACGCCGGCATCCCCACCGCGGTCGCGATCTGCTCCATGCTGGTTTCTCGGTAGCCCCGCTCGTGGAACAGCCTCATCGCCGCGTGCAACAGCGACTCGTAGACTCCCGCATTGGAAAACAATTGCGGCCGAGACGGTTCGGGCTGTGGCTCGTCGGGGTCCGGCAAATCGGCGGAGTACACCGTGAGCGCTAGGTCCGTGAGAAGGTCGCGGATGTCGGCGGCGGGCATCGAGACACGATGGTCGACGATGCTGCCGATGACGGACAGCAGCGCCGCGGAGAGCACCCACTGCTGCGCCGGCGGCAGGCGGGGGCGAGCGGCCCTCAGCGGCTTGTGGATTCGCCGGTTCACCAGCCGCAGCTGATCGGCAAGCCGATCCTTGTCGGAGGCGTTCAGATAGCGGGACTGCCAGCGGTAGAGGCCACCGGAGCTGCGATTGGCCAGTGTGACGTCGATCAGCGCGGACGTGACGTCTTTGAGCGTGGGGTGCGGCTCGGTGTCGATGAACTCGGTGCAGTCCACGAGTTGCTGACCCAGGTTCAAGAGGGCGCCCCGGAACAGGTGGTACTTGCTCGGATAGTGACGGTAGAGCGCCGGCGCGGAGATGCCGACCTTGGCGGCGATCGCCTCCATCCGCACGGCGTGGTACCCGGCCGCGCTGAACGCCTCCGCAGCCGCCCGCTCGACCTGCGCCTTGCGGTCCTTCGGCCGCCGCCGCGGTGCAGCGGGCGGGTCGGCGGGGATGGTTGCCACCGCGTCACGGTACTCCGGTGGGGAATCGCTGTATACATCTGCGGCAATGAAGCTGCAAATAAAGGCAGAGCTGTCGCCTTCACTGAGAACAATCGTTAACATAGCGGTCGTGCTCGCGAAGGTTCGCGCCTTGCTCGGCTACCGCATCTCGATCGCGGAGTTGATCGGTCTCGCGTTCCTCGGCGGATTCCCGTATCTGCTCGTCGGAGTACTGTGGTCGATCAACCACACCGACCATCTGCACGAGATGCACGGCGCGGACCTGATGTTCTCCTTCCTGGGAGCCATCCTGTTCTGGCCGGCGTTGCTGATCTCCGACGTCTGCATGGTCTGACCGGTCCAGGAGGCTCTGTGACGAATCGCGGCTGGCTGATCTTCTGCGTCGGCGCAGTGCTGCTCGGCACCGGCCTGCTGGCTCTGAACTTCCCGGTGTTCATCGACGCCTGGGACCAGTGGGGCTGGCAGGTCAAGTGCGGCACCGGATACAGCACGGACCTGATGCAGGCCGAGATCGCCAACCAGGCCTCCCCGCAGTCGAACATGGTCGACGCCTGCCAGAGCGCGCTGGCGGTGCGCCGGGCGTGGACCATCACGATCGCGCTGGTCGGCTGGATACTGCTGTCGGGGTTGGGCGTTTCGCTGTGGCGGCACGCGTCGGAGCACCACCGCCATCACCACGAGAGCGAAACCGCCAGCGCCTAGATTGTCGGAGTGACCGGACCGCGTCTCGAGCGGCGTCTCGGCCTTCTCGACGCGGTGGTGATCGGCCTCGGCTCGATGCTCGGGGCAGGCGTCTTCGTCGCGCTGGCGCCCGCGGCGGCCGCGGCCGGCTCCGGACTGCTCATCGGCCTCGCCGTGGCAGCCGTCGTCGCATACTGCAACGCGACGTCGTCGGCGCGCCTCGCCGCTCGCTACCCGCAGTCCGGGGGCACCTACGTCTACGGCCGCGAGCGACTCGGACCGTTCTGGGGTTACCTCGCGGGGTGGGGCTTCGTCGTCGGCAAGACTGCATCGTGCGCGGCGATGGCGCTCACCGTCGGGTACTACGTCTGGCCGGCGCACGCACATCCCGTCGCCGTCGCGACCGTCGTGGTGCTGACGGCGGTCAACTATCTGGGCGTGCAGAAGTCGGCCCTGACGACACGGCTGATCGTCGCGGTTGTGTTGACGGTGTTGACGGGTGTCGTGGTGGTGGTGTTCGCCTCCGGCGCAGCGCATTTCGACCGGCTGGCGCCCGTCGGGCAGACCGGCAACGTGCTGCAAGCCGCGGGGTTGCTGTTTTTCGCGTTCGCCGGCTATGCCCGCATCGCCACACTCGGTGAGGAGGTCCGCGACCCCGAGCGCACCATCCCTCGCGCGATCCCGCTGGCACTGGGGATGACGCTGCTGGTGTACACGGCCGTCGCCGTGGCCACGCTGTCGGTTCTCGGTAGCGACGGCTTGGCCCGCGCCACCGCCCCGCTTGTCGACGCGGTCAGAGCCGCTGGGATGCCCGGGGTCGAGCCGGTGGTTCGGGCGGGTGCGGCGGTGGCCGCGATGGGATCGCTGTTGGCGTTGCTGCTGGGGGTGTCGCGCACGACGCTGGCAATGGCGCGTGATCGGCTTCTGCCACAAGGACTTTCGGCTGTCCACCCGCGGTTCAACGTGCCGCACCGCGCCGAACTGGCCGTCGGCGCCGTCGTCGCGGCCGCGGCGGCCTTCGCCGACGTCCGCGGTGCGATCGGCTTCTCCTCATTCGCAGTGCTGGCCTACTATGCGGTGGCGAATGCATCGGCGTGGACGCTGGGCCATCGGGTGATTCCGGCGGTCGGACTGGTCGGGTGCCTGATGCTCGCGTTCGCGCTGCCGCTCATGTCCGTGGCGGCGGGTACGGCGGTGCTGGCGCTCGGCGCGGTGCTCTACGCCGTTCGCCGGTGATCGAACGCCTCGACCGCGGTGGGCAATGTCGGGTAGATGTGGTCATCGCCGATCTTGGCGAGCAGCCCTGCCGCACACAGCGCGTCGCGGAGATCCTGCTTGACCCTGGCCATCGCGAAAACGATTCCGCGACGGCACAATTCGGTGCTGAGCTGCTCGAGCGCGTCGAGCGCGGTCAGATCCACCTCGACGTTGGCCTCGGCGTTGAGCACGAACCACTCCACTGGCACGGGGTTCTTGTCGACGGCCTCGAGCGCACGCCTGCGGAAGTCCTCGGCGTTGGCGAAGCACAGCGGCGCGTCGTAGCGGTACATCAGCAGCCCGGGAACCGGCTGCGCTCCGGGGTAGTCGTCGACGTCGTGCATGCCGGGCAGGCCGGGCACGAATCCCAGCACGGAGTCGTGGGCGTGGGCGACCCGGCGCAGCAGGTCGAGGATCGACAATCCCACTGCCACCAGCACCCCGTAAAGAAGACCGAACACCAGCACGGCGGCGGTGGTTGCGCACGCGAGGAAGAACTCGCTGCGACGGAAGCGGGCCAGCCGCGCGAACGCGTGCACGTCGACGAGGCGGGTTGCCGCGTAGACGATCAGCGCGCCGAGTGCAGCCTTCGGGAACATTGCCAGCAGGCCGCGGCCGAACAGCATCACTGCGACGACCACGCCTAGCATCACCAGCGAGAACACTTGCGTGCGACTGCCCACGGCATCGCCGAGCGCGGTGCGGCTGGCACTCGAGCTGACCGGAAATCCTTGTGTCACACCGGAAGACGCGTTACACCAGCCGAGGGCACGCAGCTCGGCGTTGGCGTCGAGCTCCTCGGCCCGGCGGTACGCGAACGTGCGGGCCGTCAGGATGTTGTCGGAGAACGCGACGATCGCGATGCCGCAGGCCGGAATGAGCAGCGACGTGACGTCATGCATCGACACGTCCGGGATATCGAGACCCGGAAAGCCGCTGGGAATCTGGCCGACCACGGCAATGCCGTTGGACTGCAACGAGAACAGCCAGACCACGGCAGTCGCGGCGAGGACCGCGATCAGCGGGCCCGGCGCCAGCGGCAACCATCGGCCCATCGCAAGCAGCCCCGCCAGAACCGCGGACGCCAGCGCGACGGTCGGCCAGTGGACCTGGGCAGCGTTGCCGATGAATGACCGCAGCTGGTCGACGAACTCCACGCCACCCGCCGGGACGCCGGCGAGCTTCTCCAGTTGGCTGGCGATCATCGCAATCGCGATGCCGGTCATGTAGCCGACCAGCACGGGACGGGAGAGCATGTTGGCCAGGAATCCCAGCCGCGCGAGTCCGGCCAAGAAGCAGACCGCTCCGACGAGCACGGCCAGCGCTGCCGCCAGCACGGCGTAGCGTCCCACGTCACCCACAACCAGCGGAGCCAGCACAGCGGCCGTCATCAGCGCGGTGGTGGACTCCGGGCCGACGGACAACTGTCGCGACGTTCCGAACACCGCATAAATGACGAGCGGGCCGAGCGCCGCCCACAGCCCGGTGACCGGCGACAGCCCGGCAAGGCTGCCATACGCCATCACCTGCGGAATGAGGTAGGCAGCGACAGTGAGCCCGGCGAGCACGTCTCCACGCAGCCATGTGCGGTCATAGCGCCGGAGATGCGCCAGCCCCGGCGTAACGTCCGAGAGTTTCATGGTGGACCTATTGTGCGGCGGCCGGCGGTCGGATATGCGGAGTCGGAGGAACCGTCGAGTCAGAAGGTGTAATGCACGTAGCTGCTGGCCATCGCCCGGCTGCAACGCGGGCTGCCGCGACCTCCGCGCCGACGGCCGCCCACGTGTCGACCGCGGAAATCCTCCTCCTCGCAGTGCTCGCTCGATCAGCCGATGCGAGTTCCCGAGCGCCCGCTCTTCGTCGTAAACGGAAACGACTGGTATCCAACGCGAATTCCAGCGAATGGCCGGGCGCGCTACGAAGGTGTCCTGGCCGTCGCGGAACGTGTTGGTCAGGTGTGCCGCGCCATAGCGCGCAATTCCACGCAGCACTCCCCCGCGCTGGGCGCCAGCACCGCGTCGAGCGCATCGGCGTGCGATCCCGACAGCATGCCACGGATGAACGCATGGTTGAGCCCGCACACCAATTGCGGCTCCTGTTGCGCGAGCGGATGAAAAGGGCAGTTGCTCAAGCGAATACACGCCGCGTCACAGCGGTACGGCTCGAATCCATACTCCGCGAGCATGCGTTCGGCGGAGGCCATCGCCTCGTCCGCGCTCAACCTGCCCCGCTGCGTACCTCCCGCGCCTGCCGCGAGTCCCCGCTGATATGCCGCCCGCATCGCCGCAGCCTTGACCGAACCGTCGTGCTGCTCCCCCGCCACCGCCTGGACCAGGATCTCCGCCAGCACCTCGTGCCGGCGGGCCGGGATGCTGACGTGCAGATCGGCGTCGTTGGGTTCGTACACCTTAGGGGGCCTGCCTACCCGCCGGATTCCTGCAGCCATCGAAACCGTTCGCAGCAAGCCCGCGTCCACCAGCTTGTCGAGGTGGAACGCGGCGAGTTTCCGTGAGACGCCCACGGCTTCCGCGGCTTCGTCGCGGCTGACGGGCCGGCGCGCCACCCGCAGGAACTCATAGAGGCGGCGCCGCACGTCGTCGCTCAACGTCGCGATCGCACGGATCGGATCGGCAGCTGCGCGCTCCGTCACTGCGGCATCCTCCTCTTGACGACCGGCCGCAATAAGACTAACAATTATGGTCTAAATACACGCGGGAGGCCGCTGTGAGCAGTCAACTCGAACAAGCGAAACAACCCGTCAGCCGCATACTGGCCGGCCCGTACGGCCATCCGTTCCATCCGATCCTGGTCACGGTGCCCATCGGCGCGTGGCTGTGCAGCCTCGTCTTCGACATCGCCTCGCACGTCGTCGATGATCCGGCGTTCCTCACGCGGGCATCGGTATGGCTGATCGGCATCGGGGTGCTGGGCGCGCTCGCCGCCGCGGCGGTCGGCTTCCTGGATCTGATCGTGATCCCTTCGGGCACCCGGGCGTACCGCACGGGTCTGCTGCACATGTCCCTGAACCTGGTGGTGACGGGCGCATACATCGCGAATTTCTATTGGCGACAGGGAGATTACGCCGGTGCGGTCGGTATCGGTCCGTTGATCTTGTCGGCGGTCAGCTTCGCCGCGCTGGGCGCGTCTGGATACCTGGGCGGCATGCTGGCATACCACTACGGCGTGCGCGTCGCCGGCGAGAGCACTCAAGCCGAGGGATTCGGTTCCTGACTAATTTCCGAGCGGGAAGGACACACCATGGGTATCGCAGCGCTGGTCGTCTGGATTCTCACCGCAGGGGGCGGCGCATTCATGCTGGCCAAATGGGTGGGCGGCGGCGGTCATCGCCAACCCACCAGCAGCCACCTGCCGCCGGGTGTCGTGTTCGGCCATTTCGGCCTTGCCGCAGCCGGTCTGGTCCTGTGGATCGTCTACCTCGCCATTGACAACCACACGATCGGTTGGATTTCGATCGCAGCGCTGGCGCTCGTCGCGATCCTCGGTTTCGTCCTGCTCGCGCGGTGGGTGCCGACCTACCGGGCGCGGCAGACCGCAGGCGCGCCGTCGGAGGCACCCCCCGAACGCGGGTTCCCGGTGGCCGTCGTCGTGGGGCACGGGGTGCTGGCGGTGGCCACCGTCGTCCTCGCGCTGCTGGCGATCCGTTAGCTTACGAGTCCAGTTCGTGGCGGGTGCGGTCCTCGCGCACCGGCACGCCATTGCGCCCACCGATGTCCTGGGCGTACAGGCCCACCGCGTAACCGACACCCGCACCGTTGATGCCGAGTGCTGTGCGGTCGATGTGCTGCAGCGTATCGGTGGGCTTGTGGTAATTCGGGTCGAACGGTTGGTCCGCGTCACCGCCCCATAGGCTCGCCTGCTCGGCGGTCTTCTTCTCCTCCGCACCGGAGAACAGCCCGCCCGACGGGATGCCGGCCTTGGTGAAGCCGTCGTAGTCGGAGCGGCCGTCGAAAGACGTGTCCTCCGCGGTCTTTCCGGCATTAGTGAGGTACGCGACGAGCGTGCGCTCGATGCCGGCCGATCCTTCGGGCACCCGCGGCGGGCTCTCGTCGGGATCGAGTCCCGCGGATTGGTCGCCGTCGTACGTGAAGTATCCGGGGTTCGGCGATCCGATCATGTCGAAGTTCGTATACAGCGCAATGTCTTTGAGCTCGTCGACATCGAGGGACTCGACATAGTTCATCGAACCGACCAGCCCCGCTTCCTCCGCACCCCAGAACGCGAACCGGACGGCGTTCTGGATTGGCGGCGAGCTGCCCATCTGAACCGCGGTCTCCAGCACTGCCGCGACGCCGGAGCCGTTGTCGTTGATGCCCGGCCCCTCAGGCACCGAGTCCAGGTGCGCGCCCGCGACCACGACGTTCTGCGTGGACCCGGTCTTGGTCTGCGCAATCACGTTGCGCGCCTTGATCGTTGTCACCTTGGCGTCGACCTTCACCGCAGCGTTGCCGGGTTGTGTCCGCAACTTGGCGCCGTCGGTCTTGCTGATCGCGACCACTGGGATCTTGACGTCGGTCCGCGCACCGAGCGTGGCGCTCATCTTCTCTTCGTCGACGTTGTCGGCCACGATCATCGCCACCGCGCCCCGTTGCGCGGCCGCCGCCTCCTTGATCGAGAACTGGCAGTAGCCGCGGTCCACCAGCACCACCGCGCCGGAGACGGGCAGCCCGTCGTAATCCGATGCCTGGCATCCCGGCGTATCGTCTTTGGGCGGACCCGGCGCGACCACCAGTGGGCCGCTGACGCCCTCCGGCCCGGTGCCCAGGGAGTACTCGAGCACCTGCGCGGCCATCGTTGCTCCGTTGACCGCCAGCGACACCGGGCCCGGCTCGAACTTGCGGAAATCGAACGCGGGGGTCTGCACGTCAAAACCACTGTCGCGCAGGGCTTTCGCGACATAATCCAGGCTCGCGTCGTAACCCGGAGTCCCGACCGCGCGGTTCCCGCGGTTCTCGTCGGCGATCTGCTGCAGGCGCTGCAGGTGCGCGAAGATCGCGTCGGTGGTGACCTTCTCGCGCAACGACTGCGCGTAGTCCGCCGCTGCCGGAGCGGTTCGTCGCTGCTCTTTACTCTCGCGCGAGCACCCGGCGAGCGTCACGGCCAGGGCGGCCACGGCCGCAAGGGCGGTTGCCGTTCTCCATCGTCGCACCGGGCCCAGGTTAGCCGCCGGCATCAGGGGTCACGCCGATTGATCGCGAACACCGCTGCCACGCAGACGACCGCGACGACTGCGGTGAAGTAGGCCAGCGGCGCCAACGGTCCCCACGACGGCCCGTAGCTGCCGATCCACGGCACGCCCGTGAAACCGTACGCGTTCGCGAACGGCAGCAGCGGGCCGACATGTTCTCCGATCCGTGGCAGCGACCCGAACAACGGCTCGACGACGAATGGCATCAGCAGCAGCACGGCGATAGCCGCGGCCGCGTGCCGCAGCAGTGCCGCGACCCCGACGGCCAGGATCGCGGCGAGCGCGGCGTACACCCCCACCGCACCGACCAGTCGCCAGGCCTCCGGTCGCGCCAGCGACATCCGTGCGCCGATCTGCGGGTCGGCCATCGCCCGCGCGGCGCCGTTGGGCCCCAAGAAGCCGGTGACGACGCCCGGTTCGATAGTGCAGGTGAGGTCGTCGACCGCGCGGGTGCGGCCGAACTCCTTGGTCAGCCCACGCATCTCGATCACGGCGCCCATGATTGCAAGCCCTCGCCCACGTGAGTCGTCACCAACTCGGCGACCGCCCACATGCCCGCGGCGTTGGGGTGCATCGGCGCCGGCCGGCGCGGCAACGGCAAGTGGAACCGCGTCGTCCACGGATCGCGGGACCAGGCGTGGTGCGCGCGGCTCGCGTCGCCGTCTCTGACGAGCTCGCATCCGGTGTCCTCGGCGGCCTCCGCGGTCAGTCGTTCCAGCGTCATCGCGATGTGACGGCCGAGGTCGGCGTCCTCGTTCGACAGCGGGGAGGCGGTGCGCCCGGCCGGCGGCAGCACGGTGAGGTAGTCGACGAACAGCACGCGGGCCTTCGGCGAGCGCCGGCGGATCGTCTCGCCGACCTCCTGCAGCGACTTGGCGACGTCGTCGAGCGCCTGGTCGCGAGCTGTCCGGTTCCGCAGGCTGCGGATCCTGTGCCCGAGCACCGGCACGAATTGCACAGGCCACGGCAGGCACGCGAGCGTCAGCAGCGGCACGTACCCGACGTCATTGCCACCGATCGTCACGGTGACCAGCGCCTCCGTCCCGTCGAGCGCGTCGACCTGCGGTGGTGCGCCGAACTGCTTGTCACGCAACACGTTTGCGGTCGTCGCACCGGAATAGGTCACGTCGACCAGATCTAGGTTGAGCTCGGCGGCGACCAGGTGCGGATAATTGCGCGCGGAGCGTCCAGAAGGCCACGGCGCGCCGTCGGCTCGTGGCCTGATTCCGGGCCCGGCAGCCATCGAGCTGCCCAGCGCGACATAGCGAGCCGTCATGACCCCATCATGACTGAGTCTTTTTGCGCGTTTTCCAGAGGCCGATTGCGGCGCCACGCACGCCGCTGAACGGGCTGAATGCGCTTTGTGAGAGCTACTTGTGAACTGCCTGCGTTTAACTCCTCGGCGGGTCGTCAAAAAGCGCTGGATCGGGGACCTCAAAGGGGGCCGACAACGAGGGGGACTGAATATGAGGAAGTTGTTCGCGATTCTCGCCGCGCTCGTGACGAGTGCTGCGCTGGCGAGTCCGGTTGCCTACGCCAAGCCGACCAAGCCGCCCGGATCCCCCGGCAACGCGCCGCTGACGATGATCCTGATCGGCGGCAACGACGATCCCACCAGTAACGACTTCGCAACCCGTCTGCTGACGTTCGTTCAACAGGACGGCCCCCAACCTCTATCCGGGTTTGGGGGCCGTCCTCCATCACCAAAGGCATCCCCGCGATGGATGAAGGGCACGATCGGCGGTTCTCAGAACGATTGCCGACATTGTCGGCGCTAAGGGCGTGCCGTGGTCGGTGTTGTCGTCATGCCTCCGGGCCCCATCGGGCCCGGTCCCATCGGACCCGGTCCCATCTGACCGGGTGTCATCTGACCGGGTGTCATCTGACCGGGTGTCATCGGGGCCGTTGTCGATGGCCCCATCATCCCGCCAGGGCCCATCATTGCAGGGCACATCATGTCCGAACTCTGGCCAGGCTTCATCTGGCCAGGTGCCATCTGTCCCCGGTTGTACCCATGCCAGCCGTAGTGGTGCCCGGTGGCTCTGCCTATCCAAAGACCGGAGAAGAAGATCACAGCGACGATGAAAACGACACCTGCCACAATGCCGACCCATACCAACGCCTGGGTCAGTCGATTAGGCCGTTCATATCGGTCGTTGCGATAGCCCCGGCCGGCTGGCTCAACAACTCCAGACGTCCCCGTCTCAGGTTCTGTGCGGGATGCAGGTGTTTCGCTCATGTCGCGATAATGCCGCGATCCGCGCCTCCACGGTAGGGCCATAACCTGCGAATCCCCTAAGAAATCCAATGTCAAGACCCCGCCTTCGGCATGGGCGGAAGCGAGTTTGGCGTCTCTTGGATCGGCCGGTCCCCCACTCGTGGGCCCTAGAGGCGGCCGCTTGCGGTTCCTGCGGGTTGTCTGTGGAACGGACGGATACCTGGTCGGGTATCGGCGGTCAGGTGCACAATGGCGCAGGTATGCACGATTGTGCGACTTCGGTGGTCCCGGGAAGGAGCGGCCAACATGATGTACGACGGCTGGAACTGGGGTGGCTGGGGCTGGGGCGGCTGGATTCTGATGACCTCGATGATGGTGTTGTTCTGGGCAGTGGTCATCACCGCTGTGGTGCTCGCCGTCCGCTATCTGGCCGGTGGCCGGCACACCGCTGGGCACCCCTCCGATTGGACACGCGCCCAGGAGAAGCGCCCCGAGGACGTGCTCGCCGAACGCTACGCGCGCGGTGAGATCGACGACGACGAATATCGGCGGCGCATGACGCTGCTGCGTGAACACCGCTGACTGCGATGCGCTCCCAACGGCTCTGGCTCGTCGTGGCGATCGCGATTGCATCTGTCGTGCTGGGAATCGGGACCACCGCGATATTGCACGCCGCGATGCGCTTCGGCCGTTCAGGCCCAATCGCCGCGCCCTCCTGTGCCGCGCCTGCGCTGCCCGGCACGGTGGTCGACGTCACGGTGACAGACATGGGCGCGATGATGGGACCAGGCATGAGGCCGGGCATGCGGGGCATGCGCATGATGCGGCTCTGGGTCAATCCGACCACGGTCCCGGCGGGGGAGGTGTCGCTGCGGGTGCTCAACACGGGCACCTTGGCCCATGAGGCGATGCTCCTGCCGCTTCCGCAAGGCCAGCAGCTTGGGCAGCGCGTCAGCGGTCCTGACGGCGAGGTCGATGAATCGGGCAACCTAGGCGGGGCGTCACACACATGCAGCGCCGGTCACGACGACGAAGGAAATATGGCTGACGGCATCGCGCCGGGAGCGGTCGGCTGGACCAGCATGACCCTGCCTGCAGGGCGATATGAAGTGATCTGCAACATCGCGGGTCATTACGCCAGCGGCATGTACGCCGAACTCGATGTCATCGGCTCGCCCCGATAGCAGCCACTTCGACGAGATCCGAAGGGAACACAGATATAACCACAGTGAGTCGGCGACAGGTGTTGGCCATGCTCGGAGTGGGCGGCGGCCTCCTCGGCCTCGGGTACGCGTTCCGCAGCGTCGTCGGTAGCGCTGGGTTGAACCCCATATCGAGCGGCGTTGCCCACGCCGCCCCGGGATTCGGCGGTGCATCGAGCATGGAGATGGGCATGTACATGGAGATGTTCATGCGGCACAACGAAATCCGGCGCACGGTCGACGAGATTCCCGGTGGTGTGCGCACGACAACCGAATCGGATTCCCCTGATCTCGCCGCCCTGCTGCACCAACATGTGCCGAGCATGTATGCCCATCTCGACCAGGGCAGCGAAATCATGTGCATGAGCCAAACCCTGCCCACACTGTTCCGCCGCGCTTCCGACTATCACCGGGAGCTCACCCTTACCCCAACCGGCGTGGTCACTGTAGAAACCGCGAACGATCCCAACCTCACGCACATGATCCGTGCACACGCACAGGAGGTGACTGGTTTCGTCACCGAGGGCATGCCCGCGATGATGCAAGGAATGATGAACGGGATGGGCCCCGGCGGCATGATGGGGCCAGGCGGCATGATGGGGCCAGGCCGCTAGTCAGTCGCCGCCCGGAAACTTTGACTGCTGCACATTCCTGGGGCTGATACACCGATCGACGGCCTCGACTTCGCCGCAAAACCCACCACCAACGGCTACTGGCACCCCGAACGCTACTTCCGACTCGACCACGAAGGCCCCTAATGGCGAGATCAGTGACCCTGTCCGTCAGCCCACGGCAGGGCGGGGCTCGACGCTTCGGCCCAGAACCGCTTCGGGATTCGCCCGGCGTGGCGGGCAAGATAACCGGCGGTGACCGCAGCGGCCATTGCCGCGGCCATGGCGGGGGGATCGGCCGCTCGGGTCACCGCACTGGCCAACAACACTGCGTCGCAGCCCAGTTCCATGGCCAGCGCCGCGTCGCTTGCGGTGCCGATGCCTGCGTCGAGCACGACGGGAACGCCAGCCGCATCGACGATCATCTCGATGTTGTGCGGGTTGGCGATGCCCAGCCCTGTGCCGATCGGCGATCCCAGCGGCATCACCGCGGCACAGCCGGTGTCCTCCAGCCGACGCGCGAGCACTGGATCGTCATTGGTGTACGGCAGCACGACGAAGTCGTCGTCCACCAATTGCTCTGCAGCACGAACCAATTCGACGGCGTCGGGTAGCAGCGTGCGCTCGTCGGCGATCACCTCGAGCTTGACCCAGTCGGTCTGCAGCGCCTCGCGGGCCAGCTGCGCGGTAAGCACCGCCTCTGCTGCGCTGCGGCATCCCGCGGTGTTGGGCAGCGGCGTAATGCCCAGGCGCGTCAGCAGGTCGAGCACCCCGGTGCCGCCGGCGGCGTCGACACGACGCATCGCGACGGTGGTCAGCTCGGTGCCCGACGCGACCAGCGCGTCCTCGAGAACAGCAAGGTTGCTCGCGCCGCCGGTGCCCATGATGAGCCGGGAAGTGAAGCTGCGGTCGGCGATAGTGAGCTTGGCCGATGAGCTGCTTGCGCGAAGAGCGATAGGTTCAGCCACCTTGCACCGCCGTCACAACCTCCAGCCGAGCCCCGTCGGAAAGCGTTGTGTTCCAACCTGATCGGGGCAGCACGCTCCAGTCCATCGCGACGGCCACGCCTCTGTCGGGGAAGCCCAGCCGGGCAAGCAGCGCGGCAACGGTGGTGTGCTCGTCCACCTCTACCTGCTCGTCGTTCACTGTGACAATCACGTGGCCCCCACTAGCGCATCCAGTTCTGCGGCGATCCGTTCCGCCGTCCATGGTGCCAACAAGAAGCCGGACCGGCCATGACCCACGGCCACCAGTACCCGGTCATCCACCCGGCCCACAATCGGCAGGTTGTCCGGGGTCGTCGGCCGCAACCCGGCGGCGCACTCGGCCAACTCGTACTCGCCGAGCGCCGGCATCACCGCACACGCGTCGTCGAGCAACTCCCGAACTCCGGTGACCGCCGGCGCCGTGTCGCGGCCGTGCTCATACTGCGTGGCACCCACCACCACACCGTCGGGGCGCGGCACCAGATACACCTGCCTACCGTGCACCCGTGCCCGAATCACCCTCTGCAGCAACGGCATACAGCCAGGTCGCCACCGCAGCCGCAGCACCTCGCCCTTGACCGGGCGGATCGGAAGCGACGGCCACAGGACCGGTGCGTCGACACCGTTAGCGACAACCACAAACTCGGCGTCACCCGCCTCGGCCAAGTCCGAGACCGACGCCGCCCACGCAACGCCGAGCCGTTCGCACTCCGCCAGAAGTGCCTGCACCACAGCGCGGTTGTCGACGGCGAGCTCGGTGGACGCCTGGAAACCATGCCGAATACCTTGCGCCAGAAGCGGTTCCACCTCACGAGCGGATGTCGTGAACGTGACCGGGTGCCCCTGAGCTGCCAACCACTCGCCCACTGTTCGCAGGTCGGCTGCATCCGCACGATCCACGGCCACTACCAGCGATTCGTGTGCCGTGATCACTGACGAGTCGAGGAAGCCGGAGCGCCACAGCGCGAGCGACTCGAGCCCGATCCGCAGCAGCTGCTCTTCGCCGGGCCAGCCCTCGCTGTGCGGGGCCAGCATCCCGCCGGCCACCCATGACGCGCCCGGATCGTCAGGGGTGCGGTGGACCCGCACGGTGCGGCCGGACATCGCGAGTCGCCGGGCGACCGACAGACCGATCACGCCGGCGCCGATCACCGCGATGGGCTTGCTGGACATCGTGCTTTCTAGGCTAGTCCGGTGCATAAGCTGCAGGCCCGGCTGGCGGACGCGAGGCTCTACCTGTGCACCGACGCCCGCCGCGAGAGAGGCGACCTCGCCCAGTTCGCCGACGCGGCTCTGGTCGGCGGCGTCGACATCATCCAGCTGCGCGACAAGGGTTCGCCCGGCGAGCAGCGCTTCGGCCCGCTGGAGGCCCGCCAGGAGCTGGCCGCGCTCGAGATCCTCGAAGACGCGGCCCGCCGCCACGGTGCCCTGCTGGCCGTCAACGACCGCGCCGACATCGCCAGAGCGGCCAACGCCGACGTCCTGCACCTCGGCCAGGACGATCTGCCGCTGGCCGTGGCCCGCGACATCGCACCTCGGGCGCTCATCGGCCGGTCCACCCACGACGTCGAGCAAGCCGGCAACGCCGTGACCGAGGACGTCGACTACTTCTGCGTCGGGCCCTGCTGGCCGACACCGACGAAACCCGGCCGCCCGGCCCCCGGACTGGACCTGGTTCGCGCGGTGGCATCGATGCGGACCAGCAAGCCGTGGTTCGCTATCGGCGGCATCGATATCCAGCGGCTGCCCGAGGTGCTGGGCGCCGGCGCGCGCAGAGTAGTTGTCGTGCGGGCCATCACCGCCGCCGAGGATCCCGAAGAGGCGGCCACACAGCTCAGCGCGGCACTCGCAGCAGTGGAGTAACCCGGCTGAGCTCCAGCAGCCGGTGCCAGCTGGCCGCGAAGCCAGGATGCAGCGGCAACTCGGCGACCTCTTCCTCGACCACCCAGCGCAGTTCCACGCTCTCGTGGTTGGGCATGGTGTCGAGCGGATGCGGCGCGTCGGCGACCACGGTCGTGTAGGTCCAGTGGCTGCCGCTGACCGTCGCCGTCACCACCGCCGCTCGGACGGTCACGTGCTCAGCGGCCAGCCCGGCTTCCTCCGCGGCCTCCCGCACAGCTGTCTCCTCCGGGGTCTCGTGACTGTCGCGTGCGCCACCCGGCAGCGCCCATGTGCCGCCCTGATGACTCCACACCGCCCGGTGCTGCAGCAGCACGACCCGGCTTCCGTTGGCGACCGGCGCCCGGAGCAGGAGCCCGGCCGCGCCGTGCCGGCCCCAGAACATCGCGCCGGTGTGCGACATCACCCAGCCGTCGCCGTCGCCGCGCACGAATTCAGGATAGGGAACGACTCCAGGCGGCTCGGCGCAAGAAGAACACCAGCCTTGCTGGGATCTCTTAGAATTCACTTATACATTGGGCGCAATCGTTCGCATGAAGGGCACAGACCGGTGACCGTGGAGCTGGCGCATCCGTCGACCGAGCCGGCCCCGTCGCAGGCAACCGTCGATCCGGCCCATCCACGATGGTGGTTCTGGACCACGACGCCAGGGCGCATCCTGATCAGCGGCATCGTGCTGGTCGCGCTGGTGACGCTGTCCGCATTCGGCACCGCGAGCACGATCGACCGCCGTCAGCAGGCTCTCACCACGGTGCTCAACCACACCGAGCCGCTCGCGTTCGCCGCCGGTCAGCTCTACACGACGCTGTCGGTGGCCGACGCTGCCGCCGCCACCGCGTTCATCGCGGGTGCCGAGCCGCGCGAGGTGCGCCAGCGCTACGAGCAGGCCATCACCAACGCCGCGGTAGCGCTGACCCAGGCGTCGAGCGGGCTGACCGACCCGCCTCTGCAGGAGTTGCTGGGCCGGATCAACGCGCGGCTGGCCGTCTACACCGGGCTGGTCGAGACCGCGCGGACGAACAACCGGGCCGGCAACCCCGTCGGCTCCTCCTACCTGTCCGAGGCATCGGCGCTGATGCAGCAGCAGATCCTGCCCGACGCGCAGCGGCTGTACGACGAGACGTCCGCGCGGGTGGACGCGCAGACCACCTCGTCAACGCACATCCCGACGCTGCTGATCATCCTGGTCGCCGCGACGCTGCTGTTCGGCGCCTATGCGAACCGATGGCTTGCGCGAAAAACCCAGCGGCGCTTGAACTTCGGCTTCGTGGCCGGCGGGCTGGCGGTGCTGATCATGGTGGTCTGGGTGGGGACGGTGCTGGCGATCTCCACCACCGACAGCCGCAGCGCCAAGAGCACCGCCGCCGACTCGCTCAAGACGATCACCAACCTCGCGATCATGGCCCAGCAGGCGCGCGCCGACGAGACGCTGGCCCTGATCCGGCGGGGCGACGAAGATCTGCGCAAGCAGTCCTTCTATCAGCGGATCGAGACGATGCATCAGCAGCTCGCGGATTACACCAGCCGCAAGGACGCGGTCGACCGGTCCGACCTGGAGAACGCTGACGAGCTGCTGGGCCGCTGGCGGGAAGCCGACGAGCGGATCAACAGCTACATCGCCGTCGGCAACTACCAGGCCGCGACGCAGGTGGCGTTGGGCACCGGCGAGCAGGACTCGACTCCGGCGTTCGACCGTCTCGAGGATGCGCTCAACAACGGCATCGAGGAAAGCCGTCGGCAGCTGCGCAACGACATCGTCGACGCCCGCGCGGTGCTGTCCGGCGCGACGGTCGGCGCGGTGGTTCTGTCGGTGGTGGCCGCACTGGCGGTGACGGTTGGGTTGTGGCCCCGGATGAGCGAGTACAGATGAGTAAGAGACTGCTCGCCGCGATGGCCGTAACCGCGTTCGTGCTCACCGGCTGCGGAAAGGCCGACACCTTGACCGCTCAGCCGTCGCTGACGCTGACGGCGCCGACACCGGCGGGCATGGCGGAGATGTCGCCGCAACAGAACTCGCCCGTCGACGACGACGGCACCTGCGACCGCACCGCGAGCCTGCGCCCGTTCCCCGACAAGAAGGATGCCGACGCAGCCGTGGCCGCGATCAAGCAGCGCGGCCGGCTGCTCGTCGGACTCGACATCGGCAGCAACCTATTTTCCTTCCGCGACCCGATCACCGGGCAGATCACCGGCTTCGACGTCGACATCGCCGGCGAGGTGGCGCGCGACATCTTCGGCACGCCGTCGCAAGTCGAGTACCGGATCCTGTCCTCGGCCGACCGCATCAAGGCGCTGCAGAACAACCAGGTCGACATCGTCGTCAAGACCATGACCATCACCTGCGAGCGCCGCAAACAGGTCGCGTTCTCCACCGTCTACCTGCTGGCCAACCAGCGAATCCTCGCCCCGCGGGATTCGGCGATCCGGCAGCCCTCTGACCTGTCCGGCAAGCGGGTGTGCGCCGCCCGCGGAACGACATCGATCAACCGGCTGCAACAGATCAGCCCCGCGCCGATCATCGTGTCGGTGGTGACGTGGGCCGATTGCCTTGTCGCACTGCAACAACGGCAGGTCGATGCGGTCAGCACCGACGACTCGATCCTCGCCGGCCTGGTGTCCCAGGACCCGTACCTGCACATCACCGGTCCGGATCTGGAGGAGGAGCCGTACGGTATCGGCATCAATCTGGGTAATACCGGACTCGTGCGGTTCGTCAACGGCACCTTGGAGCGGATCCGCCGCGATGGAACGTGGTACGCGCTCTACCGAAAGTGGCTGACGGTGCTGGGCCCCACGCCGCCCCCAACTACGCCGAGGTACTCGGACTGATGGGCGGCGGTGCGGAGCGCTCGCGCGAAGAGCAAGTAGCTCCTGCCGAGCAGGACCACGAAACAGTCGGCACGCAGCCGGCCACGTTCGGGCTGGACTACGCCGAGGACTCCTCGTCGACGCTGCGCCCGATGTCCACCCAGGCGATCTTCCGGCCCGAGGTCGACGTGGACTTCGACAGCGCGCGCACCGACGCGACGACCGTCGACGAGCACACGACGACCGCCACCCGCAAGCTGTCCCCCCAGCGCCGGCTCGGCGGCGGCCTCGTCGAGATTCCGCGGGTACCGGAAAAAGATCCGCTCGCGGCGTTGATGACGAACCCCGTTGTCGCCGAATCGAAACGGTTCTGCTGGAACTGCGGGCGGCCGGTCGGGCGCTCGACGCCGGAGGCCGAGGCCAAGAGCGAGGGCTACTGCACGCATTGCGGCAGTCAATACTCGTTCCTGCCGCAGCTCGGCCCGGGCGACAAGATCGCCGGCCAGTACGAGATCAAGGGCTGCATCGCGCACGGCGGGCTGGGGTGGGTTTATCTGGCCGTCGACCACAACGTCAACGAGCGGCCGGTGGTGCTCAAAGGTTTGGTGCACGCCGGCGACGCCGAGGCGCAGACGATCGCGATGGCCGAGCGGCAGTTCCTCGCGGAGGTCACGCATCCGTCGATCGTGAAGATCTTCAACTTCGTCCAGCACCCCGACAAGCACGGGGAGCCGGTCGGCTACATCGTGATGGAGTACGTCGGTGGCACGTCGCTGAAACAGGCCAAGGGCGCGAAACTGCCGGTGGCACAAGCCGTCGCGTACATGCTCGAGATCCTGCCCGCCCTCGGATACCTTCACTCGATCGGCTTGGCGTACAACGACCTCAAGCCCGAGAACATCATGATCACCGAGGAACAACTCAAGCTGATCGACCTCGGCGCGGTGTCACGGATCAACTCGTACGGCTACCTGTACGGCACGCCGGGCTACCAGGCGCCTGAGATCGTCCGGACCGGCCCGACCGTCGCCACCGACATCTACTCCGTCGGCCGCACATTGGCCGCACTGACGCTGAACCTTCGCACCTATCGCGGCCGCTACGTCGAAGGGCTGCCCGAGAACGACCCTGTGCTGACCACCTACGACTCGTACGGCCGGCTGCTGCGCCGGGCTATCGACCAGGACCCGGCGCGGCGCTTCGCCAGCACCGAAGAGATGTCGGCACAGCTGATGGGCGTGCTGCGGGAAGTGGTCGCCCACGACACCGGCACGCCGCGGCCGGGTCTGTCCACGGTGTTCAGCCGGTCCCGGTCGACGTTCGGCGTGGAGCTCGTGGTTGCCCACACCGACGTCTACCTCGACGGGCTCGTGCACGCGGAGAAGCTGACCGCGCAGGAGATCGTCAATGCGCTGCCGGTGCCGTTGGTGGACCCGACTGATGTGGGCGCCCCCGTGCTGTCGGCGGTTGTCCTGTCGCAGCCGGTGCAGACCCTCGACTCGCTGCGGGCGGCTCGCCACGGCACGCTGGACAGCGAGGGCATCGACCTGACCGAGTCGGTGGAACTGCCGCTGATGGAGGTGCGGGCGCTGCTCGACCTCGGCGACGTCGACAAGGCCGTCCGCAAGCTCGAGGCGCTGGCCGAACGGGTGGGCTGGAAATGGCGGCTGGTGTGGTTCCGCGCGGTCGCCGAATTGCTGACCGGCGACTACGAGGGCGCGACCAAGCACTTCACCGAGGTGCTCGACATGCAGCCGGGCGAGCTGGCCCCGAAGCTGGCGCTGGCGGCGACGGCAGAACTGGCCGGCAACCGCGACGGACTGAGGTTCTACGACGCGGTGTGGAGCACCGACAACGGCATCGTCTCAGCGGGATTCGGGCTGGCCCGCGCCCGGTCGGCCCAAGGTGACCGGGACGGCGCGGTCCGCACGTTGGACGCGGTGCCCGCCACCTCGCGGCACTTCACCACCGCGCGGCTGACGAGCGCGGTGACGCTGTTGTCGGGGAGATCGATGACCGAACTGACCGAGGAGCAGATCCGCGACGCTGCCCGTCGCGTCGAGGCGCTGCCCGACACCGAGCCGAGGGTCCTGCAGATCCGCGCGCTGGTGCTCGGCACAGCGCTGGACTGGATCGGCGAGAACACCGCCAGCACCAACCACATCCTCGGGTTCCCGTTCACGCCGCATGGCCTGCGACTGGGAGTCGAAGCGTCACTTCGCGGCCTGGCGCGGGTAGCCCCGACCCGCGGTCACCGCTACTCGCTCGTCGACCTCGCCAACGCGGTCCGGCCGACATCGACGTTCTAGCTGGGATGTTCTAATCCTGGATTCGCTGATGCGCCGTCAGCAGCAGGTTGTCGTACACCGAGCGCGGCGGCAGCGCCTCGTCGTGCGCGGCGCCGATGAAGTCCGCGGCGATCTGCTCGGCCAGCGGCCGCAGCTTCACGTTGGTCTCTTGTGACCGCCACTTGAGCAGGTCGAACGCGGCTTGCGCGTCGATCCCGTAGATCGCCATCAGCATGCCCTTGGCCTGCTCGATCGCCGCACGGGCCTGCGTGATTTTGGCAACCTCGGCGGTCAGGTGGTCCTGGCGCGCCTTTTCGGCGGGCGTGATGTCGATGTAGAAGCCGTGGGTGCCAATGACTTGGCCGTCGCCGTTGCGCATTTGGTCGCCGACGACGACGACATGGTGCACGGTGCCGTTGGTATCGCGGATGCGGTGGCGGCTGGAAAACGCCTGGCGGGTCTGGCGGATCAGCGCTAGCGTGTCGGCGATCTGCCGGTAGTCGTCGGGATGCTTGTGCGAAAGCACGAGTTCGGTGGTGGGCACGACGGAGCCGGGCGAGTAACCGTGCATCTTCGCCACCTGCGGCGACCATTCCCAGCGCTCGTCGTCGAAGTAGTAGCGGAACCAGCCCACGCGGTCAGGAGCGCCCCAGGCGAGGGCTTCTCCGCCGCCGTCGTCACCGATCATCTCTGGCTGCCTCAGCACCACGATTTCGTCCTGATTCCTCACCGGCTTCCCCCGCCCCGCGGGACGGCATCTGCAAAATACGTTCGCCGAGCGTCCACGAGGCAGTAAATCGACTGCTACGTCTCGTCGCACCCCGCAAGCTCGATCGTTCATTGCTGCTTCCCAGTGTGCCAAGCCCGGGAAGTTTTTCGTCGTCGTTTCGATGACGGCCGTCCAGGTTAGATCACCATCAAGCAGCAGCGGGCGATCGCGAGCTCCTCGTTGGTCGGGATGACCAAGACCGTGGTCGGCGACCGCTCGGCCGAGATGCGCCGCGCCCCTGGCGCCGGACTGGCGTTCAGGTGCTCGTCGAGTTCCACGCCCAACGCCGCCAGGCCGCTCAGCGCATCCCTGCGCACCGCCGGGTCGTGCTCGCCGACCCCGGCCGTGAATGTGATCACGTCGGTGGCGCCCAGCAGCGCCAGGTACGCGCCGATGTACTTGCGAAGTCGGTGGATGTAGACGTCGTAAGCCAGCTGCGCCGCGGTGTCCCCGGACTCGATGAGCTCGTGCACCCGGCGGAAGTCGATCTCCCCGCACAGCCCGACCATCCCCGACCGGCGGTTGAGCATCGCCTCGACGTCCTCGATCGCCATCCCGGCCGTGCGCCAGAGGTAGAACACCAGGCCCGGATCGATGTCGCCCGCGCGGGTGCCCATCACCAGTCCTTCCATCGGGGTCAGCCCCATCGAGGTATCCACCGGCCGGCCCCCGACGATCGCCGCCGCCGACGCGCCGTTGCCCAGATGCAGCACGATCTGGCTCAGCGACTCCACCGGCCGGCCGAGAAACCCGGCGGCCTGCCGGCTGACGTACTGGTGCGACGTGCCGTGGAAGCCGTAGCGGCGCACGTCGTACCGCTCGCTCACGTCGTGCTCGATCGCGTACAGCGCGGCTGCCGGGGGCAGGTCGTGGAAGAACGCCGTGTCGAACACCGCCACCTGCGGGAGGTCCGGCAGCACCGTGCGTGCGACCTTGATGCCCAGTACGCCGGGCGGGTTGTGCAGCGGCGCCAGCGGTGAGAGCTCCTCGAGCTTGTCCACCACCGCGTCGGTGATCATGGTCGGCTCGTAGAACGTCTTGCCCCCGTGGACGATTCGATGCCCCACGGCCACCAGGTTCTCGGGATCTGTCAATTGCTCGAAGACGATCCGCAGCGCGGCCTCGTGGTCGGGCACGCCTGTGTCGCCCGTGTCTTCAGCGATGCGTTCGACGATGCCATCGGCAAGCGATGCGCCGGATTCGGGGTCGACGACCGCGTACTTCAGCGTCGACGAGCCCGAGTTCAGCACGAGCACCGAACCGGTCACGATTCTTGCCCCCGTCGCTTCGCTCTACCCCCGGGAATGCTCTCCTGCGCCTGGATCGCGGTGATGGCGACGGTGTTGACGATGTCCTCGACCAGCGCGCCGCGGGAGAGGTCGTTGACCGGTTTGCGCAGCCCCTGCAGCACCGGCCCGATCGCGATCGCCCCGGCGCTGCGCTGCACCGCCTTGTACGTGTTGTTGCCGGTGTTGAGGTCTGGGAAGATCAGCACCGTCGCGCGCCCGGCGACTTGCGAGTCCGGCGCCTTGCTGGCCGCCACCGACGGTTCGACGGCTGCGTCGTACTGCATCGGCCCGTCCACGAGCAGATCGGGTTCTCGTTGCCGCACCAATTCCGTTGCCTTGCGCACCTTTTCGACGTCCGCCCCCGAACCCGATGTGCCGGTGGAGTACGACAGCAGTGCGACGCGCGGCTCGATGCCGAACTGCGCGGCGGTGTGCGCGGAAGAGATCGCAATGTCGGCCAGCTGCTCGGGTGTGGGATCGGGCACGATCGCGCAGTCGCCGTAGGCCAGCACCCGGTCGGCCAGACACATGAAGAAGATGCTCGACACGGTGGAGACGCCGGGCGTGGTCTTGATGATCTCGAACGCGGGCCGCACGGTATGGGCGGTGGTGTGGGCGGCGCCCGACACCATGCCGTCGACAATGCCGTTGTACACCAGCATCGTGCCGAAGTACGAGACGTCGGTCATTGTCTCGCGGGCCTTCTCGATGGTGGCGCCCTTGTGCCGGCGCATCTCGAGGTACTGCTCGGCGAACTTCTCCGCCAGGTCGCTGGTGAGCGGGTCCATCAATGTCGCCGCGGACAGGTCGACGTTGAGTTCTGCTGCGCGCGAACGGATGTGAGCCTGCTGTCCGAGGATCGTCAGGTCGGCCACGCCGCGGCGCAACAAGCGGCCGGCGGCCTGCAGGATTCTGTCGTCGTCGCCTTCGGGCAGCACGATGTGCTTGCGGTTGGCCCTCGCCCATTCTGTGAGCTGGTAGGTGAACATGTGCGGCGTGGTGACCGTCGGGATCGGAACGGCCAGTCGCTCGAGCAGATCCGCCATGTCGACACAGCTGTCCATCAGCGACAGCGCGATGTCGATCTTGCGTTGCGACGTGGCGGTCACCCGTCCGCGCGTCCGCGCGACCGCGCTCGCGGCCTCAAACGTTCCCAGCGTCGTCTCGATCATCGGCAGCCGCAGACCCAGCCCGCTCACCAGCGCCGCGATCGACGGATGCAGCGGCAGCCCGCCGTTGAGGATCACCGCCGACAACGACGGAAACCCTTCGGCCGCATGGGCACTCGACACGGCAAGCACCACGTCCGACCGGTCGCCCGGAGTGATCACCGCGGCGCCGTCGGCCAGCCGCTCGACGACGTGCTCCGAGGTCATACCCGCCACCAGCACCGACATCACCTCGCGGCTCATCAGCGCCTCGCTGCCGCTGACCAGCGTGCCGTTCACCGAGCGGCGCAGGTCGGCCACCGTCGGAGAGACAAGCAGCGGCTCCTCTGGCAGCACGTACACCTGGGGCTCGAACCGCTCGAGCGATGTGGGGGCACCGGCCGCTTGCGGGGGACCGCTCGCGCGAAGAGCGGACTGCACCGCCGCGGCCGTCACGCCCATCTCCTGCGGATCGCAGCGGTTGGCCACCACCGCGGCGGTGTGCGCGTGCTGGTCGGCCAACTCGCCCAGGCAGACGTCGACGACCTGGGCCACCTGTTGGGGCGTGCGTCCCCTGGCGCGGACCGAAAGGATCACCGGCGCACCGAGATTCACCGCGATGCGGGCATTGACGCTCAGCTCCGTGGGGGTGGCGACATCGGTGTAGTCGCTGCCGACGATGACGACGGCGTCGCAGTGGTCGGCGACGTGGTGGTAGCGGTCGACGATCTCGGCGATCGCGGCGTCTTCGTCTTCGTGGAGCTGCTGATAGGTGACACCTACACACTCCTCGTAGGGCAGCCCCGCGGTGGCGTGGGCCAACAGCAGCTCGAGTATGTAGTCGCGGTCTTCGCCCAGACGCGTGATCGGCCTGAACACACCGACTTTGGCGACGGTGGCGGCGAGCCGGTGCAGCACGCCCAGCGCGATCGTCGACTTTCCGGTGTCGCCCTCGGGGGAGGCGATGTAGACGGAAGCTGCTGCGGGCGACACGTCAGCCCAATCGACGCAGCCGCGGCGCGAGGTCCTTCTCGAACAGGTCCAGGAACCGGCGCTGGTCGTGCCCGGGGGCGTGGAACACCAGGTGGTTCAGCCCGTATTCGACGTACTTGCCGACCATTTCGACGGCCTCGTCGGGATCCGAGGAGACGATCCAGCGCTTGGCGACCTGCTCGATCGGCAACTCGTCGGCGGCCTTCTCCATCTCGATCGGATCATCGATGCTGTGCTTCTGCTCGGCGGACAGCGACAGCGGCGCCCAGAATCGCGTGTTCTCCAGCGCCAGTGCGGGATCCGTGTCGTAGGAGATCTTGATCTCGATCATCTTGTCGATGGCGTCGGGGTCTTTGTGCGCACCCGCAGCGCCTTCCAGGACCGCGGGAATCAGTTTGTCCTTGTACAGCTCTTCGCCTTTGCCCGACGTGCAGATGAAGCCGTCGCCGGCGCGCCCCGCGTACTTGGCCACCACCGGGCCGCCCGCCGCGATGTACACCGGCACACCGCCCTCGGGCACGTCGTAGATCGCAGCGCCCTTGGTGTGGTAGTACTCGCCCTCGAAGCTGACCCGGTCGCCGAGCCACAGCTCCCGCATCAGCCGCACCGACTCGCGCAGCCGGGCGAACCGCTCTTTGAAATCGGGCCACTCGCCCTCGTATCCGGTGGCGATCTCATTGAGCGCCTCACCCGTGCCGACTCCGAGGAAGACCCGGCCGGGGTACAGGCACCCCATCGTCGCGAACGCCTGCGCAATCACCGCCGGGTTGTAGCGGAACGTCGGCGTCAGCACCGACGTGCCGAGCACCAGCCGCTCGGTGCGCTCGCCGACCGCGGCCATCCACACCAGCGAGAACGGGGCGTGTCCGCCCTCGAACCGCCAGGGCTGGAAGTGGTCGCTGACCGTGGCACTGTCCATCCCGTGTTGTTCGGCCAGCACAGCGAGCTCGACGAGTTCTCTTGGATCGAACTGTTCCGCCGACGCCTTGTATCCCAGTTTCAGTTCAGGCACTCATCAGTTCTACCCCGTTACTAGACTCGGCGGGCATGGCGTGGGGGATCACCTCGGTCACCGACAGCCTTCACTTCGTCCAGGGCGACTTGGTGAATTGGGCGGTGGCCTCATCTAGAGACGGGGCGACGCTGTTCGACGCGGGGCTGCCGGGCGACCGCGACGACGTGCTCGCGTCCTTGGCCCAGCTTGGTTTCGGCATCGGCGACGTCCGCGCCATCGTGCTCACCCACGCGCACGTCGACCATCTCGGCTCGGCGATCTGGTTCGCGCGAACACACGGCACAGCCGTCTACTGCCATCCCGACGAGGTCGGGCACGCCAAGCGCGAGTACCTCGAGCAGGCCTCGCCGCTGGACGTTGCCGCCAACATCTGGCGGCCCGGCTGGGCGCCGTGGGCCGTGCGGCTGATGCGCAAGGGCGGTCTGGTGCGCGACGGGATCCCGACCGCGCAGGCGCTGACCGCGGACATCGCCGCGGCGCTGCCCGGCAGTCCGATGGCCATTCCCACGCCCGGGCACACGGGCGGCCATTGCAGCTTCATCGTGGACGGGGTACTGCTGAGTGGCGACGCACTCGTCACCGGGCACGCAGCGAGCCGGCGCACGGGACCGCAGCTGTTGCCGTCGGTGTTCAACCATGACGATGCGGGATGCCGTCGCAGCCTCGGCGCACTGGAGCTGCTGGATACCGACGTGCTGCTGCCGGGGCACGGGCCTGTGTGGCGCGAGCCGATCCGCGACGCGATTGCGCGGGCGCTCAGATGACAAATCCGTTGCACGCGATCTGGTCGGCCGCCGCGCAGGCTTGGGGGCAGCACGCCGACTACGTCGATGACCGGGGCGCGGTGGTGACTGAGGCGATGCTGGGCGCGGTCGGCCTGCGCGCCGGCGAACGAGTCCTCGAGCTGGCGTGCGGCCCCGGCGGCACCGGTCTGGCCGCCGCCGAAATCGTGGGCCCGGACGGTGAAGTGGTGTTGTCAGACATCGCACCGGAGATGACAGCGATCGCCGCCGAGCGTGCCTTGCTGCGCAACCTCACGAACGTCTCCACGTCAGTGATCGACATGTGCGACATCGACCGTCCCGACGCGTCGTTCGACGCCGTGCTGTGCCGGGAAGGCCTCATGCTCGTTCCCGACCCCGCCGCCGCGATACACGAGGCTCATCGGGTGCTGGTGCCCAATGGGCGCGCCGCGTTCGCGGTGTGGGGACCACGCGACCGAAACCCGTGGCTGGGCGTGTTGCTCGACGCGATCACGGCGCGGCTGGGTTTCCCGGTGCCGCCTGCCGGCATGCCCGGCCCGTTCGCGCTCGCCGACTATGGGCGGTTGGAAGAGCTGCTGAGCGGCACCGGATTCCGCGATGTCAGCGTCCGAGAAGTGGCGACGCCGATGAACGCCGCGTCTTTCGACGAGTGGTGGGACGTGGTGCCGTCACTGGCCGGTCCCGTCGGGCCGCTGCTGGCAACGCAAACGCCCGACGTCAGCGCCGCGATCCGGGGGGAGGCCAGCGCGGCACTGGACCAGTTCCGCTCCGAGAACGGCTACGACATACCGGGCCTGAGCTTCGTCGGCGTCGGCCACCACTAATCCAGGCTTTTCACGAACGCCACCGGATAAACCTCACGGTCAGCGGGCAATGGCTTCGGTAACCGGGCGTACCCGGCGGACACGTACAGCGCCTCGGCTTCGGGCTGGTGGTCGCCCGTCGTCAGGTACACGCGGCGATAGCCGCGCGCAGCGATCTCAGACTCCAGCTGTGCCAACAACACTCTGGCGTGGCCCCGGCGACGATGTCGCCTGTCGGTCCATACCCGTTTGAGCTCTGCGGTGTCGGAGTCAAACCGGCGGAACGCGCCACCGGTGACGGGCTGGCTCTCCACGAGACCGACCAGAAGGCCACCTGTCGGCGCAGCGAATTCCGCGGCCGGATAGCCGCGCAGCCAAGCCAAGATCCGTTCCCGATCGCCGTCATAACGTTCGGCGTACTAGGCGGCCAGTTCGGCCAGCAAAGGTGCGGCCAGCGGGTCGTTCTGGGACACCGCGACGAAGTGCAGCTGCGACGCCCGCATGCTGCCATCTTCGCCTCACACCCTTCCGAATGCGAACTTGACGACTGTAAAGTTCGGCGGCATGGACCGAATCAGCGGCAAGACCATCGCGATCACCGGCGCGGCGCGCGGCATCGGGCATGCGACCGCAAAGGCGCTGCTGCAGCGCGGCGCTCGAGTGGTGATCGGCGACCGCGACGTGCGCGCGCTCGAGTCCGCGGTGGGACCACTGGACCGGATCGGGCCGGTATCGGGTTATCCGCTCGACGTCACCAACCGCCAGTCGTTCGGCGAGTTCTTGGACAAGGCGCGCAGCGAGGGCGGCGGCCGCATCGACGTGCTGATCAACAACGCCGGGGTGATGCCGATCGGCTCGTTCCTTTCGCAGTCCGAGCAGGCGATCCGTTCGGCGATCGAGGTGAACTTCTACGGCGTGCTCAACGGCTGCCAGCTGGTGCTGCCCGAGATGGTGGCGCGCCGCAGCGGGCACATCGTCAACATCGCGTCGCTGGCCGGGATGATCGCGGTGCCCGGCCAGGCGGTGTATGCCGGCACGAAGTTCGCGGTCGTCGGGCTGTCGGTGGCGCTGGCCGACGAGTTCGCCGCGCAGGGAGTAGAAGTCAGCGCAATCCTGCCGACATTCACCAACACCGAGCTGATCACGGGCACCCGTCCCAGCACCGCGCAGAAGCCGGTGCAGCCGGAGGACATCGCCGCCGCGGTGGTCCACGTCCTCGACGAGCCGACGACGGTGTTGTCGGTGCCGCGCTACGGCCGCTTCCTTGCCGGGGTGGCGCAGCTGCTGAGCCCGCGCAGGCGGCGCTGGCTGAACAGGAAGATGGGCAATGACCGCGTGTTCCTCGATTTCGACCCGACCGCGCGGCAGAGCTACGAGGAGCGGGCGCAGCACGCACTAGGCGTCGACGACTGAGCCCGGTTCCGCCGCAACGAAACTCGAGTTCGGCCGGCTGGCTCTCGCACTTTCACGACCAAAGGCGAGTTTCGGCGATGGGGCTAGCCCAGTTGCGGTACCGACTGCTCGACGCGGTATGCCTCGATCGCATCGATCTGCTCGAAGAAGCGCTCGGGCGAAATCTGAACTGCCCCGTCGCCCAGGTCGGTGCCGACGAGCATCAGGGAGACTTTGTGGGGGAAGTCGTCGTGGTCTTCGAGCGCACTCTCGGTTGTGAAGAACACTCTGGTGACGACCTCAACGTCGTCGTTGTCCGGCTCGAACGCCGACGGCGCGAAATGCCACACCGCCAAGCTGTGAATCGAATGGCCAGCATCAAATGTCCACCCGCGCTCAGTGATTCGCTCGTCAAAGCTGCGAGCCAAAGCCAGCAGTGCCCGGAGAGCGTCAGGATCGGCGGCGTCGAGTTGCTCACCGATGCCGAGTATCGCGTCGTCGATGTTGCGGGCGTGGACGACGGTGAGGCCGTCGTCGAGCAGCTCCTCTTCCAACTCCCCGAACTCTTCGGCAAGCTGCACGATCGTGTCCCACTCCGCGCGCTTGGCCTGCCGCTTCTGCCGACGGGCCTTCTTGGCGGCGCTGCGTCTGGACATGCGGCCGATGCTACGACGGCGTTCCGCGAAACCGGGGTTTCGCACGCCGCTACTCGAGGTTTCGGTGCGAAACTCCTGTTTCGAAGCGGGAGGCGGCGCTAGCGCAGCGCCTGGTCGAGGTCTGCGATCAGATCGTCGGTGCCCTCCAGGCCGACAGAGACCCGAACCACGCCGTCGCCCAGGCCGATCGCCGCTCGGCCCTCCGGCCCCATCGCCCGATGAGTCGTGGTCGCCGGGTGGGTGATCAACGACTTGGCGTCGCCGAGGTTGTTGCTGATGTCGATCACCTGCAGCTTGTCGAGCACCGTGAAAGCGCGATCCTTGCCGCCCTCGAGTTCGAAGGTGACGACGGTGCCGCCGCCGCTCATCTGCCGCTTGGCCAGGTCGTACTGCGGATGCGACGGCAGGAACGGGTAGCGCACCCACCGCACCTCGGGATGGCCTTCGAGGAACTCCGCGATCCGCTGCGCCGACGCGTTGCTGTAGTCCACCCGCACCGCCAGCGTCTCCAGCCCCTTGAGCAACAGCCATGCGTTGAACGCCGAGATCGCGGGCCCGGTGTGGCGCATCAGCTTCTGCACCGGCCCGTCGATGTAGTCCTTGTCGCCGAGTATCGCCCCACCCAGCACCCGGCCCTGCCCGTCCATGTGCTTGGTGCCCGAGTACACGACGACGTCGACCCCCAGCGGGAAGCCCTGCTGCAGCAGCGGGGTGGCAAACACGTTGTCCAGCACCACTTTCGCTCCTGCCGCGTGGGCAAGTTCGCACACCGCCTCGATGTCGACCAGCGACTGCATCGGGTTCGACGGCGTCTCGAAGAACACCGCCTGCGTCGGCTCCGACAGCGCCTTCTCCCATTGCGACAGGTCGTCGCCGTCGACGAATACCGTCTTCACTCCCCAGCGGGGCAGGATCTCGTCGCACACCATGAAGCACGAGCCGAACAGGCTGCGGGCAGCCACCAGCCGGTCGCCGGCGCCGAGCAGCGCCCCCAGCGACGTGAACACCGCGGCCATGCCCGTCGCCGTCGCAAAGCACGCCGGCGCGCCCTCGATCAGCCGCAGCCTCTCCTCGAACATCGAGATCGTCGGGTTGCCGTACCGCGAGTACACGTAGCGCTCGATGTCGCCGGCGAATGCCTTCTCGGCCTCGGCCGCACTCGAATACACGTAGCCCGACGTCAAATACAAAGCCTCGGCGGTCTCCTCGAAGCCGGACCGCATCAGCCCGCCCCGCACGCCGATGGTCGCCTGGCTGACCCCCTCGGGCAGCGGCTCGGGAGTGCGGATACTCACGACTGTCTCCACGGCAGCCCAACGGCGCGCCAGCCCGACCCGCCGCGATGACCAGACTCGTCGAGGTGCCCCTCGAAACCGTCTAACACGTTGTAGGACGGCGCAATTCCGGCCGCGGTGGCTAACTCCGCGGCGCCGATCGAGCGGTTACCCGACCGACACAGGAACACGACGGGGCCACTACCGGGCTTGATGCCGGCCTCGATCAGTTCGTCGACGAACCGCTCGTTGCGACTGCCGTCAGCGCCCGACCACTGCACGTACACTACGTCGCGACCCAACCCGGAGATGTCGGGCACCCCGACGAACCGCCATTCGGCGTCGGTGCGGACGTCGACCAGCGCCGCGCCGGGATTGTCGCTCAGCAGTTTCCATGCCTCTTCGGGCGTGATGTCCCCTGCGTAGCTCACGTCGGAAGTCTGTCATATCTCTTCACCGGTAAGCCGAACAGACCGTCCACTGTCCGTCCTGCCTGGCAAACGTCAACTCGGCGCTGCGCTTGGCGTCGGCGTCGTTCTCGAAGTGGTAGACCACTGTCGCCGTCGCGCGGTCACCGTCGATTCTGACGCCGGTGACGTCGTCGACGTACCGGGCGCCGTACTGGCTGACCGACTCCTGTTGCGCTGCAAGGACTTCAGCCTCGCTGCCCTGCACCCGGGCGCAGGTGTAGCGCCGGTAGTCGGTGAAATCCTGCCGCTGCAGGGCATCGTTCTGCGCGACTGCGGCGCGGCCCACCCGTTGCTCTTCGGTGAGCTCGTCGCCGCCGGTCAACGCGAACAGCGCGGCCAGTAGCACGACGATCCCGAACACCGCCAGCGCGGCGCCGAACGGCCACAGGGTGGCGCGCTCGTCCTCTGAGCCGTCGCCCTCGAGCATTACCAGTACTTCGTCAGCGCGGTCAGGACATCCTGCGCCCGCTGCCGGGCGGCCTGCACGTCCGCGGCGGTGGCCAGCGCGACCCCGAGCCGATGCCGCGGATAGCTCTTGGGGTGCGCGAAGATCCGCACGTCGCTCTCGGGCACCGCGAGCGCGTCGGCAAGCGCCTGTGCGGCGCGCTCGGTCTGGGTGTCGTCGTGGCCGGGTTCGGTGGCCCCGGTGTTCTGGCCGGCGTACACCACGTTCGCAGCGCCGGGCGTGATCATGATCGTGTCGACGGGCAAACCAAGGATCGCGCGGGCGTGCAGCTCGAACTCCGAGAGTCGCTGCGACCGCAGCGTCACCAGTCCGCTGTCGTGCGGGCGTGCGGTGACGTCGACGAAGTACACCTCGTCGCCCTTCACCAGCAGCTCGACGCCGTACACCCCGCGACCGCCCAGCGCATTGACGATCCGCGCCGCGATCGACCTGGCCGCGTCGCGGGCCGCGTCGGTCATCTTCTGCGGCTGCCAGCACTCCAGCATCCCCTCGGCGTGCCGGTGACCGATCGGCTCGCAGAACTGCACCCGCGGTCCCGACCGCCCGGCGCTGCGCACGGTCAGCAGCGTCACCTCGTGGTCGATGTCGACCATCGTCTCCGCCATCACCCGCGTGTTCGCCATCCGGCCGCCCGCGCTCACCGCGCGCTCCCACGCGGGCCCGACGTCTTCCGGACGCAACAGCACCGATTCTCCGTCGGCCGCCGCCCCGGTCACTGGCCGCACCACCAGTGGATATCCGGCGTGCGCCGCGATGGTGGCGAGCTCGTCGGCCGATCCGGCGAACCAGAACGGCGCGGTGGGCAATCCCAGCTCATCGGCCGCCAGGCGCCGCAGCCCTTCGCGGTCCAGGCTCAGCCGGCTGCTGCGCGCGCTGGGCACCACGTCCGTGACGCCGCGCCCGGCGACTGCGACGAGCGCGTCGTAGTCGATGACGGGCGCAGTGCCCGGGTCGGAGGCCTCGACGACGCAGTCAGGCTGCTCTTGCTCGATCAGCGCGGTGAGCTCGTCGTGGTCGGTCATCTTGACGACGACGCTGCGGTCGGCCACCTTGTGGGCGGGCGCGTCGGCGTACCGGTCGACCGCGATCACCACGACACCGAGACGCTGGAATGCGGTGACGAGTTCGCGGCTCAGCTCGCCGGCACCGAGCATCATCACGCTGCGCGGCCGCGGTTCGTCCGTCACGTCGCAAGCCTGCCCTGCGGACGCGAGGAGCACAAACAGCACTGCGGACGCGAGGAGCACAAACAGGCCTGCGGACGCAAGGAGCAAACCAGCGTCAGTCAGCCCAACAGCACGTCGACGTAACACCACCGCCACGTCTCGCCCGGCTCGGCCGAGCGCATCACCGGGTGCCCGGTTGCGTGGAAGTGCGCCGTCGCGTGCTTGTGGAAGCTGGAGTCGCAGCAGCCGACGTGCCCGCAGCTCAAGCACATTCGCAGATGCGCCCAGCTCGATTCGCCGAGTTCGGCGCACTCCTGGCAGCGGCCCGGGGTCAGCGGCTCAGGGTTCTGGGCGCCCGCCGCGGCCCTCAGGTGCTCACAGGTGTCCGGGGGCTTGGGTGCACGGCGCAGCATGCTGCTCAAGGATAGGGACGTGAACACGTCGCTGTTGCTGGTCCTCGTCGCGGCGTTGCTGTTGGCTGCGGTCGCCCGGCGTTACAACCTATCGGCCCCGCTGGTCCTGGTGGTGGCGGGGCTGGCAATCGGGTTGATCCCCGGCGCGCCGACCGTGGTGCTCAACCCGGACGTGGTGCTGTTCGTGATCCTGCCGCCGCTGCTGTGGACGGCCGGGCTACAGAGCAGCTATGTGGCACTGCGCAGAAATTTTCGGCCGATCGCGCTGCTCGCTATCGGCCTGCCGCTCGCGACCGCGCTCACGGTCGGGGTAGTCGCCTATTACACCGTCGCCGACCTGACTCCCGCGGCGGCGCTGGCGCTGGGCGCGATCGTGGCCCCGCCCGACGCCGTGGCGGCACTGGCGGTGGGCCGGCGGCTGGGGCTGCCGCGGCAGATGATGACGCTGCTGGGCGGTGAGAGCCTCCTCAACGACGCCACCGCGCTGACCGTCTACAAGGTGGCGCTGTCCGCCGCGATCGGCACCGCGGTCAGTTGGAGCGTCGGCCTCGGCACATTCGTGCTGGCCGCTGCGGGCGGGGCGGTGGTCGGGTTGCTGTTCGGCCTGGTCGTCGACGCCATCCGGTCGCGGCTTGACGACCCGCTGATGGAGAGCGGGATCGGGCTCGTCGCACCATTCATCGTCTACCTCGTCGCCGAAGAGATCCACAGCTCGGGAGTGCTCGCCGTCGTCGTCGCGGCGGTGTTTCTGGGTCAGCGCTCCACGCACGCCAGCTATGCGACCCGGCTGCAGGACCAGGCGGTCTGGAAGGCTCTGCAGCTGATCCTGGAGTCGTTCGCGTTCCTGCTGATCGGGTTGCAACTGCCCGGCGTGATCCGGGAGATGCGGGGAATGCCTGCGTCACTTGTGATCTGGTCGTCGGTGGCGGTATTCCTGGCGGTGCTGCTGGTCCGGATCGTGTGGATCTACGTGTTCACCTACGTCCCGCGGGCACTGTTCGCCGGTCGGCGCGAAGGTGACCCGACACCCGCGGCGGCCGAGGTCTTCGTCGTCGCGTGGGCGGGCATGCGTGGAGTGGTTTCGCTGGCCGCGGCGTTCGCGGTGCCGCTGACGACGCTGTCCGGAGCCGCTTTTCCGGGTCGCGCGCACATCGTGTTCCTGACGTTCGTGGTGGTGGTCGGCACATTGCTGCTGCACGGGCTGACGCTGCCGTGGGTGATCCGGGCGTTCGGCGTGCGCAGCGACGACGCGCACCGGGACGCGGTCGCACTGGCGGCGGCTCAGGACAGGGCGGCTCGCGCCGCCGGAGCCCGGCTCGAGGAGCTGCTGGCCGCGCAGCAGCATCGCGGCCCGGCCGACATCCACGAGCACGCTGCGCAGGTACTGCACGGCTGGAACGAGCGGCGCCGCAACGCCGCATGGGAAAGGCTGGGCCGAAGCGACGAGGAGATCGGCGAGAGCCCGGCGTCGGCGTTTCGCCGGCTGCGGCTGGAAATGCTTGCGTCCGAACGCAGGACGTTTATCGCGGACCGCGACGCCGGCCGCATCGACGACGAGGTGCTGCGCACGGCGCTGCGCGGGCTGGACCTCGAGGAGGCGACGCTGCGACGCGACTAGCCGTCTGGTGCCGAGCTCAGCTCGTCTTCGAACGCGCGCATCGCGGCGATCAGCGCCGAGAACACCCGGTGTGCTGCGGCGAGGTCGTCGTCAGGAAGATCGGCCAACGCCGCGTGCGTGTGCTGGGCCAGCGGCGCGAAAAACGCACCGGCGACGGTCATTCCGTGGTCGGCGTAGCGCAGAAGGACCTTGCGCCGATCTGTCGGATCGGACTCGCGGCGGATGTGGTCCGAAGCGATCATTCGCTCGACGAGGTAGGTGATGGCGGCGCCGGAAAGGCCCATCCGGTTCTTCAGCTCGCCCGACGTCAGGGGGTTGCCCTGGCTGTCGGCGACCATTACATGCAGCAGTGCGCGAAAGTCGTTGGAGCTCACGTCATGTCGCGCGGCGAACATCCGGCCGATCTGGTCGGACTCCGCGGACAGCGCGCGGATGTCGGCGGAGATCTGCTCCTCCAGCTCCGCGCGCGGGGTTGCATCCGTCGTCATCTCACTGAGCATATCGTTCATTTGCTTAATTGTTAAGAATCTGAAATTATTGCGGCGTGTTCTGGGAACGCCTCGCCGCCGCGGTCACCGGCCGTCGCTCATGGCTGATCGCGCTCGGGGTCGCACTGATCGGCGGCGCACTGATCGGGTTTGCCGGCAGTAACGAGGCCGGCACACGGTCGCCGGACTTCCTGCCCGCGGGCGCCGAAGCGGCGCGCGCCGACGCCGCCGCGAAGCAGTTCCCCGGCAGCGACAAGGCCGCCGCGATCGTCGTCGTCACCCGCGCCGACGGCGGAACACTGAGTCCCGACGACCTGGCGGCGATCGGGTCGATCGGCCCAACAATCCCGGCCAGCGACGGCCGGGCCGCGATCGCGACCGTGTCCATCGACGCCAACCTCTCCGGCTTCGCGCTCAACGACGCCGTCAAGCAGCTGCGCAGCACAACCGCCGACCGGCTGCCGGACACCTTGACCGCTCAAGTCACCGGCGGCCCCGCGTTCGCCGCCGACATCGCGAACTCTTTCACCGGCGCCAACCTCACCCTGCTGATCGTCACGTCGCTGGTGGTCGCGATCCTGCTGATCGTCACGTACCGCTCCCCGGTGCTGTGGCTGGTGCCGCTTCTGGTGGTCGGGTTCGCCGACCGGGTGGCGACGTCGGTGGGCACCGTGGTGGCGGGCGCGACAGGGCTGACGTTCGACGGCTCGACCTCGGGGATCACCAGCGTGCTGGTGTTCGGCGCGGGAACCAACTACGCGCTGCTGATGATTTCCCGGTACCGAGAAGAGCTGCGGCACAACGACGATCATCGCCAGGCATTGCGCGCCGCGGTGCGGGCGGCCGGACCGGCGATCGCTGCGAGCAACGCGACCGTCGTACTGGCTCTGCTGACGTTGCTTCTCGCGATCATCCCCAGCACGCGAAGCCTCGGCGCACTGGCTGCGTCCGGGCTGGTGGTTGCCGCCGTGTTCGTGTTGCTGGTGCTGCCGCCGCTGCTGGCGCTGTTCGGCAAGAAGCTGTTCTGGCCGTTCGTCCCGCGCCCGGGGACCCCCGACACCGTAGAAGCCGGCCCGTGGCACCGGGTCGCGGAAGCGGTGGCGAAACGGCCGGCGCTGATCGGCGGCGTCGCGGTCGTGGGGCTGGCGGTCTTGGCGACGGGTGTGCTGGGCACGAAGATCGGGTTGTCGCAGACCGAGCAGTTTCGGGTGAAGGCTGAGGCCGTGACCGGATTCGACACTCTCGCAACGCATTTCCCGGCCGGCTTCACGGGCCCGGCGTTCGTCATCGCCGAAACCGGCAAGACGGCAGCCGTGCAGCAGGCGATCGACGCTGCGCCCGGCGTGGTGTCCGCGACTCCGGCTGGTGTGTCGCCGACCGGGCTGAGCCGCTGGTCGGTGATCGTCGACGCACCACCGGCATCGTACGCAGCACTCGATGCCATTGAGGGGCTTCGGGATTCGGTGCGAGCCGCGGATCCGAGCGCCCTGGTCGGCGGATCCGACGCGCAGGCCCGCGATGTAAAGGATGCCGCCGCGCGGGACCGGCTGGTGGTGACACCTGCGATCCTCGGGGTGGTCCTGCTGGTGCTGTATGCGTTGTTGCGGGCGGTATTGGCGCCACCGCTGCTCGTCGCCGCCACCGTACTGTCCGCGCTCGCCGCGCTCGGGCTCGGCGGCTGGGCCAGCATCCACCTCTTCGGCTTTTCCGCTCTGGACAACAGCACCCCGCTGTTCGCGTTCCTGTTCCTGGTGGCGCTTGGCGTGGACTACACGATCTTCCTGGTGACGCGGGCGCGCGAGGAGACACCCGAGCATGGGACCCGCGACGGCATGGTGCGTGCCGTCTCGGCGACCGGCGGGGTCATCACCAGTGCCGGCATCGTGCTGGCGGCGGTGTTCTGCGTGCTCGGGGTGCTGCCGCTGATCGTGCTGACGCAGCTGGGAATCATCGTGGGCCTTGGCATTCTGCTCGACACGTTCGTGGTGCGCACGCTGGTGATCCCGGCGCTGTTCGCGTTGATCGGCCCGGCTATCTGGTGGCCCGCGCGACTGCAGCGCGAGCCAGAAGCAGCGGCGAAAGCAGCGTCAGCGGCGAACGGTTCCGCGTCGCCACGTCAAGGAAACGATCCGCCACCTTCGGGTCGCGGACGGCACCGGCGACGATGAGGTCGACGAGCGGGTTGGCACCCTTGTTCTGACTGAATTCGACGCACAGACGCTGGTGCAGGCCCAGCTTGCGGCGGTGCTTGCGCTGGTATCGCCTTGCGGCCGCGTCGATTTCGGTGCGCGAGCCCCCCATGGCGGGTGCGAGCGCATCGCTGAGCCATTCCGCGGACTGGAACGCCCAGCCACAGCCGATCCCCCACAGCGGGTCGCCGACCATCGCCGCGTCGCCGACGAGCGCGACGCCCGGTGCGACGATGCGCTTGCGGGTGATCAGCGGATAGTCCGTGGTGCCGATGACGTCGGTGACCCGGACCGCATCCGAAAGGTCGGGACCCTCAGGCAGATTCGCGAACATGCTCAGCAGGGCGGCCTCGCGGTCCTCGCGGAACTCGGGCAGCCGCTTCTTGTCGAGGAACGACGCCAGGATGGTCACGCCGCTGTCGTTGCAGAAGAAGTACACGACGTCTGGGTCGCCGAGCCACAACGCGTGCGAGACGCCTTCGGGCGTGCGGACTCCGCGGTAACCCGCGAAGTAGCCGAACCGGCTGTTCGGCGTCACCGTCCCGTCAAGCTTCGCCAGCTGGGCGATCGTCGACGACTTCCCGTCGGCGCCGACGACAATGCGGGCGCGGATCTCGCGGTGCCGCCCGTCGTGCTCGGCCACCACGCCGTCGACGCGTCCGTCGGCGTATGTCAGCTCGCGCACCCTGGTGCCCATCATCAACGTCACCTTGGCTTCCGCGGCCGCCGTCGACCGCATCAGCGGGTCCAAGGTTTGGCGGCGAACGTTGAGCCCGTGCTCGGGACGTCCCCTCGGCGTGCCGGTTTCACGGATCCAGCCGTGCTTCGTCCACGTGTTCTCGTGTCCGTGCACCGCGCCGCGTTCCTCGAGGGCGGCCTCGACGCCGAGCCGCTGAACCGTCGGCAGCGCGCTGGAGCGGATGCTGTGGGTGCACAGCCGTTTGTAGTGGTCGGGGTCGCGATGCGTTTCGAGCAGCGCGACCCGGGCGCCGGCGCGGCCCAGCAGGATCGCCGCCGTGCAGCCCGCGGGCCCCGACCCCACCACGACGGCGTCGAAGGCCTCGTTCACGTCTCCGGCCCGTCCCGGCCGACGGCGTTGCCCCTCACCAGGATCAGCCCGCTGACCACCAGCACCCACACCGGGAAGGCCAGCAATATCCACGCGCTGCGTTCGCTGGCGACCAGAATGGCAACGGCGACAAAGTAGGTGAGCACTGCAATCCACTTCGGCATCAGACCGGTCCGCAGCCAGATCGTCGCCGCAGAGATCATGAAGACCGCCGCCATCCGCAGCGCGTAGGTCTTGCTGGTCGCGAGCACCACCATCTTGCCGAAGTCGACGACCTCGGCGTGGGCGGCGGGGTCAACGACGCCCGCATTGGTGGATACAAGGGCGGCGGCGACGGCGGTCGCGACGAACATCATCCCCAGAAAAAGCAGTCCGCTGCCCAGAAACACGGACGCGAAGAACCGGTCCTCGTAGCGGCCGAACCCGTCGCGCACAACGCCGATGAACCACAGGAAGGTGATGCCCGCGAACGGCATCAGTACGGTCGCGGTGACGATGCCGTTGTGGTTGTCGCTCAGCCACACCGCCGAATCGCCAACGCCCTCAGGCATTCTCACGCGGATCAGAACGATCACGGTGCCGAACAGCACCGCGAACAGCACGCCCGCCAGCGCGGCCGCCCGCGGCGTCGTCAGCTGATGCAGCTGCGGCGCCGTCATTGCTGCCCCGGTAGCAGCCGAACCATCAGCCCGTGCGCCTCCGCCAGCAGGGTGCCGTCGTCATCCGCCAGTTCCCCCGAGACGAACGCCTTGCGCCCCTCGGTGGAGTCCACCCGCCCGCGCACCACCAGCGGCCGGTCGATCGGCGTGACCTTGCGGTAGTCCACGTGCAGGAAGGCGGTTCGGCTGATCGGCCGGTTGGAGGCGTGCACGACCATCCCGAACAGCCAGTCGAACACCAGCGGCAGCACGCCACCGTGCACGGCGGAGTTGCCACCGACGTAGTAGCGGCTGAAGTAGCCGCGCATCTCGACCCCCTCGGGCTTGTAGCGCGTGAGCATCCACGGCGGCATCAACAGGCTGCCCATGCCGGGCAGCTTGTGCGACCGGCCGGCCGGCGGCACACCTTCCGGTGCCTCGTACGGCGCCAGCAGCTCGACGAGTTCCTCGGCGCGGTCAGCGGCCTTTTCCCAGTCGTCCTCGCCCGGGTTGGCCGAAACGGCCAGGTCCTGCAGCCGGCGCATCGCGGACACGAAGCGCACGAAGCTTTCCGGCGGGTCGGCCAGCTCATAGTCGGGGAACCCGCCGTGTTTGCGGTAGTCGGGATCCATCGGCTCGATGCTCACGACGCCGCCTGCAGGATGTCGCGCCGCACGATGGTCTGATCGCGGCCCGGGCCGACGCCGATGCACGAGATGTGAGCTCCGGCAAGCTCTTCCAGCCGCAGCACGTAGTCGCGCGCCTTCGCCGGCAGGTCGTCGAACTCGCGCGCACCGGAGATGTCCTCCCACCAGCCCGGCAGCTCTTCGAACACGGGCTCGGCGTGCATGAATTCGCTTTGCGTCATGGGCATTTCGTCGGTGCGCCGGCCCTCGACCGTGTAGCCGACGCACACCGGCACCGTTTGCAGGCTCGACAGCACGTCGAGCTTGGTCAGGAAGAAGTCGGTGATGCCGTTGACCCGGGTCGCATACCGGGCGACGACGGCGTCGAACCAGCCGCAGCGGCGTCGCCGACCCGTCGTCACCCCGATCTCGCCGCCTGTCTTGACGAGATACTCGGCGTGCTCGTCGAAAAGCTCGGTGGGGAACGGCCCGGATCCGACTCGTGTGGTGTACGCCTTGAGGATCCCCAAGACGGTGGTGATCCGGGTGGGCCCGATGCCCGAACCCACGCACGCGCCGCCGGCCGTCGGATTCGACGACGTCACATAGGGATACGTACCGTGGTCGACGTCGAGCAGCGTGCCTTGCGAGCCTTCGAGGAGAACGGTCTCGCCTTGGTCGAGGGCCTTGTTGAGCAGCAGCCGGGTGTCGGCGATGCGGTGTGCGAACCCCTCGGCCTGGCCGAGGACGGTGTCGACGATGGTGTCGGGGTCCAGGGCCTTTCGGTTGTAGATCTTGACCAGCACCTGGTTCTTGAATTCCAGTGCGGCTTCGACCTTTTGGGTCAATAGTCCCGGGTCGCGCACGTCGGACGCCCGGATACCGATGCGGGCGATCTTGTCCTGGTAACACGGCCCGATGCCGCGGCCCGTGGTGCCGATCTTCTTGTTGCCCAGGTAGCGTTCGGTGACCTTGTCGATCGCGACGTGGTACGGCATCAACAGGTGCGCGTCCGCGGAGATCAGCAGCCGCTCGGTGTCCACGCCGCGCTCCTGGAGCCCGCTCAGCTCCGACAGCAGCACCCCGGGGTCGACGACGACGCCGTTGCCAACCACGTTGGTGACGCCCGGTGTGAGAATTCCCGACGGGATCAGGTGCAGCGCGAAGTTCTCGCCGCTGGGCAGCACCACGGTGTGGCCGGCGTTGTTGCCGCCCTGGTAGCGCACCACCCACTGGACGCGACCGCCGAGCAGATCGGTGGCCTTGCCCTTGCCTTCGTCGCCCCACTGGGCGCCGATCAGGACGATTGCCGGCATTGCGTCTCTCCAGAATATTGTGTGCAGCCGGTGACCCACCCTATCTGAGCTTTGCGCAGGAGTTTCGTTTTGACCGCCTCCGATGTCGCCCTGCTGCCGTTCGGTGGCCGCAATGTGCCCCGGCCACTGCGCGGGCTGCCCGTCGCTGGGCTCGACGAGCTCGGCGACTACCGGCGGGTGATCGTGGTCGGGTCGCAGGCCGACCTGGCAAGGGTGCTCACCACGCTGCTGCGGACCGAAAAGCTGGACGTGGAAATAGGTTTCGTGCCGGGCCGGCTCGGCGCACGCCGCGCCCTGTCGGCCAAGGCACGACGCGTCCCGCTGATTCGTGACGACATCGGCGCCGTGATCGTCGGGTCCGCGACATGGCAGGGCGCCGACGGACCGCTGCACGGCGAGGCCGTGGTCGACGACACCACGCTCTTCTACGGCGACGTCGCCGGGGTGCGGATCGAGCCGACGCTCGCGATGCCGGGGCTGCGGGCAGCGGTGCTCACCGGCCGGCGCCCGAGCCGCTGGGTGGCCGGGCGCGCGGCGCAGTTGGGGACGACGGGTGCCGTCGTCACCCGGGATGGCGTCGCTGCTCCGCGGCCGGTCAAGCGTTCGACGTTCTATCGGCACGTCAAGGGCTGGCTGCTGGTCGGTTGACACCTTTTCTCGCCGATTTCAAGGTTATGGCGCGCGCCACTCGCATTTCCTCTGCATAGCGTCGGACTCGCGTACTTTCGTGGGGTGAACATCCGGCCGATCCAGCAGTCGGTGCGGCCCAGCCCGGTCTTCTTGGCGATCTGCGCGGTCACCGCGGTCGGCGGCGTGTTGGCCTGGCTGGCCGAGTCCGACCGGACGCCGCTCGCCTACCTCGGCGTCTTCGTGTTCGTCATCGCCGGCTGGCTGGTGTCGCTGTGCCTGCACGAGTTCGCGCACGCGTTCCTGGCCTGGCGCTACGGCGACCACGACGTCGCCGTCCGCGGCTATCTCACGCTGAACCCGCTGCGCTACAGCAACCCGCTGCTTTCGCTGGGGCTGCCGCTGATCTTCATCGCGCTAGGCGGCATCGGCCTGCCCGGCGGCGCCGTCTACGTCCGTACGTCATGGATGCGGCCGTGGCAGCGCACGACGGTCGCGCTCGCCGGTGCGGTCGTCAACGCGGCGCTGGCCGTCGCGCTGCTGGTGACCACGGCCGCCTTCGCGCAGGTGAGCCACGCGGTGTTCTGGTCCGGGATGGCGTTTCTCGGTTTCCTGCAGGTGACCGCGGTGGTGCTGAATCTGTTGCCCATCCCCGGTCTCGACGGGTACGAGGCGTTGGAACCGCACCTGAGCTATGAGACCCGGCGTGCGCTGGAGCCCGCCAAGCAGTTCGCGTTTTTGATCCTGCTGGTCGTGCTCATCGCCCCGCCGCTCAACCAGTGGTTCTTCGGGGTGGTGTTCTGGCTGTTCGACTTCTCCGGTGTGCCGAGCACGCTCGTCGCCTGGGGCAGCCAGCTGACCCGGTTCTGGTCCGCCTGGTTCTAACGCTCGCCCCGACGCCGACGTAGCCCTTGCTACATATGCACACTAACGCATAGATTCCAGGCATGGGCGCGGGCCACGACCACAGCAGCGCCGATGCTCGGGTATCGCGGATGGTGGTGTCCGCAGCGGTGCTCACCAGCTTCTTCTTCATTGAGCTGGCCACCGCGCTACTGATCAATTCGATCGCGCTGCTCGCCGACGCCGGGCACATGCTGACCGATCTGGTCGCGCTGTTCATGGGCCTGACCGCCGTGATACTCGCCCGCCGCGGCAGCAACTCCCCGGCCCGCACGTATGGCTGGCACCGGGCCGAGGTGTTCACCGCCGTCGGCAACGCCGTGCTGCTGCTGGGCGTCTCGGTGTTCATCCTCTACGAGGCCGGCGAACGTCTCGGCAACGCACCTGACGTGCCCGGCGTGCCGATGATCGTCGTGGCGGTGGCCGGGCTCGTCGCCAACGCCGTCGTCGTCATGCTGCTGCGGTCGAGCTCTAGGGAGAGCCTGGCCGTCAAGGGCGCGTACATGGAGGTCATCGCCGATACGGTCGGCAGCATCGGCGTACTGATCGCCGGCCTGGTGACCGTCACCACGCACTGGCCGTACGCCGACGTCGTCGTCGCGGTGTTCGTCGCGCTGTGGGTGTTACCGAGGGCGTTCTCGCTCGCACGCGCGGCGCTGCGGATCCTGTCCGAGTCGTCGCCGCGGCACATCGACGTCGACGAGCTGCGGGCCGCGCTGATCGCCGTCGACGGAGTGCTCGACGTGCACGACCTCCACGTCTGGACGCTGGTGCCGGGCAAGGACATGGCCACAGCGCACCTGACCAGCTGGGGCGACTCGGCCCGAGTGCTTGCGGACGCGCGTGCAGTGCTTGCCGCGCGCGGAGTGGAACATGCGACGGTGCAAGTGGAGCCGCCGGAGAAAGCCGACGACTGCCTGGGTGACGCTGACTGGTAGTCAGCCACCTTCCACGGTCTTCTTCAGGCCGTCGAGCATCGCCGCCCAGTTCGCGGTCGCGCGCTCGGCCTCGGCCTCGCTGCCGTTGTTGGCTTGGGTCAGCGAAACGTGTGTGGTGCCACCGCGTTCGGTGAGTTCGTAGGTGAGCGTGTGGTAGTTCTCCGGCTTGTCCGGTAGCCCGGTCATCGGACTGAAGTGCGTCACCCTCAACAACCGGCTCGGTTCGACGTCGATGATCTTGCCTTTGTCTTCATAGTGTTCGCCGTTGTATTCGCCTTTCCACACGATCGGGCTACCCGGCTGCCAGTTGGTCTGCACCTGGCTGCCGAAGAAGTACTTCGCGATCGTCTCCGGGTCTGTCATCGCATGCCACACCTCGGATGCCGGTGCCGCCACATCGATTTGCGCCTTCGCGACGAAAGTCATCATTCACTCCTGTATGCTGATATATGATTGAGTCATATATTGGGATAGCCGCGGATGGCGGTCTATAAACCTAGGGATCGAATGGCACGCGAGGACCTGCGGCTGGCCAACCTGCTCGGCGCCGTGGCCCTGGGCGTCACCGACGCCGCGGTGGCCGACGTCGCGGCGCAGGCCGATCTCGACAGCACGTCGGCGGCGGCGCTGGTGGCCATGCTCGACCTCGCTCGCTCCGGTTCGGTGCAACGTCTCAGCCAGCTCGTCGGAATCAGCCATTCGGGCGCCGTCCGGCTAGTGAACCGGCTCGCCGACGCCGGTCTCGTCGAACGTAGAGCCGGGCCCGACGGGCGGACAATCACAGTCGCGCTCACCCGGCGGGGGCACAACGCGGCCCGACGGCTACGCGACGCACGGCACGCCGCGATTTTCGCCGTGTTGTCATCGCTCAGCGACCGTCAGCGCCGGGAGCTGACCGGCATCTGCGAGCAGCTGGTGGCCAGGCTCACCGCGTCGCGGCTCGCCGCACGCGTCGAAGGCAGGTCACCGGCCGGGGGTGCACTCTGCCGGGTGTGCGACCCTGTCGCGTGCGGGCGGCCGGAGGGCGTTTGCCCCGCCGCTCGGACGGCCGCCGGTTAGCCCAACCTCAGCTTGACGCGAGCGCTCGGATCGCAGTCGTCGAGAAGATCGAGGCAGCGGTTGTACTCGTCGGTCTCCCCGATCGCATCGGCCGCCCGCGCCAGCGCGGCCACACAGCGCAGGAAGCCGCGATTGGGCGCGTGGTCGTAGGGAACGGGGCCGAATCCCTTCCAGCCGTTGCGGCGCAGCTGATCCAGGCCACGGTGGTAGCCGGTGCGGGCGTACGCGTACGCGGTCACCGCCTGCTCGTCGGCCAGCGCGTCTTCGGCCAGCTGGGCCCAGGCCACCGAAGCGGAGGGATGCGCGGCGGCGACGATCGCTGGGTTCTCGTCGGCCTCCAATTCGGCTTCGGCCTGGGGGTCGCCGGGCAGGAGGACCGGGTCGGGTCCGAGCAAGTCGCCGAACTGAGTCATGGCCACTATTGTGCCGCGCGGCAGTGACAGCGCATCTGCTCTTCGCGCAAGCGCTCATGCCGTTATCTGCTCTTCGCGCAAGCGCTCATCGCCCCCCGCGATGACGACTCGTTAAGCTTCCGCGGAGACGATCCACCGCCCTCGTCAGGAAACAGAGGACACTTACGCCCATGTCGAACCCATCGGGTCCCGACCAGGACGACGCAGCCACACCCGAGCAAGTCGACGTCCACGACGCCCGCGAGGAGACCGCCGAAGAGGCGGTGGAACCGTCGGAGTCGCCCACCGAAGTCATCAGCACCGGCGAGCCCGAGCCGCAGTTCGAGTCGGCAGAGCCAACCGTGGTGCTGCCGCAGAGTCAGGAGACCACGCAGCCGCGGTACACCGCGCCCTCCGGGTTCGACGCGCGATCCACCGAGGTCATCCGGACCACACCCGAGCCTCCAACCGACATAATGGCGGCGTCCGACCCGCCGCAGGACCCGTCGGCCGCCGCATCAGCCGTTGCAGCCCGCAAACCGGTTGGGCCGCAAGCGATTCCGCCACGCTCGGAGGTCCGTCGGCATCGCAGCTGGGGCCTGGTGGCGGTGCTGATACTGGTGATCGCCGCCCTCGCGGCCATCGCGGTGCTGGGCACGATCTGGATCACCCACAAGGCGTCCCCGAAGGTTTCGCAGGAAGACATGATTCGGCAGACGATCGAGGATTTCGATAACGCCATTCAGGATGGGAATCTCGCCGAGCTGCGCAGTATCACTTGCGGCACCAGCCGCGACAGTTACGTGAGATACGACGATAAGCAATGGGCGGCCACCCATTCGCGGGTGAAGGCCGCTAAGCGCTATCCGATGGTGGCGGAGATTAAGGAGGTCGTGGTCAACGACAAGCATGCCGAGGCCAACGTCACGACGTTCATGGCTTACGAGCCTCAAGTCCGTTCAACCCGCAGCTTCGACCTGCAGTTCATCGACGGGCGCTGGAAGATCTGCGATGGTCCCGTTAACTGACCTTCTGCGGTGACTTTTTTCTTTCCCAGATTTCCGCACGGACTCTAGTGGCCTATTGTTTGCTGGACCGCACCTGTCAAGGGGGATGAGGTGGAGGGAGCGCCGTTCGGCCGCTATCGCCTGGTCGAGCTCTTAGGCCGAGGCGGCATGGGAGAAGTGTGGCGGGCATTCGATACCGCCACTGAACGGGTCGTAGCGCTGAAGCTCCTGCCCGCTAACCTCGCGGACGATCGGGTGTTTCAAGAGCGATTTCGCCGAGAGGCCCGGGCCGCCGCTGGCCTCGACGAGCCACATGTGGTGCCGATCTACGATTTCGGTGAGATCGACGAGCACCTGTATGTGACGATGCGGCTGATCGACGGCCAAGACCTTCTGGCACTACTCAACGACGGCCCGATCGAGCCCGCTCGCGCCGTGGGAATCATTGAGCAGATTGCCTCGGCGCTACACGCCGCGCACCGCATCGGACTGGTGCACCGTGACGTCAAGCCGTCGAACATATTGGTTGCCGAGGACGACTTCGCGTACCTCATCGACTTCGGGATAGCCCGCGCCATCGGAGACACCCAGGTAACCAGCACAGGTTCGACCGTTGGCACATGGGCTTACATGGCACCGGAGCGGTTCCGGACAGGAGCTGCAGACGCGCGCACCGACGTCTACGCCTTGGCCTGTGTGCTTTATCAATCGTTAACCGGTCAGCCGCCGTTTCCTGGTACAAGTCTGGAGCAGGTTGCAGCCGCACACCTATTCGCAGCGCCTCCGAGACCATCCACAGTCACGAGAGCGGTTCCGCCCGCGATCGACGATGTAATCGCGACCGGTATGGCCAAGGATCCGGACCACCGCTATGCCACGACCAAAGATCTAGCACGAGCCGCGCGGGCAGTTCTGACGTCGTCGACGTCATCGACTGCTCCTGCGTCACTTGCGAGGGATGTGCTGCCACCCGCGGAACCGATCGCCATCGCCCCGGGGAATCACCCACTGCGGCCTAGTCTTGCGGCAGCGCCTGCGAGTGTCTCCACGCTCAGCGCAGCCGACGGACAGTCGCGACTGCTGGACCAACCGCTACACACGCGGCGCGGCAGATGGATCGCCGTTTCCACTCTCCTTATTCTGCTCCTGGCCGGCGGCATAGTTCTGACATTCTTCATGCTCCGAGGAAATCCTTCGCCAGGGGTCTCGCAGGAAAATCAAGTCCGGCAGGCGATTCAGGATTTCGACGTCGCGATCCAGAAGGGCGACCTGGTGCAATTGCGAAATCTCACTTGCGGCCGCGTCCACGACTCGTACGTCAACTATCCCGAGAATGTTTGGGCCGCCACTCACGAACGGGTCGCGTCGGCCAAGCAGTACCCCGTAATAGCAAGTATCGACCGAGTGCTGGTCCACGATAAGCAGGCCGAGGCAAACGTCACGACATTCATGGCGTACGCCCCCGACGTCAGGTCGACCCGCAGTTTCGACCTGCAGTTCCTTGATGGGCGCTGGAAAATCTGCGAGGGGGTATTCAATTAGCGGCGGAACGGCCGCATCGCCGGCTCAGCCGGCGGTCACCGAACGGTCCGCGCTGCGAAGGTCGTTGCACGCCTCGATGACGCGCTGGCTCATCGCCGCCTCGGCCTTCTTCATGTAGCTGCGCGGGTCGTACACCTTCTTGTTCCCGACCTCGCCATCGACCTTGAGCACTCCGCCGTAGTTGGTGAACATGTGGTCGGCGACCGGCCGGGTGAACGCGTACTGCGTGTCGGTGTCGACGTTCATCTTCACGACGCCGTAGCGCAGCGCCTCCTCGATCTCCGACTTCAGCGAGCCGGAGCCGCCATGAAACACGAAGTCGAACGGCTTGCTCTCGTCCGGCTGTCCGAGCTTGGCCGCGGCCACCTTCTGTCCCGTCGCGAGGATGTCGGGGCGCAGCTTGACGTTGCCTGGCTTGTAGACGCCGTGGACGTTGCCGAACGTCGCGGCCAGCAAGTACTTGCCATGCTCGCCGGCACCGAGCGCGTCGATGGTCTTCTCGAAGTCCTCAGGAGTGGTGTAGAGCTTCTCGTTGATCTCGTGCGCGACGCCGTCCTCCTCGCCGCCGACCACGCCGATCTCGATCTCGAGGATGATCTTCGCGGCCGCCGCCTCCTTGAGCAGTTCCCGCGCGATCTCGAGATTCTCGTCGATCGGCACGGCCGATCCGTCCCACATGTGCGACTGGAACAGCGGATGCTTGCCGTCGGCGACGCGTTGCTGGGACACCTTGAGCAGGGGCCTGACATAGGTGTCGAGCTTGTCCTTCGGGCAATGGTCGGTGTGCAGGGCCACGGTGATGGGGTACCTGTCGGCGACGACGTGCGCGAACTCGGCTAGTGCGAACGCGCCGGTGACCATGTCCTTGACGCCCAGACCCGAGCCGAATTCCGCACCTCCCGTCGAGAACTGGATGATGCCGTCGCTGCCCGCATCGGCGAACCCCTTCAACGCCGCGTTGATGGTCTCCGACGACGTGCAGTTGATCGCCGGAAAAGCGAACTCGTGCGCCTTGGCGCGGCCCAGCATCTCGGCATAGACCTCGGGCGTGGCGATGGGCATGGGAGTTTCCTTCCGAACGCGGCGACGTCCATGAAGTATCCCACCAAGCCGCCGGTATGTTGGGTCGTCATGAGCACGACGCTCGTAGCGATGCCGCACCTCTTGGACCCCTGGTACTGGATCGGCCCGCAGGGTCTGTTCGCCTCGGCGATCCTGCCCGGCATCCTGGTCATCGTCTTCATCGAGACGGGCCTGCTCTTCCCGTTCCTGCCCGGCGACTCGTTGTTGTTCACCGGTGGCCTGCTAGCCGCCAAAGGCACCCTGAACATCTGGACCCTGGCGATTGCGGTCCCGCTCGTCGCGGTCGCCGGTGATCAGACCGCGTACTTCATCGGTCGCCGGATCGGGCCTGCGCTGTTCAACAAAGAGGACTCGCGGTTCTTCAAGAAGCACTACGTGACCGAGTCGCACGAATTCTTCGAGAAGTACGGCCCGTTTACGGTCATCCTGGCCCGCTTCGTGCCGTTTGCGCGCACGTTCGTTCCCGTCATCGCGGGCGTGTCGAAAATGCGCTATCCGGTGTTCCTCGGGTTCGACATCATCGGCGGCTTCGCATGGGGCGCAGGCGTGACGTTCGCGGGGTACTTCCTGGGCAACATCGGGTTCGTCAACCGCCACCTCGAATTGATCATCCTTGGCATCGTGTTCGTGTCGGTGCTGCCCGCGATCCTCTCCGTAGGCCGCGGGCTGCTGGGGCGTCGGCGTGCCAAGAAAGGCGCGGTGCCCGAGCAGTCGACCTGAGATGGCGGTGGCCAGGCCCAGCGCCCGACGACGACGGCAGGCGGTGGGACCCGGCCACTCTAGTACCGCGACAGACTGGGACCTAAGCAGCTGCTGCAGCACCTCAGGATGGGAATACCCGTGGTACAGACACACAAAACGCGCAGCAACTGCCGCTGACGCGCCGTTTGGCCGGCTGACGCTGAGGGTAAGCCCATGTCGGCGATGGAGTAGTTCACTACGCTATCGGCCCTTGCGCGCTCGCTCGACCATGGTGATGTCCCGAGCCCGAGGAGCCACCATGAGCGCCGTCACCGTGTTCGAAGCGGACCTGCCGACGATCGACTACGAAGACGCCGCGAGTCCTGGTGAAGCCCACCGGAACATCGGCAAGGCACTCGCAGAGGGGCCGGTTGCGATGGGCCCGCACGGGCCGGAGATCCTGAGCTACGAGCTGGTGCGCACGACGCTTCGCGATCATCGCTTGTGCCCGCCGCCCGGCCTGACGCTGGAGGCACAGGGCATCACCTCGGGACGCGTCTGGGACAAGGTCACCACGGGCCTGTTGTCCATCAACGGCGCCGAGCACACCCGGCTGCGCAGGCTGGTGTCGAAGGCCTTCACGCCGCGGGCGGTGACCCGGCTCGAGACGACGATCGCCGACGTCCTGGAGGGGTTGATCGACCCGCTCCTGGCGACAGGACGATGCGAGGTTGTCGACGACATCGCCCGCCCCTATCCGGTGCCGGTCATCAGCGCGCTGCTCGGCGCACCGCCGCAGGACTGGCGGCTGTTCTCGGCATGGGCGGACGACATCTTCAAGGTCTTCACGTGGAACGTCGCGGAGTACGAGGACGACATCATGGCCGCCTCGGACGAACTCGATGCGTATATCGACGAGATGGTCGCGGTCCGTCGTGAATCACTTACGGACGACTTGATTTCCGAATTGATCCGTGCCGAAGACGACGGCGACCGGCTGACCGCCGACGAACTGCGCATGCTTGCGTTCACGATCCTGATGGCGGGCACCGACACCACCCGCAACCAGGTGGCCGCGGCCGTGGACGCCTTCTGCGATCATCCGGACCAGTGGAACCTTCTTGCCGAGAACCCCGGGCTGGCGATGAAAGCCGTCGAAGAGGTGATGAGGCATTCGCCGGTGATCTTCGGTGCCATGCGCGTCGCGCTCGAAGACGTCGAACTGGACGGTCTTCTCATTCCGGCCGGCACATTCGTCGTCTGCAACACGGCAGCGGCCAACCGTGATCCGTCCGTCTTCGACGATCCGGACCAGCTGGACATCAGCCGTGAAAATGCCGCCCCGATGCAGACTTTCGGTGCCGGAGCGCACTACTGCCTCGGTGCGAACCTGGCTCGCCGGGAGCTCGCCGAGGCGCTGACGGTGATGGCGCGCCGGATGCGCAACCCCCGCCGGTCCGGGTCCGCGCCGTGGAAACCGATCGTCGGAATCACCGGTCCGGCAGCGCTACCGATCGAGTTTGATGCTCGCTGAGAGTTGCACGAGCGCGCCGTTGTCAAGATTCATTCATTAGTTTTGGGGGAATCTGTGGACGGATTCTTAGTTGTGTATAAATCGGGCTGAATTGCGTTGGGCGGCAATGAGTTGTCGGTGGGTCTCGCTAGATTGCGGGTATGACTTCGGTGCAGTTCCAGCGGGCCAAAGCGGTGTATGCCGAGGTTGATGCGGCGTTGGATCGGGCTGCCGAATTGGCGGTGGATGGGTTGTCGGCTCACGAGCGCGTCGAGTTGCTGGAGCACCGGCAACGCTGGCGGCGTCGGCTGCCCGCCGGGGAGCATGAACTGATCAACGCGCTCGCCGCCGCGCCGCGAGACGAGTTGGGTGGCACGGCGGCGTTCGTGTTGTCCGAGCGGTTGCGCATCCGCCGCGGGGACGCCCGCCAGCGCATCGAGGACGCCGCCGACATGGGCCCGCGCTCGACGCTGACCGGCCAACCGCTGCCGCCCAAGCTGGAGCACACCGCCGCCGGGCAGCGTGCGGGGCTGATCGATGCCGAACACATCCGGGTGATCCGGGCGTTTTTCGCCCCGCTGCCCGCGTTCAACGACGAGCCCACCCCCGCCGCGGCAGAACACGACCAGGCCGGCCTCGCCAGCGGATACGGGCCCCAGGCGGTGCAGCGGTATGGGGGTCACAAAGCGCGGGTGCGCA
>JBLNEK010000250.1:0-37858 GCA_050262635.1 Candidatus Sericytochromatia bacterium | reverse complement strand
GACGAACTCACACAACAACGACACCGACACACCAAATTCACTGGCTACGAGAAACCGGTATGAGCAACCGCCGATCCCAGCTCAACAACCAATTCCGCCTACCTCACCGGCGTAACTTCGGGCTAGTACTCGAGTTCCTTGTGTTGGATGATTTCGCGAACGCCGCTGGCGCCCAAGCGTTCCCGGAACTGCTGCACGGTGTAGCCGATCACGGTCGCGTCGGTGCGCGCCCGCACCGTAGCAGTCCGCGGCAGGCCGAACAACGGCCCCATCTCGCCGAAGTACTCGCCCGGGCCGGCCGCCTTCAGCAATTGCTCTCCGCCGTCTGCCAATTCGCGGACGATCTCGACTTCGCCGTCGGCGACCACGTAGATGCAGTCGCCGGTCGTGCCCTGCTCGAAGAGCACCTCGGCCTCCTCGAGATGCACGGTGATCGGCTCATGTTCCTCGTAGGAGATGTGAGGCGTCAGGTCGACGACGCGATCTGCCAACGGCAAAATCCGTGTGTCGTGGGTGGCCACCACCACGACGCGCTCGCCGGAGGCGAGTTCGCGGATCAGCCGCAGCACCTCCTCGACCTGGATGAAATCGAGGTGTGCCGTTGGCTCGTCGGCCAGCAGCAGCGGCGGATCCAGTGCTATCGCCCGCGCCACGGCCACCCGCTGCTGTTGTCCGCCGGACAAGTCACCCGGCCGGTGCCGCATGCGGTCTGCAAGGCCTACGCGCGTCAGCAGTTCCTCGGCACGCCGGCAAGCATCATGGCGCGACATACCCGCCGCGCGCATGGGCACCATCACGTTCTCGATTGCCGTCAAGCTAGACACCAGGTTGAAGGCCTGGAACACGATGCCGACCGTGTTGCGCCGGTACTCCGACAGCGCTCGGCGGTCCAGCTTGGTCAGGTCGATGTCGCCGAACTCGATGCGGCCCTCCGAGGGACTGAGAATCCCGCCCAGGCACGACAGCAGTGTGGTCTTGCCGCATCCGCTGGGGCCGAGCAGGATCGCCAGCGAGCCTTCGCTGACGTCCAAGTTGAGGCCGTCGATCGGGCGCACCGCGTACTCGCCCCGTGAGTACTCCACCACCAGGTCCTTGATGCGCAGGTCCGGCATCGCTCACGGCCCCCCGAACGCCAGGGCCGGGTCGACCGTCACCGCGCGTCGCAGCCCCGCGACGCTGGCCAGAAGCCCGATCGTCACCGCGATCACCGGGAGCAGCACGAAGGCCAACGTGGGGATGTCCACCCGCATAGGAAACAGCGGCCCTAACAAGATCGACACAACGCCGCCGAGAAGCGCCGCGAGCACCGCGACGATGACCGCCTGCAGGGCCAGCCCGGCCATGATCGAACGCGTCGGAACCCCGACGGCCTTGAATACCGCGAAGTCACGGACGCGTTCGAGTGCGGTCAAATAGATCATCGAGCCGACGATCAACGCCGCCACCACCCACAGCAGCCACGCCATCAGGAAGATCGAAGTGCGGGCACCCTTGAGCGGGCGCACAAGGTCGTCCACCGCGCCGGCTCGGTCGACGGCCCGATAGCCCTCGGGTGCTGCACCCGGCTTGCCGACGATGCCGATCGTGGAGATCAGCTGCTGCCCGGAGAACAGCAGCTGTTGGGCGCCCGCGACGGTTAGAAACACGTTGGCCTGCCGTGCCAGCAGCGTGGAGTCGTCGACGATGCCGACGATTCGCATTGTGCGCGAACCGATTTCGAGGTCCTGGCCGACTCCGCGAGCCAACGTGCTCGACACCGCGATCTCGGCGGGATTGGCCGGGACGCGACCCGTGGACATCGCAGGCATGCCCGGCCCTCTCTCAGGTGCCCCGAACACGTTGACGTTCCTGGACGTCCCGCGGTCGGGAATCGTGGTGCTGCCGTAGACCATCGGCACCGCGACGGTGACACCCGCAAGCCGTGCAGCCTTCTGCAGGTCGGTCGGCGGGAACGGCGACGACCCGATGAACGGGCCCGCAGCGCCCGACTTGATCAGATACGAGTCCAGGCCGAGCGAGTCGACCGTCCGCTGCGCCTCGACGCGAAAACCGTTGGCCAGTCCGGTGAGAACGAGCGTCATCGCGAACACCAGGCCGGTGCCCACAATGGCGATGACGAATCGCCGCTTGCGCCATTGCAGGTCGCGCAGCGCCGCGGTCAGCACCCCGCCTCCCGAAGGCGGGCGGCGTCGGCAGCAGTCCCCCGCATGGTGGGGACGTTACCCATGCCCGCGGCTACCGTGAGAACGCTTCGACCAATTTCGAGCAGAACGCCGGGAGGTCATCAGGTTTGCGGCTGGAGATCAGCGTGTTGCCGCGCCGTTCGTCGACCACCACTTCTTCGTCCACCCAGTTGCCGCCCGCGTTGCGGACGTCGGTCTGCAGACTGGGCCACGACGTGATCGTGCGGCCGCGCACAACGTCCGCTTCGATCAGTGTCCACGGCCCGTGGCAGATCACCGCCACCGGCCTGCCCGCGTCGAAGAAGCCCTTGATGAAACCGACTGCGTCGGAGTTCGTCCGCAAGAAATCGGGGTTGGCCACACCGCCCGGCAGCACCAGCCCGGCGTAGTCGCCGACGTCGGCGTCACCCGCGGCCTTGTCGGCGTCGAATGTGTCAGCCTTGTCGAGGTGGTTGAACGCCTGCACCTTGCCGACTTCGGTCGAGATCAACTCCGGTGTGCCGCCGGCTTCCGTCACCGCTTTCCACGGCTCGGTCAGCTCAACCTGCTCGACGCCCTCCGGCGCCACCAGGAACGCAACCTTCCTGCCGTCCATGCCCATGAATGCCTCCGATCGTCGAAGTCTTGGATTCGACAGTCGGGGTACCCAGGACGGCCCCGGGCAATCAGCCCCGGTGGGTGCGCACGCTTGGGATCAGCATCGGCACCCGCCTGCGGTATTCGCGGTACTGGTGCCCGAACGTGCCGACGAGGTCGCGCTCCTCCAACTGGATGGCGACCAGGATGTAGCCCGTCGTGGCCGCCGCGAACAGCAGGTGGCCGCCCGTCATTGTGGGCGTGACCCAGAATGCGACCAGAAATCCCAAGTACAGCGGGTGGCGCACCATTCGGTAGAACGCCGGAGTCGCAAAGGAATCCGGCGCCGGTTGCCGTTCCCGCAGCCGCAGGAACACCTGACGCAGGCCGAACAGGTCGAAGTGGTTGATCAGGAAGGTGCTCGTCAGCACCAAGCCCCAGCCCGCCATGCCCACCGCAACCAACAACGCGCGCCACGGTTGCGCGGAAACGTGCCACAGCGTCGCGGTGATCGGCCACCAGAAGGCCAGCACCGCGGCCAGGCAGACGCTGGCGGCGACGACGTAGGTGGAGCGCTCGACGGAGGCGGGCACGTATCTGGTCCACCACCGCTTGAACCCGGGCCGTGCCATTACACTGTGCTGGACCGCGAACAGCAGCAGAAGCCCGACGTCGACGAGCACCGCGTTGGTAGTGAGGCTGCCGTCGCCGAATCCGCCACGGTTGATGGTCTTCGGCACGAAATCGGCGTCGGCGATGAACGCGACCGCGTAGAGGAATACGACGACGAACAACGCGTATGCGGCGGCGCCGTAGATCAACGCGAACACGCCGGCGCTGCGCGATCGCGACTTGGTTGCCGTATTGGCCATTTCGGAACCTCCTGACGTCTGGTACGTCCGGAAGTCTCGTGCGGTTCACACCCGAAACACATGAGGCATATGCCTCAACAGCCCCTCAGCGCGGAGAAGCCAGCGGCTCGGCGGGTTCCTCGAGGGCCGCGCCGTCGTCGTGGTGGCCGTGGCGGCTGTTGATGAACACCGCGAGCAGTGCACCCAACACGCAGACCAGAGCGGTGATCGTGAAGATCTCGCCGTACTCCAGCACGTAGGCGTTGCGGTAGTTCATCCCAAGTTGCGAGGCGACTTCCAGCGGGCTGCCTTTCGGCCTGGGCTGGTCTTGCAGATGCTGCTGGAACCGGTACAGGCCGAAGGCCGAAAGCGCTGCCATCCCCACGAGCATCCCGATCATCCGCGCCACCACGACCGCGGACGACGCGATGCCGTGCTGCACCGGCGGCACCGCCCGCAGCGCGGCCGACGTCAACGGGCCGATCACCAGACCCAACCCGAAACCCGCGAGAGCGAGGTCGGTGTCGAACGTCGGCAACGAGAAGATCCCAAGGTCGTGCCGGGCACTCAGCACGTGCAGATCCCAGGACGAGATCAGCCAGTATGCGGCCGCGGCGATCAACAGGCCCGCGACCGCGACTAGCCGATCGCCGATTCTGGTGGCGAGCCAGCCGCCGACGAGCGCGCCGATGGGCAGCGCAATCAGGAAGCGCAGCAACAGGAATGCGGCATCCTCCTGATCCATGCCCAGCACGCCCTGGCCGAACAACTCGACGTCGACCAGCGTGACCATCAGCGCAGCACCCGCACATGCCGAAGCGCCGAGCGCAGTCAGGAACGGACGGAACCGCACGCCGGCCGGCTCGATCAACCTGGTGCGGGCGAACCGCTCCCAGACGGCGAACGCGATCAGCGCCAGCAGTGCGCCGCACAGCAGGGGCACACCATTTGGCGGCAGTGCCTGCTTTCCGTCGGGGTTCTGGTTGTACAGGCCGAAGACGACGAGGCCCAGCGCGACCCCGAGCAGCAGGCCGCCGACCACGTCCACCCGCTCGCGCGGCCCGTCGCCGCGCTGCCGGGAAGGCAAGCCGAAGTGGATCATCACCATCGCGACCGCGGCCAGCGGGACGTTGATCCAGAACACCCAGTCCCAGGTGGCCAGCAGCCACACCACGAAGATGCCGTAGAGAGGACCCAGGACACTGCCGAGTTCCTGAGCCGCACCGATGCCGCCGAGCACCGCGGCCCGGCTGCGCGCCGCCCACAGGTCCGCCGCCAGGGCGAACGTCACCGGCAGCAGCGCACCACTGGCGATGCCCTGGATCACCCGGCCCGTCAGGAGCATGTCCATGCTGTTCTCGTGCCGCGAGAGCGCGGTGACGACCGAGCCCACCGCGAAGCCGACGAGGCTGGCCTGCAACAGCAGTTTGCGGCCGAACCGGTCGGACGCCCGGCCCAGCAGGGGCATCGCCGCGATGTACCCGAGCAGGTAGAGCGTGATGATCGGCGTGACGTCTTGAATACGGTTCAGCGCGATGCCGACGTCGGCCATGATGTCGCGCATGATCGTCACGACGACGTAGGTGTCGAGCGCGCCCAGCAGCACCGCGAGGCTGCCGGCGGCGATCGCGATTCGGCGCCGCTGGGCGCCTGTGGTCGCCGGCTCTGCGGCGTCGAGTGTCTGTTCGGTCATCAGACGCCGGGTGGCTTTTCGACGGAGACGGGCTCGTTCCACTTGGACAGCGTCATCTGGACGCTGTTGCCGGGGGTCGGTTCCAGCTTGGCCTGGACCAGGTCGTGGTTGCCGTCCTCACGAATCCACACGGTTCCCGGGACCGTCGGCGTCGACGCGATCTTCGGGGCGATCTTGTCGACGGCTTCCAGGGGAACCTGACCGGTGATCTTGATCGACTGGACTCCGTTGATGGTCTCGCGGTCCTCGGCTTTGGGGTCTTTGAAGTTGGACAGGATGTTCGCCAGTCCGGTGTCCGGGTTCAGGATGACCGACACGTCGAAGACGTTCTTGGCCGGGCCGAAGTCGCTCCACTGGTTCGGGTCGAGCGCGGCGTACAGCGTGCCGCCCACGACGCGGAACTCGGCGTCGACGTCGCCTCCGGGCAGCGTGATCTTGGTGCGGCCTTGGGCGGCGACGGCCGGCTCGTTGGCGAGGTCGGCGCTCAACGTCTTGATCGTCAAGTTTTCGACCTTGCCCTCGACGTTCAGGTCCAGGTGCGCGCTCTTGAGCGCACGCGTGGTCTCGGCCGATTGCTTCAGCAGCGTGGTCGCGTCCGGCAGAGGTGCACTGGACTTCTCTTCCTTGGAGCATCCTGCGAAAAGCGAGGCGGTCAGTGCGGCGGCTGCGAGGGCGGCTGCGGTACTTCGGCGCAAAGGCATGCCCTGCATCGTAGAGGGTGATCGTGACAGGCAGCGTTTGCGCACTAGCCTGTGTTGGTGTTCACGGGCATCGTCGAAGAGGTCGGCCGCGTCGTCGAAAAGTCTGAGCTACCCGACGCCGTGCGGCTGAAAATCCGCGGTCCGGTCGTCACCAGCGACGCCTCGCCGGGCGACTCCATCGCGGTTAACGGAGTTTGCCTGACCGTCGTGCAGGTGCTGCCGGGCGGCGAGTTCACCACCGACGTGATGGCCGAGACTTTGAACCGTTCGACGCTGCGGCATGTCGACGGCCGCCCCGAGGTGAACCTCGAGCGGGCCGTCACGGTGGAGAAGCGGCTCGGCGGGCACATCGTGCAGGGGCACGTCGACGGCACCGGCCGTGTGATTTCACGCACGCCGTCGCAGCACTGGGAAGTGGTCCGGATCGCGCTGGAGCCCGCGCTGGCCCGTTACGTCGTCGAGAAGGGCTCGATTGCTGTCGACGGTGTCAGCCTCACCGTCTCCGCCGTCGGAAACGACGCAGGTCAGGACTGGTTCGAGGTGTCGCTGATCCCGACCACCCTGGCGGAGACGACGCTGGCGGGCGTCCCGGTGTCCGGCGAGGTGAACCTCGAGGTGGACGTCATTGCTAAGTACGTCGAAAAACTCATCGGCCCCGGTCACTAGACTGGGAGGGCAGCGCCCGCGCAGGCACTGCGCCGCCGCCCGAAGGAGTTACCGGCCGATGACCAGGTTGGACAGCGTCGAGCGGGCGGTTGCCGATATCGCGGCAGGCAAGGCCGTGATCGTCATCGACGACGAGGACCGCGAGAACGAGGGCGATCTGATCTTCGCGGCCGAAATGGCGACGCCAGAGCTCGTCGCGTTCATGGTGCGCTACACGTCCGGCTATCTGTGCGTGCCGCTGTCCGGGGAGATCTGCGACCGGCTCGGCCTGCTGCCCATGTACGCGGTGAACCAGGACAAGCACGGCACCGCCTACACCGTGACCGTCGACGCGAAAAGCGGTGTGGGAACCGGTATTTCGGCCTCCGACCGGGCCACTACCATGCGCCTGCTGGCCGACCCGACAAGTGTCGCAAGCGATTTCACCCGCCCGGGCCATGTGGTGCCGCTGCGTGCCAAGGATGGTGGTGTGCTGCGCCGGCCGGGCCACACCGAGGCTGCGGTCGACTTGGCTAAGCTGGCCGGGCTGCAGCCCGCCGGCGCGATCTGCGAGATCGTCAGCCAGAAGGACGAAGGCGCGATGGCGCAGACCGAAGAGCTGAGGGTGTTCGCCGACGAGCATGATCTCGCCCTGATCTCGATCGCCGACCTGATCGAATGGCGACGCAAGCACGAGAAGCACGTCAGACTGGTGGCCGAGGCCCGCATCCCGACCCGGCATGGCGAGTTCCGGGCCGTCGGCTACACCAGCATCTATGACGACGTCGAGCACGTCGCGTTGGTGCGCGGCGACATCGCCGGCGGCGACGACGTGCTGGTGCGGGTGCACTCCGAGTGCCTGACCGGCGACGTGTTCGGTTCGCGCCGCTGTGACTGCGGGCCGCAACTCGACGCGGCGCTGGCGATGGTCGCTCGCGAAGGCCGCGGCGTGGTGCTCTACATGCGCGGCCACGAAGGCCGGGGCATCGGGCTGATGCACAAGCTGCAGGCCTATCAACTGCAGGACGCCGGCGCGGACACCGTCGACGCCAACCTCGAACTCGGGCTGCCCGCCGACGCGCGTGACTACGGGCTGGGCGCGCAGATCCTATACGACCTCGGTGTGCGCTCGATGCGGCTGCTCACCAACAACCCGGCTAAGCGCGTCGGGCTCGACGGGTACGGGCTGCACATCATCGAGCGGGTGCCGCTGCCGGTGCGCGCGAACGCGGAGAACATCCGCTACCTGATCACCAAGCGCGACCGAATGGGCCACGACCTGTCAGGCCTCGACGACTTCGACCATCTGCCAGGCGAATTCGGCGGTGCACTTTGAGCCTGAAGCGAAAAGCGGTGGCGGCGTGAGCGTGAAGCGAAAAGCGGTGGCGGCGTGAGCGTTTGGCGACAGGCGATGGCGGCGTGAGCCCATCGCACGGTGTGCCCGACATGCCGGAGCTCGACGCGTCGGGGGTGCGGCTGGCCATCGTCGCGAGCACGTGGCACCAGAGCATCTGTGATGCGTTGCTCGACAACGCTCTTCGGGCGGCCAAGGATGCCGGGGTGGCCAAACCGACGGTGGCGCGGGTACTCGGTGCGATCGAGATTCCGGTCGTGGCACAGGAACTGGCACACAACCATGACGCCGTCGTCGCACTCGGGGTGGTGATCCGCGGGCAGACGCCGCACTTCGACTACGTCTGCGATGCCGTCACGCAGGGCCTGACGCGCGTGTCTTTGGATGCCGCCACCCCGGTGGCCAACGGTGTGCTGACCACCGACAACGAGGAACAGGCGCTGGACCGCGCCGGGCTGCCGTCGTCGGCCGAGGACAAGGGGGCCCAGGCGACGGCTGCTGCGTTGTCCACGGCGCTGACGCTGCGCCAGCTGCGGTCATGAGCTCCGTTGGTTCCGAGTGGGAATTGGTGGTGCGCCCCCATCTGACCCCGTACTTCGCGTACGGTGCTGCGATCGTGATTCTGGCGGCGCACGTGGCGGTGGGCTTCCTGTTGAAGGTCGGCTCGACGGGGGTGGTGTTCCAAACCGCCGACCAGGTCGCGATCGCGGGGCTGGGCTTCGTGATCGCGTGCGCGGTGCTGTTGTTCGCCCGGCCGCGGCTGCGTGCCGGCAAGGCGGGGCTGGCCGTGCGAAACCTGCTCGGCGAGAAAATCATTGCCTGGCCCGACGTCGTCGGCGTGTCTTTTCCGCTCGGCGCGCGGTGGGCCCGCGTCGACCTGCCCGACGACGAGTACATCCCGGTGATGGCGATCCAGGCCGTGGACAAGGAACGGGCCGTCGCCGCGATGGACGCGGTGCGCGAGCTGGCAGAACGCTACCGTCCCTAGTTCGCGCCGAAACCCGACTTTCGCACGTTGCCACTCGCGCTTTATGTGCGAAACTCCGGTTTCGCACGCAGTACTAACCTGAGACCGTGCCCGATCCCTCGACGTACCGACCCGCGCCGGGGTCGATTCCCGTCGAGCCGGGTGTCTACCGCTTCCGCGACCCGCACGGCCGGGTCATCTACGTCGGCAAGGCCAAGAGCCTGCGCAGCCGGCTCACGTCATACTTCGCCGACATCTCCAGCCTGCCGCCGCGTACACGCCAGATGGTCACCACGGCCAACAGCGTCGAGTGGACGGTGGTCAACACCGAGGTCGAGGCGCTGCAGCTGGAGTACAACTGGATCAAGGCGTTCGACCCGCGGTTCAACGTGCGTTACCGCGACGACAAGTCCTATCCGGTGCTCGCGGTGACGCTGAACGAGGAATACCCGCGGCTGATGGTCTACCGCGGGCCCCGCCGCAAAGGTGTCCGCTACTTCGGCCCGTACTCGCACGCCTGGGCGATCCGCGAAACGCTGGACCTGCTGACTCGGGTGTTCCCGGCCCGCACCTGCTCGGCGGGAGTGTTCAAGCGGCACAGGCAGATCGACCGGCCGTGCCTGCTGGGCTACATCGACAAGTGCTCCGCGCCGTGCATCAACCGGGTCAGCGCCGAGGAGCACCGCAAGATCGTGCTCGACTTCTGTGACTTCTTGTCCGGCAAGACCGATCGGCTGATCCGCGACATGGAACAGCAGATGAATAAGGCCGCCGCCGAGCTCGATTTCGAGAGAGCCGCGCGCCTGCGGGACAACGCCTCTGCGCTTAGGCGGGCGCTGGAGAAGCAGGCGGTCGTGTTCGGCGACGGCACCGACGCCGACGTGGTGGCGTTCGCCGACGACGAACTCGAGGCGGCAGTGCAGGTGTTCCACGTGCGTGGCGGCCGCGTGCGAGGGCAGCGCGGGTGGATCGTCGAAAAGTCCGGTGGCCCCGGGGAATCCGGCCACGAGGTGCTCGTCGAGCAGTTCCTGACGCAATTCTATGGCGAACAGGCCGAGCTGGACGGTGCCGCGGACGAGTACACGAACCCGGTGCCGAGGCAGGTGCTGGTGCCGTGCCTGCCCGGCAACGTGGACGAACTGTCCGAGTGGCTGTCCGGGCTACGCGGTTCTCGGGTGAGCCTGAGGGTGCCGCAGCGCGGTGACAAACGCGCGCTGGCAGAAACTGTGCAGCGCAACGCCGCTGAGGCGCTGGCTCAGCACAAGCTGAAGCGCGCGGGCGATTTCAACGCGAGATCCGAAGCGCTGCAGAGCATTCAGGACGCACTCGGGCTCGCCCACGCGCCGCTGCGCATCGAGTGCGTGGACGTCAGTCATGTGCAGGGCACCGACGTGGTGGCCTCGCTGGTGGTGTTCGAGGACGCCTTGCCGAAGAAGTCGGACTACCGGCATTTCGCGATCCGCGACGCCGCCGGCGGTGGCCGGTCCGACGACGTCGCGTCGATCGCTGAGGTGACCCGGCGCCGGTTCTGGCGACACCTGCATGAAGCGCCTGTGACCGACAAGACCCGCAGGTTCGCCTATCCGCCAAACCTTTTCGTTGTCGACGGCGGCGCCCCCCAGGTGAACGCGGCACAGGCCGCGCTCGACGAGCTCGGCATCACCGATGTCGCGGTGATCGGCCTGGCGAAGCGGCTGGAGGAGGTGTGGGTGCCGTCGGAACCCGATCCGGTCATCATGCCGCGCAACAGTGAAGGCCTGTACCTGTTGCAGCGGGTTCGCGACGAGGCGCACCGTTTCGCGATCGCCTACCACCGCAGCAAGCGGTCCAAGCGGATGACCGCGTCGGCGCTGGACTCGGTGCGCGGTCTGGGGGAAGCGCGGCGCAAGGCGCTGGTTGCGCATTTCGGATCCGTGGCCCGGCTCAAGCAGGCCACGGTCGACGAGATCACCGCGGTGCCGGGCATCGGTGTCATGACGGCGCGGGCCGTACTCGAGGCGCTCAGGGCAACGGATTCACCCGGAACCGACGCAGAGCCCGCGGCGATGGGCGAAGATCGGACCAGGGCATCCGGATGACAGACCACGACACAGGCGAAGAGCTCCAGAACGGGGCGACGGCGGAATCCGGCATCGACGTCGTCCTCGTCACCGGCCTGTCCGGCGCCGGGCGCGGCACCGCCGCGAAGGTGCTCGAGGACCTCGGCTGGTACGTCGCCGACAACCTGCCTCCGGAGCTGATCACCCAGATGGTCGATCTCGGGCTGGCCGCCGGCTCGCGGATCACCCAGCTGGCGGTGGTGCTCGACGTGCGGTCGCGGGGGTTCACCGGCGACCTGGAATGGGTGCGAAAGGATCTCGCGACGCGCGGCATCTACCCCCGGGTGCTGTTCCTCGAAGCGTCCGACGACATCCTGGTCCGCCGATACGAGCACGTACGGCGCAGTCATCCGCTCCAGGGAGACCAGACGCTGGCCGAGGGCATCGCCGCCGAACGGACCATGCTGGCGCCGCTGCGGGCGGCCGCGGATCTGATCATCGACACGTCGACGCTGTCGGTGCGGGGGTTGCGGGAGAGCATCGAGCGGGCCTTCGGCGGCGAGGCCGTCGCGCATACCAGCGTCACAGTGGAATCTTTCGGTTTCAAATATGGGCTGCCGATGGACGCCGATATGGTGATGGACGTCCGGTTCCTGCCCAACCCGCACTGGGTCGACGAACTGCGGCCGCAGACCGGCCAGTCGCCGGCGGTCCGCGACTACGTCTTGTCCCAACCCGGTGCCGCAGAATTCCTGGACACCTACGATCGACTGCTATCGCTCGTTGTCGAGGGATACCGACGTGAGGGGAAGCGTTACATGACCGTCGCCATCGGCTGCACCGGCGGTAAACACCGCAGTGTCGCGATGGCCGAGGCATTGGCCGCTCGGCTGCAACCGAACGACAAGCTGTCGGTGCGGGTGCTGCACCGGGATCTGGGCCGCGAATGAGCCACCGCATCGTCGCCCTCGGCGGCGGGCACGGGCTGTATGCCACGCTGTCCGCGGCTCGTCGGCTCACCCCGCACGTCACCGCGGTGGTCACGGTTGCCGACGACGGCGGGTCCTCCGGGCGGCTGCGCAGCGAGCTCGACGTGGTCCCGCCCGGCGACCTGCGAATGGCATTGGCCGCGTTGGCTTCTGACAGCAGGTACGGCCGACTGTGGGCGACGATCCTGCAGCACCGATTCGGGGGCAGCGGCGCGCTGGCCGGTCACCCGATCGGCAATTTGCTGCTGGCCGGCCTCGAAGAGGTGCTGGCGGACCCGGTGGCCGCGCTCGACGAACTCGGCCGGATCCTCGGCGTCAAGGGCCGGGTGCTGCCGATGTGCCCGATCGCCCTGCAGATCGAGGCCGACGTCGCGGGCCTGGAGTCAGACCCCCGGATGTTCCGGGTGATCCGGGGCCAGGTGGCGGTGGCGACGACACCGGGCAAGGTGCGACGCGTGCGGCTGCTGCCCGCTGACCCGCCCGCGACACGACAGGCCGTGGACGCGATCCTCGACGCGGATCTCGTTGTGCTGGGCCCCGGTTCGTGGTTCACCAGTGTGATCCCGCATGTGCTGGTCCCAGGGCTCGCGGCCGCGTTGCGGGCGACGTCCGCGCGCCGGGCGCTGGTGCTGAACCTTGCCGCCGAGCCGGGGGAGACGGCCGGGTTCTCCGCGGAGCGTCATCTGCACGTGCTGTCCCAACACGCGCCGGGCTTTCGGGTGGACGAGATCGTCGTCGACGCCGAGCGGGTGCCGAGCGACCGGGAGCGTCAGCAACTGATTCGCACGGCGAGCCTGCTGTATGCGGACGTTAGGTTTGCTGACGTGGCGCGGCCTGGTACATCTCTACATGACCCTGCCAAACTGGCCGCGGTCTTGGACAGCGTGCGAACCCGCGGATCGGCCTTGCCGATGACTCCGACGGTGCCGACCCCGACGGGAGGTGACGACCCGTGGCGATGACCGCCGAGGTCAAGGATGAGCTGAGCAGGTTGGTCGTCAGCTCGGTGAGCGCCCGCAAGGCGGAAGTGGCCGCGCTGCTGCGTTTCGCCGGCGGGCTGCACATCGTGGGCGGCCGCGTCATCGTCGAAGCCGAGGTGGACCTGGGCAGCGTCGCACGTCGGCTTCGCAAGGACATCTTCGACCTGTACGGCTACAACGCGGTGGTTCATGTCCTGTCCGCCAGCGGAATTCGCAAACAGACGCGCTACGTGGTGCGAGTGGCCAAGGACGGTGAAGCGCTGGCGCGGCAGACGGGGTTGCTGGACCTGCGCGGCCGGCCGGTGCGCGGGCGGCCCGCGCACGTCGTGGGCGGCAGCGTCGGCGACGCGGAGGCGGCCTGGCGCGGTGCGTTCCTGGCGCACGGGTCGTTGACGGAGCCGGGGCGGTCGTCGGCCCTGGAGGTGAGCTGCCCCGGTCCGGAGGCAGCGCTGGCACTGGTCGGTGCCGCGCGACGGCTCGGCGTCAGCGCGAAGGCGCGCGAGGTGCGGGGTGCGGACCGCGTGGTGGTGCGCGACGGCGAGGCGATCGGCGCGTTGCTGACCCGGATGGGTGCTCAGGACACTCGGCTGACGTGGGAGGAGCGTCGCATGCGCCGCGAGGTCCGTGCGACCGCGAACCGGCTCGCGAATTTCGACGACGCGAACCTGCGGCGGTCGGCGCGGGCGGCGGTGGCGGCGGCGGCCCGGGTGGAGCGGGCGCTGGACATCCTGGGGGACTCGGTGCCGGATCATCTGGCGGCGGCGGGCAAGCTGCGCGTCGAGCACCGTCAGGCGTCGTTGGAGGAGCTGGGCCGGCTGGCCGATCCGCCGATGACGAAAGACGCTGTGGCAGGCCGTATTAGGCGGCTACTGTCCATGGCTGACCGGAAAGCGAAGCAAGAGGGCATTCCCGATACTGAGTCGGCGGTGACCCCGGACCTACTCGAGGACGCATAGTGAAGCAATACCGTCGCGGTGATTTGACGTTCGACTACATCGATGAAGGCCCGACCGATGGGCCCGTCGTCGTGCTGTTGCACGGTTTCCCTCAGCTCAACACGAGCTGGAGCGCCATCATCGACCGGCTGACCGCGCAGGGTTACCGATGCATCGCGCCGAACCAGCGTGGCTATTCGCCGGGCGCCCGGCCGAGCCGGCGCCGCGACTACCGCGTTGCGGAGCTCGTCGAAGACGTCCGGGCCCTGCTGGACGCCGTGGGCGTCGCGCGGGCGCATCTGGTGGGGCATGACTGGGGGGCCGTGGTCGCGTGGGGTGCCGCCGACACTCTGCGCGACCGCGTCGCGACGCTGACCGCGTTGTCCGTTCCGCACCCGGCCGCCTTCACGAAGGCGCTCGTGACCAGCCGGCAAGGCCTTGCCTCCTGGTACATGTACTTCTTCCAGCTGCCGTGGGTGCCGGAGCGGCTGCTGTTGGGCGCCAACGGCAGGGGAGCGCGCGCGGTACGGGCTTTGGTAGCGGGCGGCCAGACGCGCGAGGCGGCCCAGCGTGACGTAGAGGCCATGTCGGAACCCGGCAGGCTGACTGCCGCGCTGAAGTGGTATCGCGCGCTGTTCCTGAGCGATCCCCGCAATGCCGTCGGCAAGATCACGGTGCCGACGATGTACATCTGGAGCGACGGCGACGTCGCGCTCACCGAGAAACCGGCGCGCGAAACGGCCAACTACGTCACCGGCGAATACCGATTCGAAATCCTGCACGGCTCGCACTGGATTCCCGACCAGCAGCCCGACAAGGCAGCCGATCTGCTGCTGGAGTGGTTCGCCGCGCACCCGAGCTAGAACGGCGGATCGTCCGGAACCGGAGGTGGTTTCGGTGGGGGCTGCCAATCAGGCGGGAGTTCTTCGGGTTCGTACGGATCATTCACCCAAATGCAGAACGGGCTGGTGCTCGGTTTGCCCTTGAATAGAAACAGCATGTCGCGCACGTGATTTCGGAACTTGCGTGCTTCGATTTCGTGTTTTCGAGCCTGCCGCACACGACGATGTTCGTCGTTGATCGGCCGAATGGTGCGACTTCTCCTGCGGGCGCGCGTGATACGGGCTGCGCGCGCCTTCGAGTGGTTGCGGCTACGCCGCTTTGGCTCAGCGCAGGGCGCCGATCTCAGCTGAGAGAAGAGGTCAACACCAGCCGGCGTGGTGCGGTACACCTTTCCCGTGGGTGACGTCCAGACGATAGTGCCGTCAGCAAGCTGCTCGTCTTGCCATCCGCCCGGCCCGCAATAGAAAGTTTTCAGCCTATGATGTTGGCGGCAAAGGCATTTCAGATTCCACGGCACCGTCAGCCCGCCGCTCGTTGGATTGTCGTGGTTGAACGGGATCGTATGGTCGACGTCACAGAACTCAGCAGGCCGATCACAGCCCGGGAAGCGGCACGTCAGGTCGCGGCACCGGATCCACTGTTCCATGGCCACCGTGGGCTGGTACCGAAACGCCGCTGCCGCATCGAAACTCGGGTCGAGCATGCGCTGTGCCGCTGCGTCGGCGAGTTGGCGCACCTGGTCGGCGTCGATCACACCGTAGCCCTGTAGATAACCCGGTTGCTCGCTGCGTCCGCGCACCGTCTCCTCGCTGGCGACCACGTTGATCACCACCCGGGGGCCCGTTCTCTTCTCGGGCTCCTGCTCGTCAGTACGGCAGTCGGGCCGCTTGCAGATGCAGGTGAGTGCGCGGCCTTCGGCGAGCGCAGCGAGCGCGTCGGCGCGTCGCTGGGCGATGGTGCGCGGATCCTCCGCACAAAGCGAGGTGGCCATCTCCGACAGCCGCTTGTCAAAGGCTGCCGCCGCAGTGGCCGCTATGGTGCCTCTGACGCTCGCCAATCCGTCGGGCAACGGGGCGACGTTGATGTGGCGGTCACGCTCCTCGGCGGCCAGCCGCCGCTCGCGTGCCGCATCGGGATCAAGAGCCCGCACGGCGGCGTCCACGGCGCTGATGATCCGTCTCCTCGACCAGCAGTGCCAGTTGACTATCCGAGCTGCCAGGGACTCATCCAGCTGCGAGATCACTTCGCCGCCGACGAATTCAGTGCGTATGATGATCAATTCGACTGTGCGCCAATCGGTTCGCCCCTCGGCAAGTAGGGCGCCTATCTTGGGCAGCTGCAATTTCAGCGCCTCGGCGTGCGAAACCAAGAAACTTGCGGCGCGCGGTGAGAGGTTCATCGCCGCGGCCACTTCGGCGATAGTGCGCTGGAATCCCGAGACGGTGGCGTAGCCGGGGCCGCACTCAGCCTCGTACTCCTCTTCCATACGGTGCGCAAGCAATTCCGCTATCGCGGCGAGCTTGCGGGCCATCAGTTTGGACTCCGCACGGCATGTGTTCTCGATCGCCTCGATCAGCTGGATCGGAGTCGCCTCTTCGAACATAGTTTCGATTATCACATAGCGCACCGACGATTCCGTACGCAAACTTTCAGCGAGCCAAAAACCGCTCGCGGTCGACGATCGCCCGATCAATTTCCCCTGATGCAACAAGCTGGCCCGATTCGTCGATGGCCCGCACCGCGAATGTGAGTACTCTCCCGGCCGGCGCCGACGGCGGTTCGGCGAAGACCTCGACGGCGCCACCCACTTTGGTAGCGCGTCGATGTTCGATCCGAACCGCAGTCCCGACCGTGGTCTGCTTTGGGCCGAGGAACTGCGCGGCCGACTGCACCGTTGCAGCCTCCAGCCATGCGATCAGCCGCGGCGTCGCGAGCACCGGAACGTCGCCGCTGCCCACACTCGCCGCCGTGTCGGCGTCGGTCACCTCGTAGTGCATCGAGACCACGCTAGCTGCACCCCTACCGGCCGAGCCGCGCCGACGCGGCCGCACTAGGCTGGCCACCAGAAAACAAAGGCGACCAAGGGAGAGACCAGTGACGGTCCGCATTGGCATCAACGGCTTCGGCCGAATCGGACGCAACTTGTATCGGGCGCTCGAGGGCCAGAAGGCCGAAGGCAAGAGCAGCGACCTCGAGATCGTGGCGGTCAACGACCTCACCGACAACGCCACGCTGGCTCACCTGCTGAAGTTCGACTCGATCCTCGGCCGGTTGCCGCAAGACGTCAGCCTCGAAGGTGACGACACGATCGTGGTCGGCAGCCAGAAGATCAAGGCCCTCGAGATCAAGGACGGCCCGGCCGCAATGCCCTGGGGTGATCTCGGTGTCGACGTGGTCATCGAGTCCACCGGCCGCTACACCGACGCCGAAAAGGCCAAGGGGCACTTGCAGGCCGGTGCCAAGAAGGTCATCATCTCGGCGCCCGCCAAAGGCGAGGACTTGACCATCGTGCTCGGCGTCAACGACGACAAGTACGACGGCAGCCAGAACATCATCAGCAACGCCTCTTGCACCACGAACTGCCTTGCGCCCGTCACCAAGGTGCTCGACGACGAGTTCGGCATTGTCAGAGGCCTGATGACGACGATCCACGCCTACACCCAGGACCAGAACCTGCAGGACGGCCCGCACAAGGACCTCCGACGCGCGCGCGCCGCCGCGCTGAACATCGTTCCCACCTCCACGGGCGCCGCCAAGGCCATCGGCCTGGTGATGCCGCAGCTGAAGGGCAAGCTCGACGGCTACGCGCTGAGGGTGCCGATCCCGACGGGCTCGGTGACCGATCTGACCGTCGAGCTGGAGAAGGCAGCCGGGGCCGAGGAGATCAACGCCGCCTTCAAGGCTGCCGCCGAGGGAAGCCTGAAAGGCATCCTGAAGTACTACGACGCGCCCATCGTCTCCAGCGACATCGTCACCGACCCGCATAGCTCGATCTTCGACTCCGGTCTGACGAAGGTGATCGACAACCAGGCCAAGGTGGTGGCCTGGTACGACAACGAGTGGGGTTACTCCAACCGGCTCATCGATCTCGCGGCCCTGGTCGGCAAGTCCCTGTAGTGATGACGGTTCCAACTCTCGACGACCTTCTAGCACAAGGGGTTTCGGGACGAGGAGTGCTCGTGCGCTCCGACCTCAACGTCCCGCTCGACGGCGACCGGATCACCGACCCTGGCCGCATCGTCGCGTCAGTTCCGACACTGAAAGCTTTGGCCAACGCCGGCGCCAAGGTGATCGTGACCGCACATCTCGGCCGGCCGAAAGGCGGCCCCGAGCCGAAGTTCTCGCTCAAGCCGGTCGCACAAGCGCTGAGCGAGCACCTCGGCCGCCACGTCCAATTGGCCGGTGACGTCGTCGGGTCCGACGCGCTCGCCCGCGCCGAGGGTTTGACCGACGGGGACGTCCTGCTGCTCGAGAACGTTCGCTTCGACCCGCGCGAGACCAGCAAGGACGACTCCGAACGCCTCGCGCTGGCAAGGCAATTGGCCGAGCTGGTCGAGCCCGACGGCGCATTTGTGTCCGACGGCTTCGGCGTCGTGCACCGCAAGCAGGCCTCGGTGTACGACGTCGCCACGCTGCTCCCGCACTACGCAGGCAAGCTCGTCGAAGCCGAAGTCAAAGTGCTGCAACAGCTCACCAGCTCCGAAAACCGGCCGTACGCGGTCGTGCTCGGCGGGTCCAAGGTGTCGGACAAGCTCGCCGTGATCGAAGAGCTCGCCCAGAAGGCCGACAGTCTGTTGATCGGTGGCGGGATGTGCTTCACCTTCCTTGCCGCGCATGGTCTTTCGGTGGGCACGTCGCTGGTGCAGCCCGAGATGATCGACACCTGCAAGGAGATCCTCGATACCCACGGTGACGTGATCCACCTGCCGGTCGACATCGTCGTCGCCGACGAGTTCAAGGCCGACTCGCCGCCGGAAGCCGTTGCCGCCGACCGCATACCCGACGACAAGATGGGTCTGGACATCGGGCCCGAATCGGTGAAGAGGTTCACCGCGCTGCTATCCAATGCGCAGACGATCTTCTGGAACGGCCCAATGGGCGTGTTCGAGTTTCCGGCGTTCGCGGCCGGCACCAAGGGGGTCGCGGAAGCGATCGTCGCTGCTACCGAGAAGGGTGCGTTCAGCGTTGTTGGCGGCGGCGACTCGGCCGCCGCGGTGCGCGCGCTGGGTCTGCCCGAGGACGGCTTCTCGCACATTTCCACCGGCGGCGGGGCCTCGCTGGAATACCTTGAGGGCAAGACCCTGCCCGGCATTGCTGTGCTGACCACCTAGGAGAGACGTTGAGCCGCAAGCCGCTGATCGCTGGCAACTGGAAGATGAACCTCAACCACTTCGAAGCGATCGCGCTGGTGCAGAAGATTGCGTTCTCGCTCCCGGAGAAGTACTTCGACAAGGTCGACGTCGCGGTGCTCCCGCCGTTCACCGACTTGCGCTCGGTACAGACGCTCGTCGACGGCGACAAGCTGAGGCTCACGTACGGCGGCCAGGACATCTCGCAGCACGACGAGGGCGCCTACACCGGCGAGATCAGCGGCGCCTTCCTGAACAAGCTCGGCTGCACGTACGCCGTCGTCGGCCACTCCGAGCGGCGTACCTATCACGACGAAACAGACGAGCTCGTGGCGAAGAAGGCGGCCGCCGCGTTCCGCCACGAGCTGGTCCCAATCGTGTGCATCGGCGAGCACCTGGAGGTACGCGAGGCCGGCGACCACGTCGAGCACAACGTCGAGCAGCTCAAAGGATCGCTGGCCGGGCTGACCAAAGAGCAGATCGGTCAGGCGGTGATCGCCTACGAACCGGTGTGGGCCATCGGCACGGGTCGGGTCGCCAGCGCGGCCGACGCCCAGGAAATGTGCAAGGCCATCCGCGACGAGCTGGGCAGCTTGGCATCGCCCCAGCTCGCAGACGGTGTGAGGGTGCTCTACGGCGGCTCGGCCAATGCCAAGAACATCGGCGACATCATCGCCCAGAACGACGTCGACGGCGCCCTCGTCGGCGGCGCATCGCTCGACGGCGAGCAGTTCGCGATCATGTCGGCCATCGCCGCCGGGGGACCGCTGCCCGACCTGCCCGGATAGAAACGGTAGGGTAGCGGCCATGGAATTGACCCTGCAGATCCTGCTTGTGGTCACCAGTGTCCTGGTGGTTTTGCTCGTGCTGCTGCACCGCGCCAAGGGCGGCGGCTTGTCGACGCTGTTCGGCGGCGGTGTTCAGTCCAGCCTGTCGGGCTCGACGGTGGTCGAGAAGAACCTCGACCGCGTCACCTACTTCGTGACCGCGATCTGGGTGATCTCGATCGTGGGCGTCGGGCTGATGATCAAGTACAGCTGACGTTCCACACTCTGGCCCTCGAGACATAAACGTCGGCGGCCCGCGTCGGCGTGTCGACGCCAACGATTATGTGTCGCGACCATCTGGCGGCACGCGGTGCGCGGTGCCCGCTGCGCGCAGATACTTGGGTAATGGCTGAGCTTCCCGAAGCGCTCGCGCCGATCGGCGCCGTCCAGCGCACCCGGATCGGCCGCGAGGCAACCGAGCCGATGCGCGAGGACATCCGACTGCTCGGCGGCATTCTCGGTGACACGATCCGCGAGCAGAACGGCGACGAAATCTTCGACCTCGTCGAACGCGCACGCGTCGAGTCGTTCCGGGTGCGGCGCTCCGAGATCGACCGGGCCGAGCTCACCGGGATGTTCGACGGCATCGACATTCACGAAGCTCTTCCGGTGATCCGGGCCTTCAGCCACTTCGCGCTGCTGGCCAACGTCGCCGAAGACATTCACCGTGAGCGCCGACGGGCGATCCACTTGCAGGCCGGCGAGCCGCCGCAGGACAGCAGCCTGGCCGCCACCTACCTGAAGCTCGATGCGGCACAACTGGATTCGGCGACCGTCGCCCACGCACTCGAAGACGCACTGGTGTCTCCGGTGATCACCGCGCATCCGACCGAAACCCGACGGCGTACGGTCTTCGACACTCAGCACCGGATCACCGAGTTGATGCGGCTGCGTCTGCACGGGCAAAACGAGACGCCCGACGGCCGCGAGGTCGAAACCGAGCTGCGCCGCCAAATCTTGACGCTGTGGCAGACCGCGCTGATCCGGTTGCAGCGCTTGAAGATTCAAGACGAGATCGAAGTCGGGCTGCGCTACTACCATGCGGCGTTCTTCGAGGTGATGCCGCAGATCAACGCCGAGGTGCGCCACGCGCTGCGGGCCCGCTGGCCCGACGCTGGGTTGCTCGATCATGCGATCCTGCGGCCCGGGTCCTGGATCGGCGGCGATCGCGACGGCAATCCGAACGTGACCGCCGACGTGGTGCGGCTGGCCATCGGCCGGGCCGCGCACACCGCTTTCGGGCATTACTTCGCGGAACTGGCCGCACTGGAAGAGGACCTGTCGATGTCGGCGCGGCTCGTCAAGGTCAACGACGGACTGACGGCGCTGGCCGATCAATGTCAGGAACAGGCCCGGCTCGACGAACCGTACCGGCGCGCGCTGCGGGTCGTCCGCGCGCGACTCACCGCGACCGCGCAGGACGTGCTCGACCGCCAGCCCATGCTGGAACTGGACCTCGGACTAAAGCGGTACCAATCACCAGACGAACTTCTCGCCGACCTCAACGTCATCGACCGGTCGCTGCGAACTCACGGCGGCCACCTCCTTGCCGACGATCGGCTGATGCGGTTGCGAGAGTCGGTTCGGGTGTTCGGCTTTCACCTGTGCGGGCTCGACATGCGGCAGAACTCCGACGTGCATGAAGAGGTGGTGGCCGAACTGCTGGCATGGGCCGGTGTGCATCCCGACTACGCCTCGCTGCCGGAACCCGAACGCGTCGAACTGCTCGCCGCCGACCTCGCCACCCGGCGCCCGCTGACGCGTGAGCACACCAAACTCTCCGAACTGGCGCAGAAGGAACTCGATATCGTGGCCACTGCCGCCCGCGCCGTGCAGGTGTTCGGGACCGAGGCGGTCCCGATCTACATCGTCTCGATGTGCCGCTCGGTGTCCGACATGCTCGAGGCTGCGATCCTGCTGAAAGAGGTCGGCCTGGTCGACGCTTCCGAGGAGCCGTGGTCCCCGGTCGGCATTGTGCCGCTGTTCGAGACGATCGACGACCTGCAGAGAGGCGCGTCGATTCTGGAAGCGGCGCTGGAACTTCCGGTGTACCGGCGGCTGGTCAGCGCGCGCTGCGACAGCCAAGAGGTGATGCTCGGATACTCGGACTCCAACAAAGACGGTGGCTACCTCGCTGCGAACTGGGCGCTGTACCGCGCCGAGCTCGACCTCGTCGGAACCGCACGCAAGGCCGGAATCCGGTTGCGGCTCTTTCACGGTCGCGGCGGCACGGTCGGTCGCGGCGGAGGGCCGAGTTACGACGCGATCCTCGCGCAGCCCCCTGGCGCGGTGTCCGGATCGTTGCGGCTCACCGAGCAGGGTGAGGTGATCGCCGCCAAGTACGCCGAGCCGCGCATCGCCCGGCGCAACCTCGAGACGCTGGTGGCCGCGACACTGGAATCGACGCTGCTGGACGTGGAGGGACTGGGCGACGACGCCGAGCAGGCATACGAGGTGCTCGACGAGCTCGCCGCGCTCGCGCACCAGGCGTATGCCGAGCTGGTCCATGACACATCGGGTTTCGTCGACTACTTCACCGCGTCCACTCCGGTCAGCGAGATCGGCGCGCTCAACATCGGCAGCCGGCCGGCGTCGCGCAAGCAGACCACCTCGATCTCCGACCTGCGTGCGATCCCCTGGGTGCTGGCATGGAGCCAGTCGCGCGTGATGCTGCCCGGCTGGTATGGAACGGGCAGCGCGTTCGAACAATGGATCGCCAAGGGGGACGGCCGCCTCGAGGTGCTGCAGGACCTGTACCGGCGCTGGCCCTTCTTCTCGACGGTGTTGTCGAACATGGCTCAGGTGCTGGCTAAGTCCGACATGGGGTTGGCGGCCCGGTATGCGGAACTGGTGCCCGACGCGGAACTGCGCGAACGGATCTTCGGCAGGCTCGTCGACGAACACCAGCGCACGATCAGGATGCACCAGCTCATCACCGAGCACGACGACCTGCTCGCCGACAACCCGGCGCTGGCCCGATCGGTGTTCAACCGCTTCCCGTACCTCGAGCCGCTCAACCACCTCCAAGTGGAGCTGTTGCGGCGGTACCGTTCCGGTGACGACGATGAACTCGTCCAGCGCGGCATCCTGCTCACCATGAACGGGCTCGCGTCGGCGCTGCGCAACAGCGGCTGACGGAACCGTTTCGGCGCGAATGCCGTCAGACCGACATGGCTGATGTATTCCTGACGCCGGACGGCGCTGCTGCCGCCGCCACTCTGTGCGAAAGAGCCGTGGCCTCTTTCGTGTCGCAAGCCCGAATGATCGAACGGCTCGCCGACGGGCTTTTCGACGGGTGGCTCGGCGACTGCGAGGAAGGACGCGGATGGGCGCGTTTGTTGCAGGAAAAGGCGGTCGGCGCCAACTCGCTGCGCTGGCTGCTCGAGCAGCACGCGGCCAACCTCACCACGCTGGCCGGCCAATTCCGCGGCACCACAACGCCTTACGCCGAGGCTGACACGTTGAGGCGGCCATGGCCGAACGAGTGAGCGCCGACGACTGGACACCGGCCGTGTGGTCGCACGGCCGGCTGATGGAGATGCAGGCCAGGCTGGACCCCGCGCGGATGACCCGGCATGCCGACAACTGGCACGCGGCGGTCGACCAGATCCGGGACATCCTCAGCGAACTGAGCCGCGACGTCGGTGCGCAACTCGATGAGACGTGGCGCGGCCAGGGCTCCGACGCGGCGCTGGCGTCGGTGCAGCGGTATGTGTCGGGCTCGCTCGACAGGCTGGCCGCATGCCGATCGGTCGCGGTGCAGTTGGCCGAACTGTCCAGGGCAGCAGGGGATCTGCGCGCATCCTTGGGCGCGCCGAGCGCCGAGGACCAGGCACTCGCATCGGCCCGCCAGTTGTACAGCGCACCTGCCGTGGCCGCCGGCAATGCCGTCGCCGACATTCCGGCCCCGCCCGACCCGTTGCCCGTCGGCGGTCCCTCGACCGAGAGTGTGCTTCCCGCCGGTATGGCCACGCCCGCGGCGACCTCCACCCCCACGCCCACCTCCACGACACCCGCCGCGGCACCGCTCACCGACACACCCGACCCGTCCGCGACGCCGCGTGCGCGAGACCTGGCCCCTGTGTCAACAGTGGATACCCAACCCCTCTGGCGCGCACCGACGTCCAGCGCCACGGTCAGCGCGCCAGTCGCGGCGCTCCCACCGCCGGCCGATCCGCCCGCCGCGGTGTCGACCCCGCCGCCATCCGGCATGCCCGCGGCGGTCGACTCACCGAGGACGCCGGGTCGCGCGAGACCGTCGTCGCCGGCCATGCCGTTCCTCGGCATGTATCCGGGACTGTTCGGACGAGGTGACAACCCGGAGCGTCGCGCTGCGCGCTACCTCGTTGCGGCGGGCAACACCACCGAATTGGTCGGCGAGCTTCCGCTGGTGGCGCCACCGGTGATCGGCGAATGAGTTACAGGTGAGTGTGGTCGCGGATGGCCTTGACCACCTGGCGTACCGCGTTCTCCGTCGCGGCCAGGGGAGCGACGGCCGCCTCACCGACACCGACGATGCGTTCGACGCGGTCGACGATGCCCTCGAGCCGGTTCAGCGTGTCGTTCAGGTAGTTCAGGCTGCTGTTGAAAGTCTCCAGCGAACCGTCCAGGCCGTTGATCGAGTTGTCCAGCGCTGACAGTGAGTTCATCAGGTTGCGCAGTATGGTGTCGACCTGTTCGACGGTGAGGTCGGCATTGAGCGCCGCCTGAGCCAGCGTCTTGATTCTCTCCCGGCCCGTGCGCGGAGCACCCTTGTCTGCCATGGGCGCAATTATGACGTGTCGCTTGCCCGATCCTTCGTTCCACCTGCGGTTAAGTCAATGTTCGTTCTTCAAAAGGCCAGTGCCGTTGCAACCGCACAGCTGAAGCCCAGAAAGACAGTGCAGCATGGGCAGGGATCGTCATGCCGGCTGAAGGTCTTCGACAGGGGGAGGTAGCCCGCCTGTGACACAGATTCCCGTGCTCATCGTCGGCGCTGGGGCCGGTGGCTTGGCCACGTCGGCTGCGCTGGCCAAGCACGGGATCCATTCGCTCCTGGTGGAGAAGCGGCGTGAGGTCTTCATCTATCCCAAGGCACGTAACCTGAGTTTTCGCAGCCTGGAGATCCTCCGTGGTCTCGGCCTAAGCGATGAGGTACACCGGGTAGCGGAAAGCTATTCGGACATGGTGGTCAAGCCGGCGCTGAACAACCCTGACGAAGAGCCGGCGCTCGACATGGACGCGATCTTTGCTCCGTTCGAAGACCTGAGCCCCGAACCTTCGGTCCAGTACTGTCCTCAAAGCAGGTTGGAGCCGATCCTTCTCGCCGACAGCCGCCGGCACGGCAACGAGGTGCGCTACGGAACCCAATTGTGCTCTTTCGAGCAGGACGACACCGGCGTCACGGCGCTCGTGCGCAACGTGGACTCAGACCAACCCGACACGGTGCGGGCCGACTATCTTGTGGCCGCCGACGGCGTACACAGCCGGGTGCGTCAGGCCCTTGGCGTGGGCACCAGCGGCTGCGACGCGCTACCGATCTACGTCGTCTTCGTCTATTTCCGGGCGCCGTGGCGAGCCTTCGTACCCCACCTGGGCGATGGCGACGCCGTGCGAGTCAAGAATGCCGATGTGGACGGGATATTCCTTTCGGCCGGTGCGGATCTCGGCATGTTCGTCACCACCTACCTCCCGAACAAGGGGGAAACGGCCGCGCAGTTCACCCCGCACCGCTGCCGTGAGCTGATCCTTGCCGCCATCGGTGAGCGCATCGATGTCGAGATTCTGGAAGTCACACCGTGGCAGCCCTACGAGCGGGTGGCTGATCAGTTCCGTTGCGGCCGAGTCGTTCTCGTCGGCGACGCCGCTAACGCCATGCCCCCGTTCAAGGCCGGTGGAGCTAATGTCGCCATCCAGAGCGCCCATAACCTGGCTTGGAAGCTCGCCGCCGTGCTGGACGGGACGGCCGGTCCTGAATTGTTGGCCACCTATGACGCCGAGCGTCGTCCTGTCGGGCGGTTCAGCGCCCGACAGTCACTCACAGGGCCGACTTCGGCTTTTCTGCAGCTCGGCGACGACGTACCCCGTCTGCCGGCGCAGGAGGAGGCGCCGATGTTCGCGATGCTCGCCGGCTACCGCTACCGCTCCACTGCCGTCGTTACCGATGAGCCCCTTCCCGCCGACCCAGACGCCGTGCAGGTGGTGCAGGAGCTCCGGGGACAGCCCGGCACCCGCGTCCCGCACGTCTGGGTGCGTCGGGGCCAGACGCGCGCATCGACCCTGGATCTGCTCGGCCCGGGTTTCACTGTGCTGACCGGGCACGGCGGCGCTGACTGGACCGCAGCTGCCGCTGCCACGTCGACAGCCCTCGGCATTAGGGTCGACACTCACCGGATCGGCACCGCAGCCGACATCGTTGACATCAACGGCTGCTGGGCCGCCCTCACTGGACTCCCGCCCGACGGGGCACTGCTGGTGCGCCCGGACGACGTCATCGGATGGCGCGCAGACACACTTCCGTCAGATCCCAGCAGTGCACTGGGTCAAGCGCTGGCGGCCATCCTCTCCCGGCCCTAATTCGCGTGGTTGGAGAACTTATGCAACGCAACGGTCGAACACCCTAGACCTAGAGCTTGACCGCGGCCGCCTCGTCGAGCAGCCACACGGTGGCGTCCCGGCCGATGGCACCCGCGGCCGGCACGTCGTCGGGGTCCGCGCCGTTGACCGCTGCGGCCACCGCGTCGGCCTTGCCAGCGCCGGAGACGATCAGCCAGACCTCACGCGAGCGCTGAATCGCGGGGAGGGTCAGCGTGATTCGGCGTGGCGGCGGCTTGGGTGAGTCTTCCACGGCGACCACGAACCGCTTCTCCTCGCGCACCGCGTCGGTATGCGGGAACAGCGAGTTGATGTGGCCTTCCGGTCCCATGCCGAGCAGGTGCACGTCGAAATCGGATGGCAACTCGCGCTCGTACGCCTCGGCGGCAGCGGTGATGTCGTCGCCGAACGCGCCGTCGCTCGCCGCCATCGCGTGCACGTTCTCGGTGGGGATGTCGATCTTGTCGAGCAGAGCCACCCGGGCCTGGCGGAAGTTGCGCTCGTCGTCATCCTCGGGGACGAACCGGTCGTCGCCCCAGTACAAGTGGACCCGCGACCAGTCGATACGACCGCCGCGCTCGGCCAGATGGGCCAGCACGCCGATGCCGGTTCCGCCGCCGGTCAACACAATTGAGGCCTTGCCGCGGAACTGCACCAGCGACGCAATCTGCTCGGCCAAGCGTTCGCCGACTGCCGCAACCAGCGCGGCGCTGTCGGAATACGTGTGCACTGAGGTGCTCATAGGTACTGCACCTTGTCGATGCCGTGCAGGGCCTCCGCGTAGATCTCGTCAGCGTCGAGCCGGCGCAGGTCCTCGGCGAGGCATTCGCGAGTTTCCCTGCGCGGCAGGGGAAGTAGCGCGTCCGGCCGAGCGGTACGGCTCAGCGTTGCGGTGGAGCCCGTCTGCGGCCGGCTCAGCGTGATCGTCTCGGTTGCGCGCACCAGTTCGACCTTGAGGTCGCCGACCGCCCGCTGCACTGGTCCGTCGATGCGTGCGGCCAACCAACCCGCCAGGATATCCAGCGCCGGTTCGGTTTTCAGCCCTGACACCAACGCCGAGTCGACCGCCTCGAACGGCGGCTGGTCGAGCGATGAGGTCAGCAGCGCCCGCCAGTAGGTGATGCGGCTCCACGCCAGGTCGGTGTCGCCGGGGGTGTAGCCCTGCAGGCGGCCCTTGATCGCGGCCAATGGATCCTCCGAGCTGGTGGCGTCCGTGAGCCGGCGAATCGCCAACCGGCCTAACGGGTCCTGTGCCGGGACGTCTGGGGCCATCCCCGGCCACCAGGCCACCACCGGCGTGTCGGGCAGTAAGAACGGCAGCATGACGCTGTCTGCGTGGGCGGCGAGCGGTCCGGAGATGCGCAGCACCACCACCTCGCCGGCGCCCGCGTCAGCGCCGACCCGCAGTTGGCCGTCGAGTTTCGCCTTCTCGGCGAACGGGTCGTCGGGCACCACCACGATGATCCGGCAGGGATGCTCGCGGCTGGCCGACGTGGCTGCCTCGATCGCGTCCTCGTCCAGATCTCCGGTGTCCAAGGCGATCACGAGCGTCAGCACTCGGCCGAGAGTGATCGCGCCGCCCTCCTCGCGCAACGCCGTGATGCGCTTGTTGATCTCGTTGGTCGTGGTCCCGGGTAGGTCGACAATCATGGCCGCCGCCATTCCCGGCCGCTACGCCGCAGCATCTCGAACGCGGACTCCGGCCCCCATGTGCCAGCCTCGTATGGGTCTGGACGGCCGTGCGCCGCCCAGTAGTCGAGCACGGGATCCAAGATTTCCCAGGACAATTCGACCTCCTGGTTGACCGGGAACAGCGACGGCTCGCCGAGCAGCACATCCAGGATGAGCCGCTCGTAGGCCTCCGGCGAGTCTTCGGCGAACGCCGATCCGTACGAGAAGTCCATGTTGACGTCCCGCACTTCCATTGCGCTGCCGGGCACCTTGGAGCCGAACCGCATCGTGATGCCCTCGTCCGGCTGGACGCGGATGACGAGCGCGTTGTGGCTCAGCTCCTCGGTCATCGTCTGGTCGAACGGTAAGTGCGGGGCACGTTTGAAGATCATGGCGATCTCGGTCACCCTGCGGCCCAGTCGTTTTCCGGTCCGCAGGTAGAACGGCACGCCCGCCCACCGCCGGGTGTCGATGTCAAGCGTGATCGCCGCGAAGGTCTCGGTCTTCGAGTCCTTGGAGAACCCCTCCTCGTCGAGCAGCCCGACCACCTTCTCGCCGCCCTGCCAGCCGGCGGTGTACTGCCCACGCGACGTAGTCTCCGACAGCGGCTGCGCCAGCCGCACCGCCGAGAGCACTTTGACCTTCTCCTCTTTGAGCTCTCGGGGGTTGAAGTTGATCGGCTCCTCCATCGCAGTCAGCGCGAGCAGCTGCAGCAGGTGGTTCTGGATCACGTCACGCGCGGCACCGATGCCGTCGTAGTAACCGGCGCGGCCACCGAGCCCGATGTCCTCGGCCATCGTGATCTGCACGCTGTCGACGTAGTGCGAGTTCCAGATCGGCTCGAACAACTCATTGGCGAAGCGCAACGCCAGGATGTTCTGCACCGTCTCCTTGCCGAGGTAGTGGTCGATGCGGAACACCGTGTCCTCGGGGAACACGCTGTTGACCACTGCATTGAGTTCCTGCGCGCTCTCCAGGTCGTGCCCGAACGGCTTCTCGATCACCACCCGGCTCCATTTGCCCTCCTGCTGGCGGGCCAGTCCCGATTTGGACAGCTGCTCGCAGACTTGCGGGAAGGCCTTCGGCGGGATCGCAAGGTAGAAGGCGTGATTGCCGCCGGTGCCGCGTTCGGCGTCGAGCTTATCCAACGTCTCGGCCAGCCGGGCGAACGCGGCGTCGTCGTCGAATGTGCCTTGCACGAAACGGAATCCCTCGGCGAGCCGGTCCCACACCTCTTCGCGGAACGGGGTGCGGGCGTGCTGCTTGACCGCCTCGTAGACCACCTGGCCGAAGTCTTCGTCCGCCCAGTCGCGGCGGGCGAACCCGACCAGCGCGAACGTCGGGGGCAGTAGGCCGCGGTTCGCCAGGTCGTAGATCGCCGGCATCAGCTTCTTGCGTGCCAGGTCGCCGGTGACGCCGAAGATCACCACCCCGCACGGCCCGGCGATGCGGGGCATGCGCTTGTCGCGCTTGTCGCGCAACGGGTTGTGCCACACCGCCGCTGACGCTGCGGATCTGGTTTGCGTGTTCGTCATTTCTTGGCGGCGTCGAGCTGTTCTTGGGTCGCTTGCAGAAGTTCGTGCCATGATTTCTCGAACTTCTCGACGCCTTCGTTCTCCAGCACCAGGAAGACGTCGCGCAGGTCGACCCCGACTTGCTCCAACTTGTCGAACAAGGCCTGTGCCTCGCCGGCACGCCCGGTGACGGTGTCGCCGGCGATGGCGCCGTGGTCGGCGACGGCGTCAATCGTCTTCTCCGGCATGGTGTTCACCGTGTCGGGTGCGACGAGTTCGGTGACATACAGCGTGTCGGAGTACTCGGGGTTCTTCACGCCCGTCGACGCCCACAGCGGGCGCTGCACCCGTGCGCCGTCGGCCTTGAGCGCGTCGTAGCGCTGACCGCCGTCGAACACCTCTTGATAGGCGGCATAGGCGAGCCGCGCGTTCGCGACACCGGCCTGTCCCCGCAGCGCCAGTGCTTCGTCGGTGCCGATCTTCTCCAGCCGCTTGTCGATCTCGGTGTCGACGCGGGACACGAAAAACGAAGCGACGGAATGGATCGTGGAGATGTCGTGACCCGCTTGCTTGGCGGCTTCCAGCCCGGCGAGGTAGGCATCCATCACGGCGCGGTGGCGCTCAACGGAGAAGATCAGCGTGACGTTGACCGAGATGCCTTCTGCCAGAGTGTTCGTGATGGCCGGCAGACCCGCTTCGGTGGCGGGAATCTTGATCAGCAGATTTGGGCGGTCGACGATCTTCCACAGCTCGATCGCCTGAGCGACGGTCTTGTCGGTGTCATGGGCCAGGCGGGGATCCACTTCGATGGACACCCGGCCGTCCACGCCGTCGGACGCCTCCCACTGCGGGCGCAGCACGTCGCAGGCCTCTCGCACGTCGTCGGTGGTGACAGTGCGGATCGCGGCGTCGACGTCGGCGCCACGCTCAGCCAGCTCGTTCACCTGCTCGTCGTAGGCATGGCCGTGCGACAGCGCGGTCTGGAAGATCGTCGGGTTGGTGGTAACTCCGACAACGCATTTGGTGTCGATGAGTTCCTGAAGGTTGCCGGTGCGCAGCCGCTCGCGCGACAGGTCGTCCAGCCAAACGGAAACGCCCGCCGCGCTCAGCGCCGCGAGGTTATCGTTTTGCGCCATGATCAGCCCTTTCTAGTTGTCCAATGCTCGTTCCGCAGCTGCGACGACGGCTTCGGCGGTGAACCCGAACTCGCGGAACAACGTCTTCGCGTCGGCGGACTCCCCGTAGTGCTCGATCGACACGATCTCGCCGGTGTCGCCGACGAGCTTGTACCAGCTCTGCGCGACCCCGGCCTCGACGGCCACGCGGGCCGACACCGTCGGCGGCAGCACGGAGTCGCGGTACTCGACCGGCTGGGACTCGAACCACTCCACGCAAGGCATCGACACGACGCTTGCCTGAATTCCCCGCTCTGCCAATATCTTCTGCGCCTCGACGGCCAACTGCAGCTCCGAGCCGGTGCCGATCAGGATCACGTCGGGCTCTTCGTCGGGGTGCCCGCCCAGGACGTAGCCGCCCTTGGCGACACCGTCGGCGCTGGTGCCCTCGAGAACCGGAATGCCTTGGCGCGTCAGGATCAGCCCGACCGGACCGTTGCCCGCGCGGCGGCAGAGAATGGCGTGCCACGCGTAGGCGGTCTCGTTCGGGTCGCCGGGCCGCACCACCGACAGATGCGGGATCGCCCGCAGCGCAGCGAGGTGTTCGATCGGCTGGTGGGTGGGCCCGTCCTCACCCAAGCCGATCGAGTCGTGCGTCCACACGTAGATGGTGTCGATGTCCATCAGCGACGCGAGCCGCACCGCAGGACGCATGTAGTCGGAGAACTGCAGGAACGTGCCGCCGTACGCGCGCGTCGGCCCGTGCAGCACGATGCCGGAAAGGATCGCGCCCATTGCGTGCTCGCGCACACCGAAATGCAGGGTGCGGCCGTACCAGTCGGCGGCGTACTCCTTGGTCGAGATTGACGGCGGCCCAAAGGAAGTCGCGCCCTTCATCGTCGTGTTGTTGCTGCCGGCCAGGTCTGCCGAACCGCCCCACAGCTCGGGCAGCTTCGGCCCCAGCGCGCTGAGCACCTCACCGGAGGCGGCGCGGGTGGCCAGCGGCTTGCTGCCGGGCTCCCAGTAGGGCAGGGCGGCGTCCCAGCCGTCGGGCATCTCCTGGGCGATCAGCCTCTCGAGCAGCGCCTTGCGCTCCGGTTCCCGCTCGGCCCATGCGTCGAACTCGCTCTGCCACTTCTGATGTGCCTCCCGGCCGCGGTCGACGAGCTTGCGGGTATGAGCCAGCACCTCGTCGCGCACTTCGAACTTCTTGCCCGGGTCGAAGCCCAGGGCCTCCTTTACCGCGGCGACCTCGTCGTCACCCAGCGCGGCGCCGTGCGCCTTGCCGGTGTTCATCAGATTTGGTGCGGGATAACCGATCACGGTGCGCAGTGCGACGAACGACGGCTTGTCGGTGACGGCTTTGGCCGCCTCGATCGCCTCCTGAATGCCGACGACGTTCTCGCCGCCCTCCACGATCTGCACGTGCCAGCCGTAAGCCTCGTAGCGGGCGGGCGTGTCCTCGGACAACGCGATATTGGTGTCGTCCTCGATTGAGATCTGGTTGTTGTCGTAGAAGACGATCAGGTTGCCCAGCTGCTGGGTGCCCGCGAGCGACGACGCCTCCGACGTCACGCCCTCCTCGATGTCGCCGTCGGACGCGATCACGTAGATGTGGTGGTCGAACGGGCTGGTGCCCGGGGCGGCGTCGGGGTCGAACAGGCCGCGTTCGTAGCGCGAGGCCATCGCCATGCCGACCGCCGATGCGAGGCCCTGGCCCAGCGGCCCCGTGGTGATCTCGACGCCGTCGGTGTGCCGGAACTCAGGGTGCCCGGGCGTCTTGGAGCCCCAGGTCCGCAGCGACTCGATGTCGGAGATTTCCAGGCCGAACCCGCCGAGAAACAGCTGCAGGTACAGCGTGAGGCTGCTGTGTCCCGCCGAGAGCACGAACCGGTCGCGGCCGAGCCAGTGCACGTCGCCGGGGTCATGGCGCATGGCCCGCTGGAACAGCGTGTAGGCCAGCGGCGCGAGACTCATGGCCGTGCCCGGGTGACCGTTGCCGACCTTTTGCACCGCGTCGGCCGCCAGCACCCGGACGGTGTCGACGGCGGCCGAGTCGAGGTCGGTCCAGTCGTCCGGATGGTTGGGGCGGGTGAGGGCGGAGATCTCCTCAAGCGTGGTCACAAACGTGCTCCTCACGTCGGTAGGCAGGCCCTGCGACAACCCTAGTGCCCGTTAGTACCGCATTGCCTGAAGTTGGATTCGGCAACCGTGGATTGCTCAGCGAGCCGCTGGTCTACCATCCTCTGTAGTAGATGTCTGCCCGATGAACGCTGAGGAGTCCCCGCGTGAGCGTTAGCGAGCGGGTCCAACCACAGGGCCGCGTCCGCTCCACGCTGATGGGCTACCTGTCGCTGACGAAGCCGCGCGTCATCGAGCTGCTGCTGGTTACGGCGATCCCGGCGATGTTGCTGGCGGACCGCGGCACGGTGGCGCCGTTGCTGATCCTCAACACCCTGATCGGTGGCATGCTGGCGGCCGCCGGTGCCAACACGCTGAACTGCGTCGCCGACGCCGACATCGACAAAATGATGAAACGCACCGCGCGCCGGCCGTTGGCGCGCGACGCCGTGCCCACCAGCCATGCGCTGGTCTTCGGGGTAGCGCTGTCGGTGGCGTCGTTCTTCTGGTTGTGGTGGACGACGAACCTGCTCTCCGCACACCTCGCCGGCGCCACGATTGGCTTCTACGTGTTCGTCTACACGCTATTGCTGAAGCGGCGGACGTCGCAGAACGTGGTATGGGGTGGCGCAGCCGGATGCATGCCGGTGATGATCGGCTGGTCCGCGGTCACCGGCACCATCGCGTGGCCTGCGCTGGCGATGTTCGCGGTCATCTTCTTCTGGACGCCGCCGCACACGTGGGCGCTGGCGATGCGCTACAAGGACGACTACGAGGCCGCCGGTGTCCCGATGCTGCCGGTCGTGGCCAGCGACCGCCAAGTGACCAAGCAGATCCTGGTGTACACGTATCTGACGGTGGCCGCGACGCTCGTGCTGGCGCTGGCTGCCGGGTGGCTCTACGCGTCGGTCGCGGCGCTTGCCGGGGCGTGGTTCCTGACGATGGCGCACCAGCTGAATGCCGGCGTGCGCCGCGGCGAGACGATCAAGCCGCTGCGACTTTTCTTGCAGTCCAACAACTATCTCGCGGTCGTGTTCTGTGCGCTGGCTGTGGATTCCGCGCTCGCACTGCCCACGCTGTTCTGACCCGCCGGCTGTGCGTCCTGCGACGCATAGGGGGCGTGTCGCGTCGCTGGATGCACACTCGGCGAGGGAGAAGCGCCGCGCTACGGCACCAGCACCACGGACCCTGTCGTCTTGCGTCCCTGAAGATCCTCGTGCGCCCGGGCGGCCTCCGCGAGTGGGTAGCGCTCGCTGACCGTCACCGTGATCGAGCCCGCGGAGATTGCGTCGAGCACTTCACCTGCGCGCCATGAGAACTCGTCGGTAGTGCGGGTGAAATGCACGAGCGACGGCCGCGTCAGATACACCGAACCCGCGGCGTTGAGCCGCTGCGGGTCCACCGGTGGCACCGGCCCGCTTGCCGCGCCGAACAACGCCAGCGTACCGCGCACCGCGAGGCTGGCCAGGCTCGCGTCGAAGGTCGTCTTGCCCACGCCGTCGTATACCGCGGCCACGCCCTTGCCGTCGGTCAGCTCGCGGATCTTCGCGCCGAACGTCTCCGGGCCCGACGGGTAGTCCAGCACCTCGACCGCCCCGGCCTGCCGCGACAACTCGGCCTTCTGCGGCGTCGAGACCGTCGTGATCACTTTCGCCGCCAAACTGGTCGCCCACTGCGTGAGCAGCAGCCCGACCCCACCGGCGCCGGCGTGCACCAACACGGTGTCGCCTTGTTGGACCGGGTAAACCGACTTGATCAGATAGTGGGCGGTCATGCCCTTCAACAGCGCGGAGGCCGCGACGTCCGCAGCGACGCCGTCGGGCACGTACGCGACGAAATCCGCTGGCGCGACGCTGGATTCAGCGTACGCACCGTTGGTCGCGACGGTGACGACGCGGTCGCCGACACCCAGCGCAGCGACGTCGTCGCCGACGGCCTCGATCGTTCCGCAGACCTCCTGTCCCAGGATGAACGGGGTTTCCCGCGGGTAGGCGCCGGAGCGGAAATAGGTGTCGATGTAGTTGACGCCGATGGCCTCGGCCCTGATCAACACCTGCCCCGGGCCGGGGGAGGGCTGGGGCTTTTCGACATAACGCAGGACTTCGGGACCGCCATGTTCGGCGACTTCGATTGCGTGCATGCAACTATCATCCGGCAATGAAGCTCGCCCGGCCTAACGTGTTCCACCCGCGCATCGTGCTGGCCGGATGCCCGCAGCTCGTCGACGGTGACGGCGACGACGCCGGCTTGATTCCCGCGCTGCGCCGCCGGGGCCTGCATGCGCGCTGGCTGTCGTGGGACGACCCGGACACGCTGCGCGCCGACGTGGTGATCCTGCGGGCGGCGTGGGACTACTCCGAGCGGCTCGACGAGTTCCTGGCGTGGACGAGGGCCGTGCCGCATCTGCTCAACGCGCCGGAAGCGGTCGCCTGGAACGCCGACAAGCGCTACCTCTTGGACCTCGAGCGGCGAGGCGTCCCGATCGTGGCGACGGCGGTGTTCGGACCGTCGGAGCAGGTGCGCCTGCCCGAAGCTGCGGAGATCGTCGTCAAGCCGGCGACGGGTGTGGGTTCGGTTGACGCACAACGGTTTACGGATTCAACCGCCGCCAAGTCCCATGCTGAATCGATGCAAGGGCAGGGCCGCAGTGTGGTGGTGCAGCCGTACGACGACCGCGTCGAGCATGCGGGCGAGACGGCGCTGGTGTTCCTCGGCGGTCAGTCGTCGCACGCGTTCACCAAGGCGGCGATGCTGCCTCCGCAGGGCCGACGCGTCGAGCTCGACCCGACCGGGACGTACGCGCTCGAGACGCTCGCGCTCGCGGAGCCGGACTTCGAGATCTGGGACGTCGGGTTCGCGGCGCTGGACGCGGCGGCCGACCACCTGCAGGTTACGGCTCGCGATTTCCTGTACGCCCGGGTCGACGTGATCGGCGGCATCGACGATCCGCGGCTGCTGGAGCTGGAACTCATCGAACCGTCGCTGGGCTGGATGCAGCTCGACGAACGGACCCGCGATCTGCAGCAACGGGAGTTCGCGCGGCGGCTGTCGTCAGCTCTCGAGCGGCTCGGCCTGGGTCCGCTGTCGCATCGACGCCCATAGCGCGGCGGTGGCCGCGGTCACCGCCGCGGCACCCGCGACGTGGACGGCAACCAAGGCCGCGGGCACGCCGGTGAAGTACTGCACAGCCCCGACAAGCCCCTGCGCGACGGCGAGCGCGATCAGCACCGCGAGCCGCGTGAGCACCGGGCGCGGCGCGGACACGGCGAGCAGCCCGAACACCAGGCCGATGAGCAGCGCGAGGTAGCCGATCAGCAGCGTCGAGTGGGCGTGCACCAGCGTGATGACCTCGATCTGCAGCCTCGGAACCGTACGGCTGGGGCTGGTGTCTCCGGCGTGCGGTCCGGCCGCGGTCACCAGCGTTCCGGTAACGAGCACGGCCGCGAGCGCAACGGCGCTGAGAACGGCCAACCAACGCAACGGAATTGGTACGACAAGCCGGGACAGACCGTTGTCGGGCTCGCCGATCTTGACGAACAGCAGCACGGCCAGCCAGACCATGGCCATGGACGCGAGCAGGTGCAGCGCGACGGTCCACCACATGAGCCCGGTCAGTACCGTGACGCCGCCGATCACGGCCTGCACCACCGTCGACGCCGGCATCAGCCACGCATACACCTGCACCTCGGTACGACGCCGGGCTCGGGTGACGGCAAGTACCGCAAGCGCTGCAGTGATCACCACAAGAAAGGTGACCATCCGGTTGCCGAACTCGACGGCTTGGTGAATGCGGGGGACCTCGGCGTGCGCTACGGGGGTGAAGCTGCCGGGGAAGCACTGCGGCCAGGTCGGGCAGCCCAGGCCCGACGCGGTGACGCGCACGATCGCGCCGGTGACCGCGATGCCGCCCTGAGTGAGGATCACCGCGGCGGCAATCAGCCGCTGGGTACGCAGGCTGGGCATCGGCAACACGTCGACAGCCCGTAGCAGAGACCGTCGGACGCCCACGACTCCGAGTCTAACTACCGGCTGTAGTAGGCCCCGTACCTCTCGACGAAACCGGAGTTTCGTTGGTCCGTACTCGTACTTTCCCTACGAAACTCCGGTTTCGCGGGCGAGGCCTCAGGTGAAGCGGAAGAATCGCAGCGCGGCCAGTCCCGACAGCGTGCCCCACACCGCGAGCACGCACAGGCCGAACCAGTCGACGGACACCGTCATCGCCTGCGTCAACGCCTCGGTCAGCGCGCCAGACGGTGGCAGGCGCGCCACCCACTCGACACCGCGGGGCACAAGTCCGCCGCCCAGCGTCAACGCACCGAAACCCGCGAAGACGAACCACAACAGGTTGGCGAGCGCCAGCACCACCTCGGCTTTCAGCGTCCCGCCCAGCAGAAGGCCCATAGCGGCGAATCCTGCCGTTCCGAGGGCGATCACAACCGCGCCGAGCATCAACCCCGCGAGTTGAGGTCGCCATCCGAGACCAAAGCCGATGCCGCCCAGAATGATTGCCTGCAGAAAGACCACGGTGACGACGGCCAGTGACTTGCCCGCGATGATGCCCCACACCGGAAGTGGTGTTGCGCCAAGGCGTTTCAACGCACCGTAGCGCCGGTCGAACGCTACCGCGATCGCCTGCCCGGTGAATGCGGTCGAGATCACCGCGAGCGCCATGATCGCCGGCACGAACGTCTCCGCCCGGTTCTCCCCGAACGAGCCCAGCGGCAAGAGTGTCAGCCCGACAAGAAGAGTGACGGGAATGAACAGCGTGAGCAGCAGCTGCTCGCCGTTGCGCAGCAGCAGCTTCAGTTCCAGGCCGTACTGCGCGGTGAGCATCCGCTGGACGGTGTTCGGCCGCGGATCGGCCGCGAAAGTGCCTGGTGCGAAACGTGTCTCGTTCACTTGAGCTCCAGGCTGAGCGACGAGACTGCGCAC
>JBLNEK010000249.1:0-4329 GCA_050262635.1 Candidatus Sericytochromatia bacterium | reverse complement strand
GGGGAGCCTCCGGGCCGACGACCACCAGGTCGATCGCGAGGCGCCTCGCCTCCGTCACGATCGCGTCGACGTCGTCCGCCTTCAGCGGGAGCAGCTGCGCGACGCGCGCCATCCCCGGGTTACCCGGAGCGCAGTAGAGCGCGCGGACGAGCGGGCTCTGGGCGATCTTCCAGACGAGGGCGTGCTCACGCCCGCCGGAGCCGACGACGAGGATGCGCATGCGTGCGCGGTATACCACACGCGCCTGCGGCCCCGCCGCATCGGAGCGCTGCCCGACTGCTTGTAGCCGCCGAACGCCGCGTGGGCCGGGTAGGCGTGGTAGCAGTTCGTCCACACCCGGCCGGCCTTGATGTCGCGCCCGGCCCGATAGGCGGTGTTGCCGTCACGGCTCCACACGCCCGCCCCGAGCCCGTAGAGGGTGTCGTTGGCGATCGCGATCGCGTCGTCGTAGTCGGAGAACGACGTGACTGCGACGACGGGCCCGAAGATCTCCTCCTGGAAGATGCGCATCTTGTTGTTTCCCTCGAAGATCGTCGGCTGCACGTAGTAGCCGCCCGAGAGGTCACCGCCGAGTTCGGCGCGTTCCCCGCCGGTCACGACGCGCGCGCCTTCGTCCTTGCCGATCTCGATGTAGGACAGGATCTTCTCCAGCTGGTCGTTGGAGGCCTGCGAGCCGATCATCGTCTCGGTGTCCAGGGGGTCGCCCTGACGGACAGCCTTGGTGCGGATCGCGGCGAGCTCGAGGAACTCGTCGTAGATGTCGGCCTGGATCAGGCTGCGCGACGGGCACGTGCACACCTCGCCCTGGTTCAGCGCGAACATCGTGAAGCCCTCGAGCGCCTTGTCCTGGAAGTCGTCGGCGGCCACTTTCGGGCCGGCCATCACGTCGGAGAAGAAGATGTTCGGCGACTTGCCACCGAGCTCCAGCGTGACGGGTATCAGGTTCTGCGACGCGTACTGCATGATCAGCCGCCCGGTGGTGGTCTCGCCGGTGAACGCGATCTTGGCGATCCGGTTGCTCGACGCCAGCGGCTTGCCGGCCTCGAACCCGAAACCGTTGACCACGTTGACCACTCCGGCCGGGATCAGGTCGCCGATCAGCCCCAGCAGGTACAGGATCGAGGCCGGCGTCTGCTCGGCCGGCTTGAGCACCACCGCGTTGCCGGCGGCCATTGCCGGGGCGAGTTTCCATGTCGCCATCAGGATCGGGAAGTTCCACGGGATGATCTGCCCGACCACCCCGAGCGGCTCGTGGAAGTGGTACGCCACAGTGTCGTCATCGATTTGGCTGAGCGACCCCTCCTGCGCGCGGATGGCCGCGGCGAAGTAGCGGAAGTGGTCCACCGCCAACGGAATGTCGGCGTTGAGCGTCTCGCGCACCGGCTTGCCGTTGTCCCACGACTCGGCGACGGCGATCGCTTCGAGATTGTCCTCGATGCGGTCCGCGATCTTGTTGAGCATCACCGCCCGCTCGGCCGGGGACGTCTTGCCCCACGCCGACGCCGCCGCGTGCGCGGCGTCCAACGCCTTCTCGACGTCGGCCTCCGTCGAGCGCGGCACCTCACAGAACGGCTGTCCCGTCACGGGAGTGGGGTTCTCGAGATACTCGCCCCCAACGGGCGAGACCCACTCTCCACCAATGAAATTGCCGTATCGGGCTTCGAACGACATCGACGAACCCTCGGTGCCCGGCCGGGCGAACACAGTCATCAGCAACTCCCTCGACGTGAGCGGTGTGTGGTACAGATCACGGTACTCCGGTGCCGTGCTCGTGCAGGATCCCGCGGGGTTCTCAAGCCCAGAGCATCGAGGCGCTCCCCACGAACCCGGTGCTCACCCTGCTCAACGTCAGTGCTGAGGCGCGAAGATATCGGCAGGCCTGGTGCGCGCCTGGCGTCGGCGGTGACCGAGCACCGACCGCGCCTGGAACAATTCCCGGATGGCCGACGACCCGTACCTCTGGCTCGAAGACATCACTGGCGAGGCTGCGCTGGAGTGGGTCCGCGCCCACAACGAACCCACCCTGGCCGAGCTCTGCAACGTTCGGTTCGAGCAGTTCCGGGCGGAGGCCCTGGACGTGCTGGACACCGACGCCCGCATCCCTTACGTCGTGCGCCGGGGCGACTACCTCTACAACTTCTGGCGCGACGCCGAGCATCCGCGCGGTCTGTGGCGGCGCACGACGCTCGCGCAATACCGCCGAGAGACGCCAGACTGGGACGTGCTGATCGACGTCGACGCCCTCGCTGCCGCGGAAGACGAAAACTGGGTGTGGGCCGGTGCCAACGTCATCGAACCGGACCACTCGCTGGCGCTGATCTCGCTGTCCCGGGGCGGGGCCGATGCCGCGGTAGAACGCGAATTCGACCTCGACACAAGAAAGTTCGTGGACGACGGGTTTGTCGTCGCCGAGGCCAAGACCACCATCGACTGGGAAGACCACGACACCGTCTTGCTCGGAACGGATTTCGGCGACGGGTCGCTGACGGACTCCGGTTACCCGCGGCTGGTCAAACGGTGGCGGCGCGGCGAGTCCCTGGCCGACGCCGAGCTGGTGTTCTCCGGCACCCACGTCGACGTGAGCATCGGAGCGTCGGTCGACCGCACGCCCGGCTTCGAGCGCACGCTGGTGTACCGCTCGATCGACTTCTACAACACCGAGATATACGAACTGCGCTCTGACGCTCGCTCTTCGCGCAATCGGCGGATCGACAGCGAGTTCATCCGGATCGACGCGCCCACCGACGCGTCGCTGTCGGTGCACCGCCAGTGGCTGCTCATCGAGTTGCGCAGCCACTGGTACACCGCGGCCGGCCAGTACAGCGCCGGTTCGCTTCTTGCCGCCGACTACGAGGAATTCCTGGCCGGAACAACGCAATTGCGTGTGGTGTTCGAACCCGACGAGCACACGTGCCTGAACCATTACGCATGGACCCGCGACCGCCTTGTGGTGGTCACGCTTGTTGACGTGGCGAGCCGGGTAGAGCTGGTGACGCCGGGCGAGTGGTCGAGAAAGCCGGTCACCGGGCTGCCGGACGCCACCAACACCGTGATCGTCGCCGCCGATCGTCTCGGCGACGAATTCTTCCTCGACTCAAGCGGATTCGACCGGCCGTCGTGTCTCCTGCGTGGCGTGGCCGGCGGCATGCTCGAGGTGGTCAAATCGTCCCCAGAGTTCTTCGACACGGAGGACGTCTACGTTGCACAGTATTTCGCGACGTCAGCCGACGGCACCCGGGTGCCGTACTTCGTCGTCGGTCACCGCGACGCAAACGGGCCGGGCCCGACGCTGCTCGGCGGCTACGGCGGGTTCGAAGTCGCCCGTACCCCCGGTTACGACGGGGTGCTGGGACGGCTGTGGCTGGCCCGCGGCGGCACCTACGTGCTGGCCAACATCCGCGGCGGCGGCGAGTACGGGCCGACCTGGCACACGCAGGCGATGCGGGCAGGCCGGCACAGGGTCACCGAAGACTTCGCCGCTGTCGCAGAGGATTTGGTGAACAGGGGCATCACCACCGTCGCGCAGCTGGGTGCGGCAGGGGGCAGCAACGGCGGGCTGCTGATGGGCGTCATGCTCACCCGGTATCCGGAACTGTTCGGCGCACTGGTGTGCAGCGTGCCACTGCTCGACATGCGCCGGTTCCACCTGCTGCTCGCCGGCGCGTCCTGGGTGGCCGAGTACGGCAACCCCGACGAGCCGGGCGACTGGGAGTTCATCGAGAAGTACTCCCCCTATCACAATGTTTCAGCGGACCGGCGCTACCCGCCGGTGCTGATCACCACGTCGACGCGCGACGACCGGGTGCATCCGGGACACGCGCGCAAGATGACAGCCGCGCTGGAAGCGGCCGGCCATCATGTGCGCTACTACGAGAACATCGAGGGCGGCCACGCCGGTGCGGCCGACAACAAGCAGGCCGCGTTCAAGTCGGCGCTGATGTTCGAGTTTCTGTGGCGGACGATCGGCGCCGCTTCGCCCACAGCGCACCCAGCATCGCGATGACGACGCCGAGTACCACCAGCGCCACGCCCGCCGCCAACGTCACGTTCAGCCAATGGTGCAGACTTGCTTCGGCGCGCGACACCATCACGTCGGCAATCGCCCGGACGTCACCCGTGGTGCGGTTCAGCGCGTCATCGACACGGCGGCGCCCGATCTCGATCGCCGCCCAGCCGATACCACCTACCAGCAGCGCTGAAACTCCCAGCGCGACAAGCGCTTTCCCGCGACGGCGGGCCAGCGCCAGCGTCAACAGCGCGGCGAGGGCCGCCACCACGGCAGCGCCGACGCTGACCCATGGCCCCCAGGTCGCCAACGGCCACAACTCT
>JBLNEK010000248.1:0-6924 GCA_050262635.1 Candidatus Sericytochromatia bacterium | reverse complement strand
GGATCTCCACGCAGAACGCAACCGAGAGAAGACGCCGATGAAGCCGTGGCTACAACGCAGCGCCGTGTCTGCCGTCGTATTGGCAGTTCTGCCGCTGATCGAACTAGCCTCACCGGCGGTCGGCAGTGCCCAACCGCCACCACCCCCGCCGCCTTGCCCGCCGGGCATGTTCTGGAACTTCACTACTGTTAGATGCGAATTTCCGCCACCTCCGCCCGTTTACGTCGATCCGTGGTTGCCGGTTTACGTCCCCGATATCGTCGATGTCGACCTCGACGTCGATATCCCAGTTCCTCGCCCTCCGGATATCGGGCGTCCGGGACGACCGGATATCGGACGTCCTGGACCCGCACCCCGACCCCCCGCGCCAAGGCCAGGCGGTCGGCGACGCTAGGTCCGCCGTCGGCCGCCACACCGGTGGCGATCACCACCGCGTGAGACACCACCCGGTGGTTGACCCGGGCCTTGCATTAGGTGGCATCGAGGAACACATACGGGAAACGCTGCTGGGCAGGGAGGAACATCCCGGTGGCCTTGGATCGGTCTGCATTGCTGGAGCCCGATTGGCCAGCGTCTGGATTTCTTGCGCGGACAGGACGTCGTTGTCCTTGGCCTGCCATGGGATGGGGTGCCGGTGGCGTTCGAGGTCGCCGAGGCGTTGCGCGCCGCCTCGACGTCTTGGTCGTGCGCAATCGACGATCGGGGAAATCTCCGACGGCGCCGATGGTGATTCTCAACGGTATTGGTGGACCGTCCGCGCGAATTGCGTGCCCCCAACATCACATCAACCAACACTGAGATCATCGGCGGTTAAGTTCCGACAGCGGGCAGGGCCTTCGCATTGGAACCCGCTGATTCAGCACACCGCTTCTGAATGAGCAACCGATGATATTAGCTAAACAACTGTCACCTAGGCCCAAAGTTGTACGCCGCCAGTAACATTCGCTGTGGCCGCGATCGGAAGTCCACGGGCCGTCTCACAACCAAGCTGTACATAGCAGAGGGGCCGGTCGATATGGCTGACGGCTCTTGTCGAAAGTCCACCAGGTGTGCTCGTTGAAATTCCCCACCTGTGAAGCAGCGGTCAGTGCAGCGGTTGGCGTGTGCCGGTGGCGGCTCGGCGGAGGGTATCGGCGGGGACACCTGTCAACGATGTCCCGAGACATCACACGGTGGCAGGTGCAGGATTCGAACCTGCGTAGGCGTAAGCCGACGGATTTACAGTCCATTCCGCGGGTTTGCCGTCATTCTCAGCTAACGCGTGTTGGTGGTGGTAGGGCCGTTGCAGCAGCCCCGATTTGCGTTGTGCCGCAAGGCATCTCACTGATCGATGATCTTGCGCAGACTATTGGTGGAGTTCTGAGGTTTGCGGAAGACCACCGTTAAACCCTGGCTGCTGGGATGATGCTGGGACCAGATCAACCGCCGTAGCTAACGTTGCTGGTCACCAAATCGCCGCCCGGTGGCCCCACCAATAGCGGTGGTTGCAGGGATGCAGCTGACGAAACGCGTCGGTCGAATAACTGGCGGCGCGAGCTAGCTTCAAGACCTACTGAGAAGAAGCTGACCGTACGCTCCCGGAAAAGCATCTCACCGACTACACGGTGCGGAACCTTCGACTATTTCATCCACACCGACCTGTCGCTTCTTGCAGCGCGAGTTGGTGAGATCGGAGTGCGGTTTGGGTGCACCGCGGGCTGGTGTATCAAAGCCGACGTCACGGGTTGTCGACCACACTGGCGCCAGTCGCGGGCCTTGCCCACGCCGCCTGCGGGTGACTAGCCTTTCTTGGCCAGCAACCGCGACATCGGCAGGAGTATCAGGAGACTGACGATGGCGACGACGACCACCATGACGACGACACTGGGGTTGCTGAAGCTTTGGCTGCCCACCACGAGGGCCGCGGCAATGTTGCGCTGCGCCGTGCCCAGGCCTAGGACGGGTCGCGTGTCGGCCGCCGGGCCGCCGAGCGCCCATCCCACGGCATAACCCAAGGCAATGAACAGCAGGCCGGCCAGGATGGCACGGGTGCCGAATACGGACAGCACCTTGTTGAAGTTGACGACCACCAGCAGCACCACGACAAGAATAAGGCCGACACTGGAAAGGCGATCGAACAGCGGTTTGGCGCGCGCGGCCGCAGCCGGCAGTCTGGCGTTGACGGCGAGTGCGACGCCCAGCGGGAGGAACATCGTCAGAACCAGCGAGAGGGCGATCCTCACCGGGTTGACCGACACGCCCGGTAGCAAGATCGGCAACACGAGTGGCATGTAGGCCACCGTGATAACCATCAGCAACACCATCAAAGCGACCGCGAACGCCAGATTGCCTTTCGCGATCTGTGTGAGCTTGGGCAGGAACGGCGCGCCGGCGGCCGCGCCCAACAGCAGGAGTCCGACACCCAGCGGTTCGTCGAGTCGCAGCAGTCGAGTAAGCAACACCGCGCACGCCGGCATCAGCACAAAATTCGCCAGAAGCGACAACGAGACGAGTCGCAGATTGCGCAGCGGAGCCGAGACTTGGGCAACTTTTAGTCCTAGCCCCATCGCCAACATGCTCGACACGACAAAGACGAGCGTCGCGATCGGGACGGCCTTCTCCAGTGCTCCCATTAGTGCCATCGTGAGACCTCTTTCGGCTGGTAGGTCGATGCTGCGTGACTGCTGGAGCGGCGGGCCGCGATGTGCCGGTCCACCGCCGGCATCAGTGTCCGCTGTTTGTAGGGCTCGCCCAACGCCCTCACCAGCCTGCCCAGCTCCAGACTTGGTTGCTCGGCGGCTTGGTGTGTGGCGCGTCGGCCACTCGTCTTTGCCGGACCGGCCTGGTTGGCCAAGATCGCGGAACTTGCTCACCGATGCGGGTTGTGATGACGGCGTCGCGGTCTGACCATCGGCGAGGCGTACATCACCTGGACGTAGGTGGTTCCGTACTTGCGGTTGCCGGTGAGCAACCATGCCATGCGAGGCCGCGATCTAGCCCGAGTGTCGATACCGACGTTGACGTCGAACCGCAGGTAGGGCTACTGACCTGCGGCACTTGTTGTTCGATCTCGTCTCGAACCGATCGCAGCGCCTGTCGAACCGACGGACAATAAATGCAAGGGGCACTCGGCGCGAGGAGACCAGTTGTGTCTGACTCAAACGATCCAATGTTGGCAGTGCTCCACTACGTCGATGCGTTCAACAACGGTGACGCCAAGGCGATGGCCGCGACATGCGCCGACCCCATGCAAATTCTGGACGGAATGTCACCGCATGTGTGGCAGGGAAAAACAGCTAGCCAGGACTGGTGGGCAGACGTGCTCGCCGAGGGTCGGCACTTAGGGGCTTCGGACTATCGCATCACTCTCGACGAGCCACGGCATGTCGATGTCACCGGCGATTACGGCTATGTCGTTGTCCCCGCGACGATGTCGTTCACCCTGCAGGGCAAGCAGGTCACGCAGACTGGATCGGTCTTTACCGTGGCTCTTCGCAACGTTGACGCGAACTGGCGCCTAACGGCCTGGGCGTGGGCTAAGGGCACCGCCAGTGTTTGATGTCGACCGCATCGAGCAGTTCCCGTCACCAAGTGGTGCGGAGGTATCGGAGCGGCCGCCGCCGATTTGATCGTTTCGGTCGGCTTGCTCATTTCATGGTGGCCAGGTTGTGCCACAGGTTTTTGAGGCTGTCTGTTCCTCCGAAAAGCGTGGTGAAGTGGGTCGAGTCGATGAGCACGATGTCGCCCGCGCGTTGCCCGATCGGTGGCATCCAGATCAGGACGTTGAATTCGGTGTTGCCCTCAGCGGTGAACGGATGTGGCCGGTTCGGGTCGACGCGCTGTTTCCCGAGGACCCGTAGCGTGTCGCTTTCCGGCGCGGTGAGTGCGTAGTGCGGCAGGTGCGGGTGGAAGTTGAAGGTGGTGACGTTGTCGAGGAGCCGGGCGCCGTCCAGGTCGCGGACGGCGGTCAAGGGTGCGATTTCCTTGGTGCCTTCAACGACGGCCGGCCGCAATCCCCAGATGTTGTGCACGGGCACGTCGAGTGCCCGCATCAGCGAGCGGGTGTATTGGCTGAAGCGTTGCTGGCGCGGCACGAGTCGGTCGCCGTGGTGTTCGTACTCGACCTGGCGCTGCGCGTAGTCGTCGGTGAAGCCCACGTCGTGGTGCGGTGCTAGCAGCAGGCAGGTTCCTTCCCGCTTCAGCCAGGCGGTGATGGCTGCGATCTCTTCTGCTGCGGCCTCTTGTTCGGAGATTAGATGGTCGAGCCCGAACACCATGAGCGTGTCGGTGTCGGCCAGTATCCGTTCGTCGATCGGCAGTTTGTAGCCGGCCTGGTCGATGCGCTGGTAGACGGCGACCGGGTGCCCGGTGGCCTCTCCGGCGAGCTCCTGAAATGCCAGGGCGGACCGGTGGAAGAGCTCCAGCGTGCCTGCGATGCCCTGCAGGAAGTTAGCTGCGTTGTATTCCGGCGTCTCGTACGCCGGCCACGCCACGTTTCGGACCTCGGTCATCGTGGAGAAGCGGTTGTAGATTTCGGCCGGATCACGCTGGGACTCCCACGGGTAGCTCCACGTCCAGTAAATGCTGATGCGCCGCCCGCCGGTGTGGGCCCGGGGGACGTGGTTCTGGTTATAGGTGCGTGCCTGCGGCAGGGTGCTCATGATTGATCCTTCAGTTGCCGAGCGAGGCCAGGTAGCGCATTGCGTTCAGCCCGGGCAGGAAGAAATACGCCCCGCCGGTCAATGTGGTGAACGCCGGAATGCCCTTGTGCACCTTGCGGATCGGCCTTTTCGGGACGGTAAAATCGAGTGTGCCGTCCTGGGTCCCGACGATTGGGTCGTGTTCGTTGCCGAGTTCGTGGAAGCTCTTGTCGTTGATCCACACGTTCTGGGCGAACTCGAACTGACGCACAAGGTCGGCGCAAATGATGAACGCGGCGATGCCGCGATCCACGCCGTCGTCGTTTGCACCCCCCGGCAGGGCGGGTCCGTACGTCGCGCCGCGGCGGATCATGCGTCGACGGTTCATGTAGTGAGCGGTGTCGCGCGGATTCAACCGGCGGGCATGCGAGCCGAGCGGACACGCATATCCGAACGGATCCATCTCCTTGTAGTTGAAGTCGTTGTTGCGCATCGGATCTGCACCCAACTCGGGATCATCCTGCTCCGGTGCGAGCACCAGGGGCGCACCGCTGCGCCACCGACCCATGAACTTCGCTGCGAGCAGCTCCTGCTCGTCCTTGGTTTCGGCATTCTCGAGCAGATAATCTCGAAACCGCGCGACATGTTCCTGCAGTCGGCGGTAGGCCATGTAGCTGCCGTTTCGTGAAAGGACCTCTGGCTCGGGAAGATTTGCCACCCGCCCGTTCTCGTCGGGATATCCCAGGATGAACTCGCCCGGCTCCAGTGCCGCGCCGGAGCCCGGTGTCGGCTCCTCACCAGAACCCTTCATCACCGGCTGCGACAACCGATCCCGGAAGCCGAAATGGTCATGAGCATAGTTAAACGGTGGTGTCGCGTTGAGGTCGAGGAACGAAAGGCTGCGCACGCCCTCGGTGCGGGCGAGTAGCTTGTCGTGCTCCGCGATGGATCGTCGGCACTGCTCGTCGGTACGTGAGAACAAGATCGCGATCGCGTGCAGATCCTCGCCGCCCAGGCCCCCGACCCAGTGCTCGGGTGCATTGGCGCCAGTGTCCCCAAGGATGTTAGCCCGGGCTGCCATTCCCTCGCGAAACTCCTCCGGAAAAGTCTGCAGCGACTCCTCGGGCACCCCAAGCGCACGCAGACCGTTCCACGTGAACGCCAAGGTCACCCACCGGTCGGAGCCGTCCATCGTGGCGACGGCATCGGCGGCGGACTGTGTCTTGTCCAACAGCGCCGACAGCCATGCCCGCCCGCCATCGGCGGTGTCGAACGTTAAGAACTCATAGCGGCCCGTAATGGCCGGGGTGCGGGTCAGCAGGATGTGCTGGATGTCGTCGAATTCAAGCACCGGCGCCGGTCACTGCATCTGGTCGAGCATGTCCGAGAAGGCCGCCTTCAACCGCAGCGCCTTCTTGATCTCGTCAGCGGTCACATAGGGATATTCGCCGTACTCGAGGAAGCTGGGCACCTGGTGCTCCCGGACGAACTTGATGAACGCGTCCGGATTTTCCTTCCAATCCTCCGGGAATCCCTCAAGATTGGTGAACACGGTAGTGATGCCGGTCTGACTGAACAGCTGCACCGCATCCTCGGTGTATTTATCGAAGTCGGTGTCGAAGATCCCTTGATATTGAAAGTGCAAACCCGACCCGACGTCGAACAGCACCCAGCGCAGGTAGTGCAGCCGAAGCGGCGCGAGCACCTCGGGGCTGCCCTTGATCGCCTCCTCGATCTGTTTGCCGTATGCGCGGACCGCCTCTTCGCGGCCCTCCTTGACCTTGGCGATGATTGAGAAGCCGTGGCAGGCAGGGGTCCTTGGGAAGACGGGGCCGTACCGGCCGCGCTCCTCTTCGAAGTAGCCCTCCTTGGGGATCGCCATAGCTGCGGGCTTAGTCCAGTCATGATCAGTCGCCGGCATCCTTATCCTCCGTCCCACCGCGTCGAGAGCGACGCTACGCTTCATCTTTACCGTCGAGACACTTTCGCGCTCCGCTTCGAGACACAGCTGGTTGCCCCCAACTGGGTAAGGCAGTCTTCCGTTCAGCATGCGCACCACAGCGCGTCTTTACAGGAGCGCGAAATGCTCTGCGCGGGACGGGTAACTGCCCGCGGTGGGACTCACCATCCTCACGAGCCTGTTGTACGCCGTAATTTGTTGAACGGTGGCACCACCGGACGTACTGGCTGCCACTTTTCATTGCCGTTACCCTGGTGGTGACGGTAACGGGGTTTTATGTTGTTCGTGGCATCATCAGAAGCTATCGCGCCGTCCGATAACCGCCTCAACGGCCTTGACTTCGGC